>NZ_JBICVG010000013.1:0-251462 GCF_043198875.1 Streptomyces sp. NPDC048718
CCGTTCACTCCCTCGTAATGGATGACGTTGCGCATGGTACCCACATCGGACTTTCGGTGCGGGAGGGTGCGGGCGGCACATGACACCCCCACACGACACGGCGGCTCTCGGAAACGACATGCCCCTGAGGTGTGTCCCCGAACCTGGTAGGCCGGAGGCCGGGGCCGCCGGATCCGGCCGGTGTGGCACGCCCACGTGCCGCCCATGCGCGCGCCCGGCGGACGGACGGATCCGCCGTTCCGCATGTCGTACGGCGCGGACGTGCGAGGCCTGGAGGTGCCGCCGTTCGCGATCAGCGGCCCGCCGGCACGGGGGCGTTGCGCTTACGGGCGCGGTAGGCGGCGGCCTTGAACCGGTTCCCGCAGGACTTCATGCCGCACCACTGCCGTCTCGCGCCCCGCGAGCGATCGACGTAGACATCGGTGCATTCCGGGTTTCCGCACTCCTTCAGGAGACGGGACTCGGGCCCGCCGAGCAATTCGACCGCTCTGCGGGCCACTGTCGACAGGGCCTCCTGCGGGGTGGCCGTCGTCCGCCGGCCGGGCGGGGCGAGCTGGGGCCGGGCGGCGGGCCGGCGAGCGGCGTCGTTCACGACAGCGAGCGCCGACTCGTCGTACGTTCTGCCTTGTCGTCGGTCCGTCACCAGCCGGTAGACCGCCTCCCGTATGGACCGGGCCCGCGCGAGATCGGCGTCCGCGCCGGGGGTGACGGAGTCGACGAGTCCGGACTCCAGGTACCACGCGTCGAGGCGGTTTGGTGCCGTGAGCCCGTCGATCCTGGCGGAGCGACGGGCGCGGAGCGTCGCGATGAAGTCGAGTGCGGGGTCACCGCACGCGAAGACATGTCGGTGCATCGTCATGTAACCAGCTTGGCGGGTTATGTGAGTCCGTACAAGACAGCAGCCGCCGGGACTTCCCCGGCGGACCACCGAGGTGGCGCGAGCCCGGACGGAGAACCCCGGCCGTCCGGCGCCCCGTTGCCGTGCGCCGGTCCAGGCGCGGAGTAGGGCCCGACTTCCTGTCCGGGGTCATCTCGGGGTCGTCCGGCGATCGGGCGGGCGGTTGGTGGGGGAGCATCCGTCCACCGCCGTCGCCGGGATACGGGCGAGGGAACACACCCGGCGACCGCCCCGGGCGACGCCACATGTGTGATGCCGCTGTCCGGGCCCGGCCTGCCGGTCCCGAGCGGAAACGATCTAGCATGCGTGCCATGACCAACCGCACAGGACTCGTCCTCGACTTCGGTGGAGTGCTCACCACCCCCCTGCTCCCGGCCGCGCTCGCCTTCGAGCGCCGGGAAGGTCTGCCCGAGGGCACACTGCTCCATTCCCTCTATCTGGACGAGGAGATGATCAGGCGCACCGAGGACCTGGAGCGCGGTGTGCTCACCCAGGCCGGGTGGAACGAGGCCGCCGCCGAGCGCACCGGCCTCCCGCCCGACGACCTGCTGGGCCGTATCTTCGCCGACCTCCGTCCGGAGGCGGTGATGCTCGAAGCCGCCGACGCCGCCCGCCGGGCCGGAATCAAGGTCGGCATCCTGTCGAACTCGGTCGGCGCCGGCTCGTGGGACCTCTACGCGGGGCACGATCTGGAGAATCGTTTCGACGCCGTGGTGATATCCGGAGACCACGGACTGCGGAAGCCGGAACCCGAGATCTTCCGGCTCGTCCTCGACGGTCTCGGCCTGCCCGCCGACGCGTGCGTGTTCGTCGACGACACAGAGGCGTTCCTGCCGCCCGCCCGGGAGTTGGGGTTCGCCACGGTGCACGCCGAGGAGCCCCGGCGGACCGTGGCCGCGCTGGAGGAACTCCTCGGAGTACCGCTGACGGCGAAGGGCTGACCGGCGAAGGACCGCCCCTCGGCCCGCCGGTGCCACCCGGGCGGGCCGAGGCGGAGCAGGCGGCGCGGGTACCGGCAACGATCTTTGGTCCGGACTTCACCTCGTGGGCGGCTTCCTCAGGGCCGCCCGCTGATCCGCACGACACCGCTGGACAGGCCCCAAAGGGAGTTTCTCCTTGTTCCAGGGCGTCTGGAGACACGCCCCGGGCGCCGGTCAATACCTGAAGACCGGGAGGCACCCGGGGCCACCGTCCGACAGCCTGCGGAAGAACGCCAGGATGCCCGCGAGTCCCTTCGCCCAGGAAAGCGAGCGGTCGGCAGTGTCGGTGGGGGCGAACCAACGAGGGTGCGACAGCGGCCCGCCGCTCCGCAGCAGTACATGCGTGGCCAGGTCGAAGGCCGCGTCCCGATAGCGCTCGGACTGCTCCACAGCGGCCAGGTTCAACAGGTAGTCGCCGACACCGGCCGCGCCGCAGCATTGGCCGAGCGAGCTCAGCAGCGGTATGCGGGCGACGCAGGCGTCGGCCGCCTCACGGGCGAGGCCGACAAGGGACTCGTCGTCCAGCACCAACAGCCGTCGTGGGTCGAGGACCCGTTCTCCGATGCCGGCACGGGCACCGATCGCGACAGGGACGGCACCCTGCTCGACGGACGCTACCGTATCTTCGTCGCCGGGGCGCCGGACGCGTGCGAACCGCGCCGGGCGGTGAAAGACCCGTACCGGTAATAGACCGGGGACTTCGCCAGCACTCTTCGATCGCTGAGGATTCGCGGCCCTTGATGCCCCCGCAGTTCCTCGGCGAGCCGCAACCCGAACTCGCGAACCCGTCGCGGATCGGGATAGATGGTAAAAGCTTTCCCCACACTCGCCGGAGCCGTGTGACCGTCATTCAACGCGTGGAGCGCCCGCTGCGAGCACGCCAGCTTGAATGAACAGCCTTCGGCCGCCAAAAGCGGAAGCAGCCTTTCCACCAGCTCGGGAAAGTCGGCCGCGCGCGAGGACACGTGCAGCTTCCATCCGTGTTCCGGCAACACCACTCCGTCTGGCCGGACGGCCAGCCAGACGGAGCCCTGTGTCACCGAACAGTCGGCGCCCACATACTTCCTGACGACCCGATTCACCCAGTCCGAAGAACCTGACTTTTCCATTCCCGCCTCTCCGGATCCGAGTGGACCGCGGTCCGCCTATGCCGCGCCGACCTGGAGAATCAACAGGTCATCGAGTAGCCCAGGTTGGTCGTCAGCGGGCAGTCGGCCGAGTCGCTCTCCCAGCGGCTCTCGAACTCGACGGCCGGCTCCACCTCGGTGGAACCGGCAACGCGCGGGGTCATCTCCAGAAGAAGCGTGGACATGAAGAATCCTTTCTTCTTGACAGCGAGGCCACTGAAACACTCCACGACGGAGGTCAGATGGCCAACAAGAGAACCAGATGGGAGTCTTCTCGGCAAATGTGTTTTCGGTCTTCGATTCCGGGTTCGGCCGGACACTGTCCGGCGGATCACTGGCGGATCCGGAGTCGGACCGCTACTATGGTGACCGTGCCGTGGAAGACACAGGCCTGCTTGTCGTAGCGGGTTGCGACCGCGCGGGAGATCTTCAGCCGGTTGATGGTCCGCTCGACCTCGTTTGCACCGTCGGAGCTGCCCCGGCCCATGACCCGACCTGCGAGCAATCGAACGTCACATGTTCGCCGGACAGTCGTGTGAGCGCCCGAGTGTGATGTGTGGGCATGTCAGCCGACCCTCGGAGGGTCGGGCACACCTGTGCCGCATGGCCCGCGCACGGCCCTCCTGAACACGTCGCGGGACACCCCGTATGGTGTGCGGTGCGTGTACGGCACGTCGGTGACCCCATGTCCACGACTCATGTCCGTGACCCGGGTTCGCGCGGGTGAGCACGCCCGGCCGGGGGTTCCTTGGCCGGCCGCGACGACCATGACGGCGACAGTCCGAGGACGACCATGCAGCTGCATCTGAAACACCCTCTGGAGCCCGACAGCGCGCCTCGGTTCGCAGCCGTCATCGTCGAGGCCGCGGCGGACATCAGCGGGGTCGAGCTGGACTACGGTCCCGCCAGCCTCGACCTGGTGGAAGGCATCCTCGCCGGCTTCCGTACCGACGGTGTCACCTGTGAGGAGATGGCCGAGTCGCTGGTCGCGTTCGGCTGCTACGTCGGCGAAATCCTGGCCCGTCACGCCGGCGGCACCTGGCACCGTACGACGGACGCCCTCGCCGTCGTCCCGCTCGTCGTGCGGCTGCCCGGCGCACGGGAATGCCGTCCCGTCGACTGGGTCTTCGGCAGACTCGACACGAGCACCGGCGCGGGTGCCGGTCTCCGTGAACAGTACGCGGCCGCCGTCGCCGCGGACCCCGCCGGGGAATGAGACGTCCAGGACGACGCGTCCTGACATATGTCCATGAGCCGATGGCGGGATTTGCCCTCACCCCTATGTGGTTGAACATGTAAACATCTTTGGTCCGAGGTGTCGACCGGCCGAGGGCGGCACCACCCCCACCCCTCGCACCGGAGGGGGAAGGAGGATGGAGAAACATGTCCCACACCGGAGTGAAGTACCGCCGTACGGCCGCCGCCCTGACCGCGGCGGCGGCCCTGCTCGGACTCGGGGCCGGCACGGCGGACGCCGCGGGCTGGCCGCCGCTGCGCGACGGCGCGTATCTGTACACCGGACTCACCGGGACGGGGCATATGACGACCGTCGACACCGGCGACTTTGGTACGTGCCACACGCTGTCGCGTCCGGCGGCATCGGTCCAGGTCGTCTCCGGGACCGCCGCCCTGGAGCTCTATCGCGATGCCGACTGCACCGGTACCGCCTGGGCCACCGGCTCACTGGCCCAGCAGGACCTTCCGTGGACCATGACGAGTTACCGGGTGCGGCAGCCGTAACTCCGCCACCTGAAACCGGCGTTCCGAGCCGGGCCCCGCGCGTCCCCGGGACCGCGGGTCCCGGCTCGTGTCCCGAGGAGGCCCCCGCGACATCCGGGACACCCAGAACACCGGGCACCCAAGAAGCCCAGGACGCCAGAACACCAAAGGCGCCCAGAGCGCCCAAGACACCAGGGACACCTGAGGAAGACCGGAACTCCTCGCACCCGGCAACGTACGACGGACATGTGCACACAGGTGACACCCCGTCCGCCGTCCTCAACTACTCTGGTCCCCGGGGCGGCCTGACGGGGCACGGGACATCGCGCACATGTGCCGGTGGAGGTCGTGGAAACGACTGATTTCCGCCATATGTTTCCCCGCATGTCCGCCCCGACCGCCACCCGCCGCGGCGACCCGGCAACCGACACCCCGGTCGCCACCCGCGCAGGACACCCCGGACCACGGTCGCCGGGGGTGTCTTCGTCTGAGGAGGAACCACGCGTGTCTCGCCAGGTGCTCACCGTCGGCCCGGACAGTGCCGACGGCTTGTCGACGATCGGAGAGGCGCTGGCCAGAGCGCGCAGCGGCGCGGTGCTCAGCGTCCTTCCCGGCACCTACCCGGAGAATCTGACGATCACCACGCCCGTCACCATCGTCGCCGCCCAGGCGCGCGGCACCGTGGAGATCGCCCCGCGCCGGGGCACCGCCCTGACGCTCAAGGCGGACGCCGTCATGCTCACCGACCTGGTGCTGCGCGGCCGTGACGAGGAACTTCCGGCCGTCGACGCCCCGCGCGGCCAAGTGGCCATGGACGGCTGTGAGATCACCGCCTCCTCGTGGACCGCCCTGCTGGCCCGGGGCACCGGTTCGCTGGCCCTGCGCGACTGCCGGGTGACCAACGGCGCGGGAGCCGGCGTGGTGGTCACCTCGGCCGCGGAGAGCTCCGTGGAGTCCTCCACCCTCGAACACCTCGGCACCACCGGCGTCGTGATCGGCGAACAGGGCCGGATCACCGTGCGCGGCTGCGTGATCCGCGACGCGCGCGGCAACGGCGTCCTGGCCAACGGCGAGGCCCACGGCTCCCTGGAGGAATGCGACATCTCCTCCACCGACAAACCCGCGGTGGCACTGGAGGGCCGCAGTACGGTCAGCGTGCTGCGTACGGTGGTGCACGACACGACCACCGGCCTGCACCTCGCGAGCGAGTCGCGCACCGTCGTCGAGGACGTACGGGTGACCGGTACCTCCGGCGTCGGCATCGCCGTGGGCCGGGGCAGCGATCCGCTGCTGCGCCGCTGCCGGGTGGCCCGGACGAAGGACCACGGAGTACTCGTCGCGGACCGCTCCCGGGGCACCTTCGAGGACTGCTGGGCGGACGCCTGCGAGGCGCCCGCGGTCCGGGTGGCCGGATCGTCCTCGCCGGTCTTCGTCGGCCTGACGGTACGGGACTGCGCCGGCACCGGGCTGCTGCTGGAGGAGGAGTCCGCCGCCGAACTGGACCGGCTGGAGGTCGTGGACGCCAAGGGCGCCGGCCTCACGATCCGCTCCGGCGCCCACCCGCTGGTCCGCAGGGCGCGGATCATCGCCCCGGCGGGGCACGGCGTCGAGGTGACCCGGGACGGCCGGGGCCGGCTGGAGGACTGTGTGATCCAGCGGCCCGGGGGCGCGGGTATCCGGGTGGACGACGACGGGAACGCCTACGTCGGCGGGGGAGCGGTGGAGGACCCCGGGGACACCGGGCTCCTCGTCGGCGGCGCCGGCACCCTGACCGTACGGGACTGCGCGATCACCCGGGCGGGACGGCACGGCGTCCTCGTCGAGGCGCACGGCGACCTCACCGCCACCCGGGTGACGGCCCGGGAGAGCACGGAGCACGGGGTGCTGATCGCCGAGGGCGGCCGGGCGTCCCTGACCACCTGCGAGGCGAGCGCCGGCGGCCGGGACGGCGTACGCGTCGAGTCCGAGGCACCCGTCTCCGTGGTGAACTGCGCGGTCCGGGACAACGCGGGCGGCGGCCTCGTCCACGCCAGAGCGGGCGACCGCGTGGTGGTGGAGGGCCTGAACAGCACCGGCAACGGCAAGCGGGACGCCTGGGGTACCAAAGACGCCGAGGGCACCGACCCGGCCGCCGCGCCCTCGACCAGGGACGACGAGGACGACTCCGCGTCGGCAGCGCTGGACGCCCTGATCGGCCTGGACAACGTCAAGGAGCAGGTCCGTACGCTGGTCAACCTGACCCGGCTCGCCCAGCGCCGGGCGAGCCTCGGCATGCCGGCCCCGCCGATGAGCCGCCATCTGGTCTTCGCCGGCCCGCCCGGCACCGGCAAGACCACCGTGGCGAGGCTCTACGGCACCATCCTCGCCGGGCTCGGCACGCTGCGCTCGGGGCACCTGGTCGAGGTGTCCCGAGCGGACCTGGTCGCCCAGATCGTCGGCGGTACCGCGATCAAGACCACCGAGGCGTTCCAACGTGCCCTCGGCGGTGTCCTGTTCATCGACGAGGCGTACACCCTGCTGTCGGACGGGCAGGGCTCCGGCGCCGACTTCGGCCGCGAGGCCGTCGACACACTGCTGAAACTGATGGAGGACCACCGCGACGACGTGGTGGTCGTCGCCGCCGGATACTCCGCCCAGATGGTCGACTTCCTGGCCTCCAACCCAGGTCTCGCCTCACGGTTCTCCCGGACCGTCGAGTTCGAGAACTACTCGGTGCCCGAACTGGTGGCCATCGTCGAGACCATGTGCCAAGGCCACCAGTACCGGCTGGACGAGTCGACGCCGAGGGCCCTGGCCGTACGCTTCGAGCGCATGCCCAAGGACGCCGCCTTCGGCAACGGCCGCGAGGCCCGCCGGGTGTTCGAGGAGATGGTGGACCGCCAGGCCACCCGCCTGGCCACGCGCGCCGACATCTCCGAGAACGACCTCCAGCTCCTCCTCCCCGACGACGTCGGCGCGGACGCCGCCGCGGCCGTCCTCGGCGAGGACCCGGACGACGGCACCGACCCGCTGGCCCGGCTCGGGGAGCTGGTGGGGCTCGCCGCCGTCAAGCGGGACGTCACCGACCTCGTCAACCTGCTGTCCACCGCACGCCGGCGGGAGGCAGCGGGTCTGCCAGTGCCCCGGATCAGCCACCACCTCGTCTTCACCGGACCGCCCGGCACCGGCAAGACGACCGTGGCACGGCTGTACGGCGAACTCCTCGCCTCGCTCGGCGTGTTGCCCCGCGGCCAGCTGGTCGAGGTCTCCCGCGCCGATCTGGTGGGCCGGTACGTCGGCCACACCGCGCAGCTGACCCGCGAGGTGTTCCAACGGGCCGTCGGCGGCGTGCTGTTCATCGACGAGGCCTACACCCTGACCCCCGAGGGCGCCTCCGCCTCCGACTTCGGCCGCGAGGCCGTCGACACGCTGCTGAAGCTAATGGAGGACCATCGCGACGAAGTCGTCGTGATCGCCGCCGGATACACCGAGGAGATCGCCGGCTTCCTGGCTTCCAACCCCGGCCTGTCGTCGCGGTTCTCCCGGCGGATCGAGTTCGCCGACTACAGCTCCGACGAGCTGGTGACGATCGTCCGGGCCCACGCGGCGACCGCGGGTTACGAGTGCGGTCCGGGCACCGGGCAGATGCTGCGGGAACACTTCGACACCCTGCCGCGCGACCGCTCTTTCGGCAACGCGCGCCTGGCCCGCCAGGTCCTCGAAGGGATGATGACGCGGCAGGCCGGACGGATCAGCCGGATGGCCGCCCCCGGTCTCGACGACCTCAGACTCCTGCTGCCCCAGGACACGCCCCACCGGGAGGAACTGCCCGCATGAACCGTGCCCCGGACGGCCGGCCCGCCCGATCGGGCCCGCCCGCCCCGAAGAACGTGCCCGCCCGCCCCCGCGCCTCGCGGACCCCGGCGGTGGCGCTGAAGGCCGGGCTGACGGCTGGTCTGGCGTCCGGACTGACGGCGGCCCTGCTCGCGCTCGCGTCCCCGGCCCTCGCCGAGGGCGGACCCGCCGTCCGGCTGCCCGTCCTGCCGGCCGAGCCGGCCGCGGGCTCCGTCTGCACCGGGCGGTCCGCCACCACCGCGACCGACACCCCCTGGGAGCACCTGAGCCTGGAACTGCCCCGGGCCGCGCGGATCTCCGAGGGCGCCGGAGTCACGGTCGGTGTCGTCGACACGGGCGTGTCCACCGAGGCGCCCGCCCTGGCGGGCCGGGTCCAAGCCATCGGCCCGGCCGGGGACGACTGCGTGGGCCACGGCACCTTCGTGGCCGGTCTGATCGCCGCCGCACCGGCCGGGGGCACCGCCTTCCACGGCGTCGCCCCCCGCGCGCGCATCGTCGCCGCCCGGGGCACCACGGAGCGCGGAGCGCCGACGCCGGCATCGGTGGCGGCGGGCATCCGGGGCGCCGTGGACGCCGGCGCCCGCGTCGTCACGGTGGCGGCGGCCCTCACCGACCGGTCGAGCGCCCTCGACGCCGCCGTCGCCTACGCCGCGCGGCACGATGTCCTCCTTGTGGCCGCCGCGGTGCCCGATGCCCCGAGGACCACCACGGTGCGGACGCCCCCGCCACCCCCGCGGGACTACTGGCCCGCCGCGGCCCCCGGAGTACTGGGCGTCCTGGACGTGGACGTCCGGGGCGGTCGCCCGGACGGCGCGCGGCTCCCCGCCCACGCCGACCTGGCCGCGCCCGGTGACGCGGTGGTCGGGATCGGGCCGCGCGGCGCCGGGCACTTCGTGGGCTCCGGTGCCTCGCTGGCCGCCGGGTACGCGGCGGGCGCCGCGGCCCTCGTACGGTCGGCCCATCCGGACCTCTCGGCGGCCGAGACGGCCCGGCGGCTGACGTCCACCGCCTATCCCGACGACGTACCGAGGCTGGACGTGTACGCGGCGGTCGCCTCCGTGGCGGGGGACACCGGCGCGGCCGGGGGCGGGCTCGGCGCGCACGCCGGGGCCGTACGGCTGCCGGACCGGTCGCACGGGGAACGGGCGACCCGGACCGCCGTCCTGGTCTCGGCCGCCGGTGCCGGAGTCGTCCTGCTCGCCGGCTGGGCCGCCCTGGCGGTGCCGCGCGGCCGGGCCCGCGGCTGGCGGCCGGCCCGCCGCTGACGGCCCGGGACACGAGAGGGACGGGAGAGGGCCGGGAGTAACCGACAGGGGCCGGGTGGGAGCACGCTCCTGCCCGACCCCTGTCGCGTTGTCCGGCCGGCCGTCACCCGGGCACGCCGGCCTCGCCGGGTCCAGTGGGTCCTTCGGATCCGTCCTGGCCGGTCAGCGCCGTCTGCAGGAGCGTCGCCTTGTTCCGGGCGATGTACCAGGCCCGGCCCGGCGGCAGATTGCGGGGCTTGGTGTTGCCGAACACGTACCCCTCGCTCGGCGGGCAGGACAGCAGCAGGCCCGGCGTGTTGACCTCGCCGAGGCGGCGCAGCAGCTGGTCGCCGAAGCCTCGGCCGGCCCCGGTCGCGGACCGCGCGACCACCAGATGCAGCCCCACCTCGTGCCCGAGCGCCAGGAACTCGAACAACGGCGCGAACGGATGGTCGAAGGCGTTGCTGCCGCCCAGCATGTCGTAGTCGTCGACGAGTACGAACAGCCGAGGCCCCTTCCACCAGTCCGCCTGCCGCATCCGCGCCGGACTGATGTCCGCACCCGGAAGACGGGTCGTCAGCGCCCGCTGGGAGCCGCCCATCATCTCCTGCAGCGAGCCGAGGGACACCGCGTGTCCGAGGCGGTACTCCTCGGGGATCGCCTCCACCAGCTCCCTGCGGTAGTCGACCACGAGGACGCGCGCCTCCTTCGGCGTGAACCGCTCGGTGATCGCGGCCGTCACCAGTCGCAGCAGATTGGTCTTGCCGCTCTCGGTGTCGCCGATCGCCATCAGATGCGGGGTGCGGGCGAAGTCGTGCCAGACCGGGGACAGCGTCTCCTCGTCGATGCCCAGAGGCATCCGCAGCCCCTTTGTGCCCCCGGCCGCGGGCAGTTCCGCGGCGGGAAGCAGATGCGGCAGCATCCTGACCCGCGGCGCGGCGGCCCCGGTCCACGCGTCCGCGATCCGCTCCACCAGCGCGGCCACCCCGTCGGTGAGGTCTTCGGCGGCGGAGCTCCCGTCGACGCGCGGCAGGGCCGAAAGGAAGTGCAGCTTCCCGTCCACGGTGAGCCCGCGGCCCGGCACCCGGGGCACCAGCGCCGCCCGGCGTACGTCGATCACCGAGTCCATGTTGTCGCCGAGTTTCAGCTCCAGCCGGGTGGCGATCTGATCGCGCACCTGCGTCGACATCTCCATCCAGCGCGACGCCGTGACGACCAGGTGGACGCCGTAGTTCAGGCCCCGCGCCGCGAACTGGTTGAACGTGGGCACCAGGGCGTCGAAGTCCTGGCGCAGCGTCGCCCAGCCGTCCACCACCAGGAAGACGTCGCCGTGCGGCTGGTCGGCGAACTCGCCGGCCGCCCGGCGCCGCCGGTAGGTGGCCATCGAGTCGATGTGGTGGTCCAGGAAGAACTGCTCCCGCTGGTTGAGCACCGCTGACACCTCGGCGACCGTACGGCTGATGCGCTCGCCGTCCAGCCGTGAGGCCACCCCGCTCGTGTGCGGCAGTCCGGACAGCCCCGACAGCGTGCCGCCGCCGAAGTCCAGACAGTAGAACTGCACCTCGCGCGGGGTGTGGGTGAGCGCGAGCGCCGCGAGGAGGGTCCGCAGCAGCGTCGACTTGCCGCTCTGCGAACCACCCGCGATGCCGACGTGTCCCTCCGCGCCGGACAGGTCCACCACGAGCGGGGCACGGCGCTGCTCGAACGGCATGTCGACCAGACCCACCGGAACCCTCAGCCGGCCGTTCCCGGCCCACCCCGACGCGGTGAACCCCCGCTCCGCGTCCAGCCCGAGTCCTTCGAGCAGCGCGTCGAGCGGCGACGGCAGACCGAGCGGCGGCAGCCACACCTCGTGCGCGGCCGGCCCCGAGCCGCGCAGCCGGTCCAGCGCCACCGACAGCACGGTGTCGTCCGACTCCCGCTCCTTCTCGGCCGGCGGCGGCACGGCGGGCCCGGCCGGCGCCCGCGGCACCACGTACGCCGACGTCCAGGGGACCACCTGATGGGCCACCCGGGCCCGGGCGATCGCCCCGCCGCGCCGGCGGTAGCCGCCCGACACATAGGCCGCCCGGAACCGGGTCAGCGCCTCCACACCGCTCTTCAGATAGCCGCTGCCGGGCTGCGAGGGCAGCTGGTAGGCGTCCGGGACGCCCAGCACGCCCCGGCTCTCCATCGCCGAGAAGGTACGCAGTCCGATCCGATAGGACAGATGGCCCTCCAACTGGTGCATACGGCCCTCGTCCAGCCGCTGCGACGCCAGCAGCAGATGCACCCCCAGCGACCGGCCGAGGCGTCCGATCATGACGAACAGATCCATGAACTCCCGGTGCGCGGCGAGAAGTTCGCTGAACTCGTCGACCACGACGAACAGGCTCGGCAGCGGATCCAACGGCGCTCCGGCCGCCCGGGCCTTCTCGTACTCCAGCGCCGAGGTGTAGTTGCCCGCCGCCCGCAGCAGCTCCTGACGCCGGATCAGCTCGCCGTGCAGGGCGTCCTGCATCCGTGCGACGAGCGCGACCTCGTCCGAGAGATTGGTGATCACCGCCGAGGTGTGCGGGAGTTCGTCCAGACCGAGGAAGGTGGCCCCGCCCTTGAAGTCGACCAGGACGAAATTGAGCGTCTCGGACGAGTTGGTCAACGCGAGCCCCAGGACCAGGGTCCGCAGCAACTCGCTCTTGCCCGACCCGGTGGCCCCGATCAGCATGCCGTGCGGCCCCATGCCGCCCTGCGCGGACTCCTTGATGTCCAGCTCGACCGGCAGACCGTCGCCGCCCACCGCGATCGGCACCCGCAGCCGCCCCGCCCCGCCGAACCGCCTCCAGAGCGCGGCCGGTTCGTGCCGGTGCAGATCGGGGATGCCGAGCAGCGTGGTGAGTTCGGTGTCCGCGGCCAGCGGCTCGGCCGCGGTGGCGGCCAGCCGCATCCGATACGGCGCGATCATCCGCGACAGGGCCAGCGCCCCGGCCGGACCCAGGGCGTCGGGCCGGCCGAGCGGCGTGGTCCGCTCCTTGCGGGCCCGGTCGGTCCGTACCAGCCGGACGCGGTCGGTCCGTACGTCGAGCCGCAGCGTGGCCCGGCCCGGCCGCCAGCGCAGCGCGTCGGCCAGGTCCAGCACGACCGCGTTGCGGAAACCGGGACCGTCCATCCGGTGCCCCGAGGGCACGGTCACCCCATCCAGCACGATGACGG
Organism: Streptomyces sp. NPDC048718; assembly: GCF_043198875.1. Classification (NCBI taxonomy): domain Bacteria; kingdom Bacillati; phylum Actinomycetota; class Actinomycetes; order Kitasatosporales; family Streptomycetaceae; genus Streptomyces; species Streptomyces sp. NPDC048718. The sequence continues at coordinate 12,992 of NZ_JBICVG010000013.1, forward strand.
TGTACGGCTCCTCGCGGCCGGGCGGCACCTCCGGGTCGAAGGCCGGCCGCTCGCCGAACTCCGCCCCCAGCAGATCCTCCAGCTCCCCGAAGTCGGAGGTCACCATCCGGGCCGGCCCCGCTCCGTCCTCCTCCTGCGGATGCAGGCCGTGCGGCAGCCACTTCACCCACTCCCAGTCGGCCCGCCGCTCGTCACCCGCGCAGACCGCGATCCACAGATCCTCCGGCGCGTGGAAGACCGCGAGCTGTGCCACCATCGCCCGGACCAGGTCGCGCCGTGCCGCCTCATCGCCGCGCAGCAGCACACGTGCCCACGACCGCAGATACACCGCCACCGGCTGACCGGGCACCGTGCTGTAGGCACGTATGAACCGGCGCAGCGCATGTGCCGAGAGCGGATCCAGATCCTCCACGGGCTTGGTGGACAGCGGCGTCAGCTTCATCGACAGCTGTTGGTCGCCGACGGCGACGCGCACCTCGGCGAAGTCCTCGTCGGCGGGCCGCCGTTCCCACAGCCGGGTGGTGCGCACCAGGGAGCGCAGGGCGGCGGGCTCGGGATGCCGCCACGCGAGGGCCGACTGCTGCTGCGCCACCGCCCGCCGGACCTGTCCGCGGATCTGGCCGAGATACCTCAGATAGTCGCGCCGCTCACCGCGCAGCCGCTGCTTGCGTTCGGCGCCTCGGCGCATGAACTGACCGACCATCATGGCGGCGGAGGCCAGCACCATCAGCCCCAGCGACAGATAGACGAAGATCCCGTTCGACCCGCCCGGGCGCAGGAAGATCAGCATCATGGAGACGGACATCATCGCCATGGGCAGATACGTCCACACCGCCGAACTGTCGGGCACCGCCTCCGCAAGCACCGGTGGCTCCTGAAGGCTCAACTCCCCCTGGGGCATGTCCGGTCCACGGCGGCGCGCGGGGCGGCGGAAAAGCACGGAACTCAACGAATCGGCTCCTTCGAGCGGCGGCGGCCGGAAAGACAACCCGGACCGGCGGCGGGAGGTGAGCGCGGCGGACCCGGCGCGACAGCAGGGGTACTCTGCACACACACCTTAGACGGATGTCTTCCGTCACGGGCTCACACACTCGACCATGGGAACACACACCTATGTGCCGACCGGACACCCGGACGCACATAGCACCCCCGCACACCTTCCCGACCGACCCGATCACCTTCCGCGAAAGCGAATGTGCCGACCATGAGCGACACCTCGGTGGCCAGCCTGTGCCGCCTCACCGTCCGGGCCCCGGCCGGAACCATCGACCTGGCGGTCCCCGCGGACGTCCCGGTGGCGGACCTCCTGCCCACAGTCCTGCGCTACTGCGGCGACGACCTGGAGGAGGAAGGCCTCGACCACGGCGGCTGGGTCCTCCAGCGGCTCGGCGACCGCCCCCTCGACGAGGAAGCCACCCTGGAGACCCTCGGCCTCGGCGACGGCGACGTGCTCCATCTGCGCCCCCGCGCCGACGCGATGCCCGAAGTACGCCTGGACGACCTCGTCGACGGCATCGCCGACATCACCCGCGAACGGCTCCACGCCTGGACCGAGGAGACGAGCCGGCGGCTGCTGCGCGGCTTCGTCGCCGGCGTCCTCCTCCTCGGCCTGGGCCTGCTGGCCTGGCCCGGCGGCCCGGTCGCCCCCCGCGCCGCCACGGCCGGCGCCGCCGGGCTGCTCCTGCTCGCGGGCGCCGCCACCGCGTCCCGCGCGGTCGGCGACGCGCCCACGAGCGCCACCCTCGGCATCATGGCGATGCCCGCCCTCGCGCTGGCCGGATGGCTGCTGCCCGCGGGGGACACGGCGGGACCCGACGCCCACCACGTCCTCGGCGCCCGGCTGCTGGCCGCCGGCGCGGCGGGAGCGGGCGCCGCCGTCCTGGCCCTCGCCTGCGGCGCCGTCTACCCGCCCCTCTTCCTGTCCGGGGCGCTGGTCTGCGTGGTCGCCGCCGTCTGCGGCGCGACCACGAGCGTCCTCGACGTCCCCGTGGACCAGGCGGCCTGCGGCATCGCCGCCTGCCTGGTGGTGTTCGGCGGCTTCGTCCCCGCGCTCTCGTTCAAACTGGCCGGTCTGCGGATGCCTCCCCTGCCCGGCGACCCCGGCCAACTCCAGGAAGGCATCGAGCCGTACGAAGGGCGCGACGTCGCCACCCGCACCGAACTCGCCGCCGGCTGGATGACCGCGATGTACGCCTCTACGGGCGTCGTCGCCACGGGCTGCCTGCTGCTCCTCGCCCACCACCCCGACCTGCCGGAGGCGCTGGTCGCGGCCGTCCTGTCGCTGATCCTGCTCATGCACGGCCGCGGCATGGTCCACACCGGACAGCGGCTGGCCCTGGTGATCCCCGGCGCGCTGGGCGCCGCGACCCTGCTCGTGGGCGCCGGTGCGCGGCTGGACCCCGGCGACCGGCCCGCCCTGGCGGCGGGCCTGCTCGCCCTGGCCGCCGTCCTCGCCGTCGTCACCTGGACCGTCCCCGGCCGCCGGATGCTGCCCTACTGGGGCCGGGCCGCCGAACTCCTGCAGTCCGCGCTCGCCATCAGCCTGCTCCCGCTCGCGCTCTGGGCCGTCGGCGTGTTCGGGCTCCTGCGCGCCGTCTTTGGGTGACCGCGCCCGTGCCGACTCCGACGAAAGCCCCCAGGTGACCCACCATGCAGTCCAAACGCGACCAGGTCCAGGCACACGGTTTCCTGATGAGCCGGCTCGCCGCCGGCATGCTCCTCGCCGAACCCGACGCCCCCGACACCCCGCTGGCCCGCACCACCAGAGGAGTGAGCGTCGGCGTCCTCGTCGCCGTGCTCATCGCCGCCGGCGCCGTGGTCCTCGGCCTGATCTCGCCCGGCGGCAAGACCTCGTGGAAGACCACCGGCACTCTCGTCGTCAACAAGGAGACGGGCGCCCGCTACTTGTACATCGACGGGCGGCTCAGACCGGTCCGCAACTACGCCTCCGCCCGGCTGATCGCCGGCAAGGACCTCACCGCCTCGACCGTCGCCACCGCCTCGCTCCAGGGAACCCCGGTCGGTGCCCCCGTCGGCATCCCCGGCGCCCCCGAGTCGGTACCCCCGGCGAACTCCCTGGACCGAAGTGCCTGGCTGGTGTGCTCCACCGGGACCGCCACGGCCGCCACGGCCACCGGGACCACGGCCCCGCACACCACCCTGGTGGCCGGCGCGCCCGTATCCGGCCGCGGACTGGGCGCGGACCAGGGCATCGTGGCGAAGGGCCCCGACGGGACGGCCTACCTGGTCTGGCAGGGCAGCCGGCTCCGTCTGGACCCGGGAACCGGAGCCGCCGTGTCGCTCGGCTACGGATCCGTGACCCCGCGACAGGTGTCCGGCGCCTTCCTGAACGCCCTGGTGGCGGGCCCCGACCTGACGGCACCGGGCACCCCCGGACGCGGCGGCGCCGGACCCGCCCTCGACGGCACGCCGAGCACCGTCGGCCAGGTGTTCCAGACCCGGGTGCCCGGATCGGCCGCCCACCCCTACTACCTCCTGCGCGCCGAGGGCCTGGTGCCGCTGACCGACACCGAGGCGGCCCTCGTACTCGGTGACCCGCATACCCGGGACGGGGCGTACGGCGGAAAGCCGCCGCGCGCCCTGCCACTGGGCGCGGACGCGCTGAAACGGCATCTGGCCCCGGGTGCCGAGGGCCGCGCCCCCGACGCGAAGGGGCTGCCGGCCGCACCGCCGAGGGCGGCGGGGATCGCTCCGGACCGGTCCGTGTGCGCGGGCGTGGAACCCGGCGAGCACGGCACGAAGGTCACCACCCTGCTCACGGCCACCGGGGACCTGTCGCCCGTCACCCAGCCGCTCGCCGAGGCCGCGCCGGCCTGTCTGCGGGTGGACGCCGTGGTGGTACGTCCGGGACACGCGGCACTGGTGCGCGTCCTGGGCGCCGGTGGCACCGCCCTGGGCACCACCACCTACCTGGTGGACGACACCGGCACCAAGTACCGCGTACCGACGGCGAAAGCGCTCGGCGCCCTCGGGTACGCCGAGGAGCAGACCTCCGCCCTGCCCGCCCCGCTGCTCGCGATGCTGCCCGCCGGTCCGGACCTGGACCCGGACGCGGCCGCCGGCGCGGTGCGGCCCTCCACCACACCGGCGCACTGCGGCGCGCGGAGCGCGCCGGCGAAGGGAAAGGTGTGAGTATTCACATGTGTTGGGCGTTCCAGGGTGTGCGGGACGAGTAACGTATGTGTGGGACCGTGTCTCACACCTCGAAGCAGTGACGACCGAAAGGCATGGCATGGCAGGCGAAGTCCGTACCGCGGACATACCGGCGACCCGCAACGGCATCATGGCCCTGGAGTCCGCCTTCACCGGGATCCTGAGGTCCCGTCAGGACGTGGAGGCCATGCGGAACAACCTGAGTACGGGGTACCAGGGCAGCGACGGCCACAGTTACACCGGACTCATCGAGAAGTGGGAGGGTCACGCCGACACGATCCTCCGGAACCTCGACGAGATGATCGGCACCCTCAACCACACACTGAGCTCGATGCAGCAGAACCAGGGCTCGTCCAACGAGGCCATCAACCAGGCCTATCACCAGTCCGAAGCGATCTTCGACCAGCTGACGGGCGGCTGAGGTTCCGGCGGATCCTCTTCCTCCTCGGGCGCGACCGAACCACTTCGAGACGAATCGAGCACCCCATGGGCGACAACTTCAGCGACGGCTACATCCACGTCGACTACAACCACATGCAGAACGCCGCGGACGACATGGTCCACCAGACCAAGGCGATCGCGCAGACGATCACGAACCTCAACGCGGAACTCCAGGCACTGATGGACTCCTGGGGAGGTGACGACGCCAAGGTGTACATCGGGAAGCAGGACGCCTGGAACACGGCGGTCGACAACATGAAGCTTCTCCTGAAGCAGAACGCCGACGTCCTCACCGACGTCTCCGGCAACTACAAGTACACCGAGAACTCGCTCAGTCAGATGTGGTCGGACGTGAAGATCGGCCGCTGACTCCTCGTCCGGCGTCCGGCGTCCGGTCCGAGGCCGGCGACCGGGCGGATCCGCGCCCGGACGCCGGATGCCGGGCACCGGTGCCGGGCGCCCGGTCGACCGACCGCCCCTACCTTCGGAAGGTTCCCATGGGAGGACTGTCCCACTTCGACGGGAAGTCGCTGCAGACGTTCATCGACACCGAGCTGCACGACTTCGTGACCGCGACGCAGAACATCCGGCAGGACGACACCGCCGGCGCCGGAAGGGCCCTGAAGAGCCTCGTCGAGAACCAGACCACTCCACAGACTCTTCAGCAGAACCAGTTCCTGGCGATCGGCCCGATGACCGCCGACGACCTCACCCACGGGAAGTCCCTCGTCGAAGGGGTGACCAAGTCGGCCACCTCCATCGACAAGATCCTGGCGGATCAGGAAAGGCTGTTCAGGGATATCGAAAGAGACTTCCGGCAGACCCTCAAGGTCATCGGGAACACCCAGAGCGACAGCCTCACCGAGATCGACGGCCAGAAGGCACTCGACATCTTCGAGGACGTCGACGGCGATCTGAGCGGCGCCGACGGGAGCAAGAACCTGAACACCTGACCTCATCCGCCGGGCGGCGGCCGACATCCTCGTACCTCACCACAGCGGAGCTCGTTCATGGCATCCAACGCCGACACAGACGACTACTGGGCCCAGGCCGTCAGGCTCTACACCGGCTACCCGATGCCGAGCCGGAACGCGCTCTTCGACAAGCTGAAGAGCCGGGAAGGGATCCCGCTGATGCGGGTGAACCTGATGGAACACCTGACCAGGGCCGTGGACAAGAACGACTACGCGGCCTCCTCCGGCTGGCAGGCGTCCCACGGCGAGGACTACCGCATCGCCTTCTACGTGCACCACGGCCAGAAGGATCTCGTGCGGCTCTACACGGCCGACATCGTCTTCATCGGGACCCTCGCCGACAGCGAGGGGAAGAGTCATCTGTCGGAGGGCGGGACGACCCGCGAGGGCGGCGCCTTCAAGGGAAAGTACGGCGACGAATGGGACGACGCGGATCTGTGGCGGTACGTGTCCGCCCCGAAATTCGTCCTCGACGCCCTGGTGAACGACTACAAGACGACGAACTTCTCCTACGGAGGAGCGAGCGTCGAGGACGCCGGTGCCGTCGACCTCACCTCGTTCGACCGGACCGCCGCCTCGTTCGACCGGGCGGCGAAATTCTTCAGCGACCAGTTCCGCACCCTGTCCGCCTGGAAGGACAGCCTGGGCAGCGACAAGGCCGCCTGGAAAGGGGAGTCGGCGGACGTCGTACGCGGACTCGTCGAGACTCTCCACAAGAACTACGAGGGTTACGTGGAGCAGATGGGCGGCCCGGAGAAGAAATACGGCCACGTCATGCTGGGCGGGCACGAGCCCACCTCCGCGTACTCGGAGACGCTGTTCCAGGCCCAGTGGAATCTCCACTGGGAGGCGAGGCTGCTCCAGCAGGCCTGGGCGAACTGGGCCGACACCGCCGAGCACGATCCGCACCGCGCGCTGCTGGAGGAACTGGACGCGGTGACCGCCTGGGTCATCGCGAACAACGTCCCCTACGTCACCGTGAACAGAGAGGACGCGCGGCCCGCCACCTGGAAGGACAACGACGAGGACCTCATCTACACGACGACGAAGAAATTCAACACCGAGCCCGGCTTCACCGAGGAGATTCCCGGACTGGGCCTGCTGGACGACATCAATACCTGGAAGAAGATCGGCGAGCGGGCGGTCGAGCGCTGGAACACCTACATCGACCACTATCTCGTGTCGGTCGCCCGGCAATCCCTTTCCACCCTCGGCAAGGTCTGGGCCGAGAACGCCCACGACCTGGAGCAGCCGGTGGAGACCAAGAGCACCAGGAGTCTGTCGGCCACGTACGAGAAGGAGGAGGCGAAAGCCGAGAAGGAGAAGGCGGAGAAGGCGATCGGCGATGCGGACAAGAAGAACAAGGAGGCATGGGAGAGCCTCAATCAGAATCTCTCCGACGTGGGCGCGAGCAACAAAGACCTCTTCGACGGTCTGAACAACAATCAGAAGCTTCTGAACACCGGTCTGAGCGGGCTCGGCGACAGTCTCGGCAACGGCCTCAGCGGCATCGGCGACAACCTCACGCGAAGCCTGAACCCGGACGGTCTCGGCGGCAGCCTCAAGGACGGTCCGCACCTCGACGGCAACGGCGTCGGGGCCGGCGCGACAGTGCCCCTGAACGGCGGACTGGACGACCTGGTCGCCGGCCTGGGAGACACCCGCCCGGGCGGCGTTCCGCTCGATGTGGGGGGTTCCGTCCCGCTGAACCCGGGTGGGATCGCCCTCAACACGGGCGGGAGTGTCCCCCTCAACCTGCCTTCTTCCCTGCCCTCCCTGTCTTCCTTGTCCTCCTTGCCCCCGCGCTCGTCCACCGGCGGCTCCGTCCCCCTCAACCCGGGTGCGATCCGGACGAACGGACCCCGCCTCGACGCCGACGGCAACCTGGTGCAGACGTATCCGGACGGCACGAAGACGGAGTTCCGGCCCGGTACCGGGGAGTTGGTGACGACCCGTCCGGACGGCAGTACGACCACTACCAAGTTGAACCCCGGCAAGGTCATCACCAACCCGGACGGGAGTCACCTCCGGCTCAACGCGGACGGCACCCTCACGACAGAGTTCTCCGACGGCAGCAAGCAGGTGTTCGACCCGTCCGACGGCACCGTGCGGACCACCCGGCCGGACGGCACCCACACCACGACCCGGCTGAACGACCCCATCGAGCTGCCCGACCGGGCCGGCATGCCGGATCTCTCGCATCTCCCGGATCTGTCCGGGCTTTCGGGGCTGTCGCACGGCGGCTCCTCCCCGCTGAACACCCCGTTCCCCGTCCGCGACACCCTCATCGGCGCGAACCACGCCGACCATGCCGACCACACCGACTACGCCGACTACGACAGCACCCCTTTCACCGGGGGCCGGCTGGGCGGCACCGCCGACGGATACGGGGGAGTGCGGTCCGCTGTGTCCGAGGGGGCGCCGCCAGGCGGCGGCACACCGCTCAACCCCGGCTTCGGCGCGGGCGCGGGCGCCGGGGCGGGCGGGACGAACGCGGAGCGGATGCGCAACGTCCTCAACGACCCGGCCAACATGTCCGTACCACGCGGCCCGGGCACCGCGGGCGCCTTGCTCGACACCGACGCCCTGCCCTTCCGGGGGAGCGGGACCCAGACCACCAGCTCGGGCATGCCCATGGGCGGTGCCCCGATGGGCGGCATGCAGGGCGGCCAGGCCACGGAGAGCGGCGAACGGCAGCGCGCCCACTGGGTGGACGAGGACGAGGACGTATGGGGAACCGAGGAAGGCGGAGCACCGGCGGTGATCGGATGAACGCGCGCACGCACGACGGCACCGCGGACGACGGTCGGACGGAGCCGGACGCCACGGCCGGGGCGAACCCCCTCGCCGAGTCGATCGGCGACCGCCTGGCCGAGGCGCTCGCCGACCTGGAGGCGGTTACGGCCGGCGTGGCCGCGGCCGAGGCCGAGCTGCGCCAGGCCTCGTACACGGTGCGCTCCCGGGACCGGGCGGTGGAGGTCACGGTCGGCTCCCAGGGGCAGCTGACCGGGTTGAGGTTCCTCGACGGCCGGCACCGCACGATGACCGCGGCCGAACTGGCCTCCTCGGTCCTCGGGGCGGCGGCGGAGGCCCGCGACGCGATGTCCCGGCATGTGATGCGGACGATGACGCCGTTCACCTCGGCGCGCCCGGGGCTGCCCGGCATGAAGGGTCTCGACCTCGACTGGGCGGACATCTTCGGTTCCGGTGTCCTTGAGGAGCCGGACACCTCCCGGGTCCGCACCGGCCGGACCCGGCTGCGGGACGAGATCCACGAGGACACAGAGGAGTAGGGAAACAGTGGCGAACGTCTTCTCGGCCGACACCTCGGCCATCAACGCGGCGGCGCGGCTGCACGCCGAGATCGGCGACACCGTCGCGAGGCTGACCGGTGAATTCAGCGCGCTCGTCCGTGAATCCGCCGGCTGGGCCGGCCGGGACGACCGGATGTGGAGCGAGTTGTACCCCCGGGACGTCAAGGACCGCGCGGACGTGGAAGGGGCCTGCGAGGCCCTCGCGCGGGGCGTGGCCAACTCGGCCAAGCTGCTGAACATCAACGCGGTCGTCATCCAGGGGGCCCAGAACGACGCGCTGGAGCTGATCGGCGATCACGCCTCCAAGACCGGCTCCGGAAGGCACTGATCCGTCATGGCGATCACGGTCTCGGAGGAACTCAACAACCTGTTCTACGGACTTCTGGGTGAGAAGATCTTCCAGGCCAGCGAAGACCTCGCCTATCTGAGCCGCAGGCCGTTCCGGTATCTCGCGGACGCGATGTACAAGCTGTCGGACCTCCTGGAGGAGTCCGTCCACCTCGCCCGCCGGGTACTGCCGCCCGGGGTCGCCGAGCAGTACGTCGGTGCGGTGAAGTCGCTGACCGACGACGGAGGAACGAACCATCTCGTCGCGTTCGCCAAGCAGTTGGAGGACATCGCCGAGGGCCGTGTGAAGACCTCGATGGACATCGCGGAGTCCAAGATCCAGCTGGTGATCGAGGCGGTCATCCTCCTGATCGAGCTGGCGGTCCTCGCGGTCATGACCTTCTTCAGCGGCGGCGCCACGGCCGGCAAGACCGCGATCGCCAAGGCCCGTTCGCGGGCCAGGATGCTGCTGATCATGCAAACGCTGGTCAGGCGCAGCCATCTCATGCCGACCCTGAGCGAGGTCCTGGAGGAGGCCTTCAGCACGTTCGCGGCGCGTCTCGCCCTGATCATCACGGCCGACCCCGGCCGCAAGCCGCACGGCTTCGATCTGAAGAACATCCTCATGAGCGGAGCGACCGGAGCCGTCAACTCGCTCTTCGAGCACGTCTTCCACGGCGGCAAAAGCCTCTTCAAGGGGCTCTTCAAGGACACGTTCGACAAGGGGCCCGGCCTCGGCGTGAAGTTCGCCGACGCGGACCGGATGCCCGGACTGAACACCACCCCGGTCCGTAGCACCGCTCTGCCCGGGACGAAGACCCCGGCATCCGGCGGACCGCTTTCCCACGGCGCGAAGATCGGCGGCAAGACCGCCGAGGAAGGCTTCGACGCCACCCTCTCGGCCGGTGCGGAGACCGTCACCGAAGGAGCGCTCTACGGCTCCTGGGAACCGACGACCTTCCACGGCTCCTTCGTCAGCGGCCTGAACACCCAACTGGTCTTCGCGGGAACCGAGAAGTTCAGCCACGGACTGCGCGACCTCACACTCTCCGGGAACGTGAACTCCACCCTGCCGAACACCTCGGCCGGTTCAGCCCAGGACCCCGCGCGGGTCACGGACGAGAAGAGCGGCGGACCGAGCGGCGAGAGGCCCGCGGTCCACGCGGGACCAGGGGACGGCGTACGGATTCCCCCTGCCGGTACGGCCGTTCCGGCCCCGGCGGCGCACGGCCCCGTGGATCCCGCGGTGGCTCCTCCGGCACCGGTCGCGACGCTCTCGCAGACCGACGCCCCGGATGCGTCCCAAGGCTCCGTCCCCCCGACGGTCCAGGGCATGGTCCAGGGCACGCCCCACGGCGCGGCTGACGGCACACCCGGGGTTACGCCGCACGGAACGGGTCCGGCGACGGTGTCCGGCGGCGGGCCCACGCCCGCGCGGAACACGGCGGACGGGGCGGAACACCTTTCCGTCGGTACGACCCCGCCCACGGCACCCGCCGGCGTCGACGGCGACGGCGATGCGGCGACCGTGCCGCCCGCCATCGGGGCGGGGGACGACGACATCCGGCCGGCCACGGGCCTTCCCGCGTCCACCGGCCCCGGCGGCCCCGCGCAGCCGGGGCCCGGCCCGGTCGGTGACGACGGCCCGGCCGTACGGAATCCCACGGACGACCAGGACGAGACGGCCCCCGCCCGGCAGCTCTCCGAGAACGCCGGACCCGGCCCGGTGTCGACGACCGGTACAGGGCCGGTGACAACGGCGCCCATGGGACCGGACGCGCCCGCGAGCCCCGTGACCGCCACCGGATCCGTAACCGCTCCGGTTCTGGCTGAGGGAGGTACACCGAGCCCGCCACCAGTCGGACAGGTCGGACCGGATGTACCGGCGACCCCGGCGGTCAGGGCCGACGGCACCACGGGCCCCGGCACGGGAACGACGCCGCACGCCCCCGCGCAGGGCGCCCCGGACCGGACGAAGCCGGGCTCGCACCAGGAACGGAACGAGGCGGACGCCGCCGCGCCCGAAGTAGCCACGACCCCGACGGCGGACCCGGACACCACGGTCCGCCCCGTCACGCCGGTCACCTCCGGCCCCGTCACGACGACGGATCGGGGCACCGTGGACGGTCAGGACAACGTCGGGGGACCGATCACCCCCCTCGCCCCGGTCGGCACGGTCTCGGCCGCGCCGACACCCCGTCCGTGGCTCGCCACGGACGGCCGGGGCGCCGACCGCCCGCGCTCCGCCGGCGATGTCAAGGAGGCCCCTGAGGCCACAGCGGTTCCGGACGAGATCGGCGAGGGAGAGGCCGACCTCGCCGCCCCCGTGCCGATGACCACCCTGTCCGCGACCGACACCGTCCCGCCCGCCGCTCCGGACACCGGCACCACCGGCACCACGGGCATCACCGACACGACCAGTGCGACCGACATCACCGACACCGCCCTCGCGCCCGCATCCGGCTTCTCCGCCGACCCCGGACACGACGTCCCGATCGACGACACCGACACGGTCGTCGACACCGCCTCCGACTCCGGCGACACTCTCGTCGCCTCCGTCGACGACCTGAAGCCGACGGCCGGCCCGAATGCGGCGGCCGGACCCGACGCCGACCGGTCGGAGTGGACCAGAGAGAAGGTGCGGAGCTGGATCGACTCGCTCACCGCTCCCGCCGGAGGCAAGCCGCACCCTCTGGGTACGGTCGCCGCACAGGACCTGACTGTGCGCATGATGACGGGCTCGTCGCAGGGCGCGGTCCCGCGCATGCGGTACATCCACGAGGCCGACGAGGACTTCGTCTCCTGGAGCGCTCCGGGCCGGACCGTGTGGCGGAACACGGGCGAGGAACCCGGCGACGTCTTTCGCAACGGTTTCCGGGCGCGTAATCCCTCGAACGTCCTGGACATCGTCCAGTGGGTCACCGCGCCGCCCGAGGAAGGGGCCCAGTTCGTCTCGACCACGCGCGACGAGAAGCTGCTGAAGTACACCGACCGGCGCTACCAGTACGAGATCCGGAGCACGGACTCGGGTGTCGACGTTCCCATGACCCTGGACAGCCTGCTCGCGGCCGACCCGGCGCTCGAAGACGACATGCCGCAGCTGACGGTGTACCGCGACGACGAGAAGGAAGTCGCCTTCGTCGGGGGCGTACCCGCCGAGGCCGTCGTCTCCGTGTACGACCGGGACACCGACCGGAGAGGACGGTGGAACGCGACGACGCGGACCGTCGAATGGTCAAAACCCGGCGCGCCTCTCGCGCCGCCACAGCAGGCCGCCACCGGCCCGTCCCTCGCGTACCGGGACGACCGCGGCGACAGCAGTGACAGCAGTGACAGTGACGAACACGGCAACAGTGACAGCGGCAGCGACAGCAGCGACAGCGATGATTACGTGTACGCCGATCCGCTGCGCTCGTTCGCACGGCACTGGGGCAAGAGCCCCGCCGGCCGGGGGCTGCCCGGCCCGGCGCTCACCGCGGTGAGGGACGCGTTCGCGCGTCTGGGCGGTGCTCCGGCCGGAGTGCCGCACCTGGTCGCGAGGCTTGACGCGCACACCGACGACCTCTACGGCCTTTCCCCGGCGGACCGGCACGTCGTGGCCGTCGCCCACCAGATGCTGGAGGGCGACCCGGACGACGTCGAAGCGGCGGTGGAGGACGCGTTCGCCGCGGGCTTCACCTTCACCGGAACCGAGGAGCCCGGCCTGCCGGGGGCCTCGGACGACGGCCGGCCCGCGCCGGCCGCGCCCCTGACGGCCGCGCCCCTCACGACCGAGGACCGGGCGGCGCTGGAGCGGGCCGAGGCATACCTGAGCCGGGTACCCCCGCAGCGGATGGCGCAGGCGGAGCAGTGGGCACGCGCCCAGGTGTCGGCCGACCACGTCTGGTTCCTCGACATGGACCGCCCGGGAGCGGTCGAACGGCGCGAGCTGATAGGGGCGTTCGTCACGCTGCTGAGCCACAGCGTGCTCACGGGCGGGACGGACGGCGCCAGGGCGCGTTCCCTCGAACTGGCCCGGCAGTACGGGACGCGCCGGACCACGGGCCTGCCCGCCGGGGCCGGCCCGGCCCGGGCGGGCGAGGGCCCCGTGCCGCCCGCGGACGGTCCGGTGGCCGGTCCCAGCCGGACCGGCGACCTGGTCTCCGACGGGCTCCCGCCCCGGACGCGCCGGGCGATCGAGATCCTGGCGGAGCATCAGGTGCACCCCCGGCCGGCCCTCGGCACCGACCCGGACACGGTCGCCTTCCGCGAGGTGCAGGACGGCTGGATCACCCGGGTGGCCGAGGCCCTCGGCCCCGACCCGTCTCTGGCCGACGGCCCGCACAACACTCCTGACACCCCCGGGGCTTCCGACACCCCCGGCTCTTCCGACGACTCCGTCGCGCACGCCGTGGCCGCGGCCGTCGCGGAGGAGCGCCGGCTGCTCGCCGAGACCGACCCGCGTTTCGCCGAACAGCCCGGTCTGCGCGGTGGCATGCGTCGCCTGCTGTCGCGTCGGTCCCATCAGCAGCCCGCGCAGTCCTCTCCCGAGCACTCCGGTCAGACCGGTCAGACCAGCCAGCACGACCAGCCGAACGCGACCGACGCGACCGACAGGGCCGCCTCCGTGCCCCAGCGAAGCCGCAGCAGCTGGCTTCCGGTCAGGATGGCCCGGCTCGGATCCGGCGGCTACGGGCTCCCCGGCCTGCTGTGGAACCACGGCGTGGCCGAACGCGAGAAGGCCCTCAGCGCCCGCTACCACGTGGCCATCGGTCCCTCGCCGACCCGTCCGAACGTCCACTTCAGCCACTCCGCCCTGGGCCGGATCGAGGCCGTGCTCGCCGGCCTGCCGACCGAGCACCTCAGGGGGCTGACCGCCATCGCGCCCGGCGTGCCGGAGGACGGAAGCTATACGAGCGAGTACGACGGAGAGCGGCGCGCCGTCGACGTCATCGCGCCCTACGGACTGCCGAGTTGGATCATGGCGCAGTTCAACCGGGGCAGCGACTGGCAGCGTTGGGCGATGGACCGGACGGCCCTCGCCGGTTACGAGCGGCAGATCGACGCGCGCGAGGAGCGGGCCCTCGGGATCTCGGGGCAACCGCGCCGGATCATGGGCGGGGTGTCCGACGTGCTCGCCCACGGCAACTTCATGAAGTGGGTGCTCCGGCACGAGATCGGCCATCATGTCGACCAACTCAGCGACTGGGCCCAGGAACTCGCCGAGCAGGAGCACTTCGGCGGCTGGCGGACGTACGGCGGCAGCTCCGTGATGGTGGTCCGAGCGGCCCTGGGCAAAGCCGGGTTCGGCGAGTCGTACGACCTTGCGGGCATCGACGGGCAGACCTTGCTGGCGCAGGCCGCCGAGGCGTTGCGGCCGGGCGACGTACCGGACCGGTCCGGGCTGTTCGCCGCCCTGGAGGCCAACCACGCCCACCAGTCCGCCGACGTCCGGGAACGGATCAAGCAGGTCGCCGACTTCGGCCGGATGGCCTTCGCACATCCCTGGATGCTGCACGACGGCGGCGGGGACACGCTGGACATCGATGGGCGGATGTACCACGTGGGGCCCGACGGCCAGTGGGTCGGTTACCTGCGCGAGCAGCGTACGAACCACGCGGTGTCCAACTACCAGTACTCCCGGCCGGTCGAGTGGTTCGCCGAGGCGTACGCGGCCTACTACGACCCGGATCCGGACGTCCGCCGGCGACTGCACCCGGAAATGGTGGCGTGGTTCCAGAGCGAACTGCCCGGCCTGCTGGCCCGGCTCGCCCGGGAGGAGGCCTCCGGCGGCGCGGAGCGGCCGCGTGTCTACATGGCCCGGCCGGACGGGGACTGGGCGTCGAAGTCCCATCGCGTGCTCCAGAACGTACTGCTGAACGCGGTGACCCGCGGGGAGACCGGCGCGTCCTACGTACCCGGCCTGCTGAAGGCGCTCGACGTAGCGCGCGCGGGCGCGTCTCGCCCGGGTACGTCCCACCCGGACGCGGACTTTGGCATGCCGCGCGGGACACAGCCCACGCGACTCCCCGATGCCCAGGACCTCGTCGCCCGCCTGACCACCACCGCCGCGGGCGCCCGGCCGAACGAGACCCCCGGCGCCGCGAACGTGGCCCAGGAGCACGGCCACGACCCATCGCGCGCCCCGAGGACGCCCGCCCCGGACACGCCCGTCCCGAGCCCCCAGCACCCGGACCCGGGAACGACGACCGACGGCGTTCCCGCGCCCCGGCCCGACCGGGGCGCGGCACGGAGCGCGCCCCCGTCCGCCGACCCGTTCTCGTCCGCGACCGGTCCCATGGGCGTCGGCGACCCGCACCACCCCACGGAGCGGCAGACACCCCCGGGCTCGCCGACCCCGGACCCGTCCGAGAACGGCGAACCCTCCGAGAGCGGCGCCGACCCGGCCACCCCCGACACCGACACCGACCCCGACCTCAACCCGGGCCCGGACCTCACGGCCGACTTCGACTCCGACGACCTCCCGGCCGGACCCCACGCGCTCTTCACCGACTCCGCCCACCTGGAGCTCTGGGCACCGGACGGTGACGAGGACGCCTTCGTCGTACTGCGCCCGCAGCCGGGCCGGCACAGCGCGCTGACCCTCTCCGACGACCGCACCCTCGCCGTCGGTTCCGAGGGCGACTTCCAGTCCGCCTTCGCGACCCGCGAGGCGGTCGACCGCGCCAACGAGGCCCTGGCGGCGGCGGGCAGCGCCGTCCGCCTCCACTTGGCGGAACGGCATCACGTCGACATCCCCGCAGCCGACGGCCACGAGCCGGTCAGGCTGCACCGGGTCACGCCGCGGCTGCCCGGTGGACCCGACGCGGACGCCCGGAAGCTGACCACCCTGTTGCTCGGCGGCCCGCCCGACCGGATGGTCTTCCGCGACGCCCACGGCGCCACCGCCACGGCCACCACCGACGTCGGCGCCGATACCGATACCGATACCGATACCGATACCGACACCGATCCCGGTGCCGGTGCCGCCGGCCGTCCGAGCGAGCTGCACCGGCTGGTGACGGCGATGGCCGACACCATCGAACAGGGCGGCTACTCACGGGCGTTCCCCGACGCCGAGTGGGCGGCCGAGGCCACGGCGCCCGGGGCGAGGCCGGGGTCCTCGCCCAGGGCGGTCGCGCCCCTGCCCGGTCACCGCTACGCGACCCATCTGAGCGAACAGCCCGAGGCGGTGGCAGTCCTGTCCGCCGCTGTCGGCGTGAACGCGTCGGCCCTGCCCCGGATCGGCGAGGCGCACGCGATCCAGTCCGTCGCGGCACCCGGCGAGAGGGCCCGGGACCTCGCCGCGCACGACCGGAACGTCGGCATCGCGGACGGCACCCGTGGCTACCACTACGGCACCGTCGTCCTGACCAGCGAGGACGGTACGGCCCAGATCACCCTGGAGAGCACCGCCCACCTCGGCGAGCGCGCACGGCTGCTCACCGAAGCGGTCCACCGCAACCTGGACCGTTTCGACGCGGATTCCCTGGCCGACTGGCAGGCGCAGCTCCAGGAGACCCTGGACGCCATGGACGGGGCGGCGGCACCCGGCCCGGAGGGCCACGACCCCCAGGACAGCCACGAGACCCAGGAGGGGCAGGGGACCCGGGAGCCCGGGGAGGATCGCGAACGCGAGCGGGCGGTCGCCGAGTCGATGCTGGATGCCGTCACCCGGCTGGTCGCCCTCAAAGCGGCTCTCGACACGGCGTGGCACGCCACACAAGACCCCCGTAACCCCCGGGACCCCCACCATCCGGCCTACGCCTCCGTGCGGGAGACGGTGGCGGCTCGGGAGCGGGAAGCCGTCGCCGCGTTCGAGTCCTTCCTCACCAGCTCCGGGCTCCCCGACGAGGGCCGGCAGTGGCGCATGCGGCTGGTCCGCCCCTGGCACGGCGAGTCGTTCCACGACCTCGTCGTGGCGGAGACGGGCCTCGTCAACCCGCTGACTGTCGTGGTGGCCGGCGCGCCGAACCGGGCCGTCGACACGACGCCGCCGTACCCGGCCGACGGCTCCGGCGACGACGCCGCGGCAGCCCGCACCGAGGCCGCGCGGGCGGCCGTCCGTACGCTCCCGCCCGCGCGGGACCCGTCCTTCGACCAGAACCGGCATCACCGGCAGCACGAGCACGCGCCGTACGCCGTCGACCCGCTCCCGGGCGTGCGGCACAACGATTTCGTATGGCACACCCTGGGGACCATCGGCCGAGCGCGGCAGAGCGACCCCGGGGGGCAGGGCGACAGCGCCGCCGCGCAGGAGTTCCGCGCCCGGTCGAAACGGATCGAGGACGGCAGGAAGAACGCCAAGGACCTGTCCTACCGTCAGGTCAACAGCGCTCTGCTGAACGGGCCGTCCGCCTATCTGCTGGAAGCGGTGGAGAGCCGCAGGACCTGGGCCGACTCGCTGGATCTCGCCCTCGATCAGGTCAGGGGCGACGACGTCGCGTACGAGAGAGGGGTCTGGCGGAGCAGGGTCGACTACCTTCGCAAGGAAGTGGGCCGTATCCGAGCCGAGTTGAGGGCACGTGACGGGGCCGGGACCCGGCAGCGTGATCCCCGCGCCGGGTGGATCGCCGACCGGGCCGAGGGGGAACACCTGCATGACGCCGTGCACGACCTGTGGATCATGGCCCGGGTCCAGCGGGACGCCGTGCGGCGGGCTCAGGGGAGCGACGGCCCGGCCGCCCCTCCCGCCGTGGTGACCGAGGCGGAACGACGCCACCGCGAGGTGACGACGGCCCTGCACGTCCTGTCCGAACTCGCCGACCGGGACATCCCGTGGCACGAGACCGACCGCCCGGCCCGGCTGGAACTCGTCACGGCCGAACTGCGGACGCGGGACCTCCGCCCGTATCTGACGGAAGCGGCCCTGCACCGGCTGCGGCACCTCGACGGTCAGTGGGGCACCGACTACGGCTTCCACGACTCCGCGCGGGCCGCCGAGACCCTGCGGACGCTGCACCACCATCTGACCTCGCCGGCCATGGCGGCGGTGACCCATGTCGACGGCCGCGATCTGAGGAATCTCACGGAGGACGCCGACGCACCGCTGGATCTCCTCCTGGCCAAGGAGACGGACCCGGGCACACCCGGCGCGGATCCGCTCCCGGCGGTGTCCGCCGCGCTGGTGTCCGCGCGGTGGCAGAGCACGGGAGCGACGCCGGACCAGGGGATCGCGATCCACTGGAAGCAGACGGCGCGCGTGCGGGCCCTGCACATCCCGGTGCCCCCGACCGCGGCCCGGGGCGACGAAGGAGCCTTCGTGCCCATGGACTTGCGGGCCGGCTTCACCCTGTCCTCCCTGCACGCCCTCGTCGTCCGCGGCGACCAGGAGGCCGTACGGCTCGCGCTTGCCGAAGCGACCGGCTACGCCCACGATCCGGTGCTGCTACGGGAACACGGCAGCACCCGATTCGCCGGCTCGGCGCACTTCGGCGTGCTGTTCCCGGGAGCGCTGGGCTGGCAGGACGTGGAACGGGTGGTCGTTCCCCACTGGGACGCGGAGTCCCGGCAGCGGGCCAGACAACTGATGCGCGTACTCGCCGAGTCCGAGGCGGTGACAGCGCACGGCATCCCGGTCGCGTACGGCGAGGCGCCGCCCCCGCTCGGCTCCACGGGCTCCCGCGCGCTCGTGCGTACGCCCGTCATGGCGCGCGACGGCCTCATCGGATTCGATTTCACCCCTCTCACGCGGCGCCCGGAAGCCGCGCTCGACGGCCTGGTGACCGACGAGATCTTCACCGCCGACCCGAAGGCACCGGGCAGGCTGGAGCGGGAGAGCGACGAAGGGGCACCCTGGGCACGGTTCCTGGCCGAGGGCGAACACCCCTTCTTCGTACGGGCCGAGAGGGGTGAGACACCGGGCCGCGTTCTCGTCCAGTCCGGGGACGGCCGCACCCGCGAGGCGACGGCCCGGGAGTTCGCCGCCCAGATCGCGGCCGGCCTTCCGGCCGACACACCCCGCGGCCCCGTCGTGCTTCTCGTCCCCCACGCGGCGGCGGGCTATCTGGAGCTGCCGCGGCACCTCGCGGCACACACCGGACGCGAGGTCTGGGCGTTCACCGGCGACCTCGACGTGATGCGGGACCCGGGCGGCCCGGCGAAGCTCATCACGACCTGGACGGGGCCCCGCCTCCAGCCGGACGGCACCTGGGTGCGCAGCCACCCGGGCGACCTGCGCAAGGCGGCGTCCGGTGATCTCACGTCCGGCGTCGTCGTGACGAGCGACGGGAAGGCCGTTCCCGACACGCTTCTGCGGACCACTCCCGTCAGCCATCCGGACACCTTCCGGCCCGTCGGACGCGCGGCCCACCACCCGGACTTCCAGGCCAAGGAGCAGGGAAATCAGTCCCGCTTCACCCGGCACACCCACTACGAAGTGGTGGACACGTCGGGGACGACGCTGTCCCCGGACGAGGGGGTGCCGCTGCCCTGGGTGCGAACGAAGACAGGGGGAAGGGAACAGGGGCAGGGGCGGTCGGCCGGCGGTGGTGCGAAGCCCAAGAGGCGTTACTTCTGGGACTCCCACGCGAACCGCCGGTTCGTCACCGTGCCGGTGCTCGACGGGAGCGAAGTCCACCTGGACGGGCACGAGTTCAGTGGATTCCTCGCGCGTCGCCCCAGTCTGGGCTCGCTGAAGGTCGTGCTGGTGGCCTGCCGGGCCGGTGACCAGCGCGACGGCGATCCGGCCTTGGCGCAGACCGTGGCGAACAGCACCGGAACCGAGGTGTTCGCCGCGAACGGGGCGGTCTTCGGCAGCCTGGCGGTCGAGGCCGGGGACGACGGGGAGCCGGTGGGGTGGATGCGCTTCACGCCCGAGACGCCGCAGGAGGACGACGAGGCGGGCGGGGCGGGAGCCGGGGAGGCGACGCCGACTCCGCAACCGGGCACCGCCCCAGGACCCGTTGCCGTGTGACCATGAGCGAACACGTGTGACGGGCTGCGGATGATCTCCGCACACGCGGATGCAAGACCACCCTGGAGGGTGACGGAAGACATGACCGACACAGCAGAGACGACGGGACCGGCGCGCGAGGAGCCGCTGCCCGACGTTCCGCCCCGCATCCGGGAGGCCGCCCGCGCGGCCCCCGGCCACTGGTTCGGCATGGTCGATCCCGCCTGGCGGGGAGAGGGTGCTCCGCCGGAGTGGGCCGTGGTCGGCCGGTACCGCTCGGATGCCGGGGGAGAGGTGGTGGAGTGGCTCTACAACGACGACTACCGCCCTTCGCCGAGCGCGCGCGGCTGGCCGGAGCCGACCGATCCGGTCGACGAGGCGATCCAATTGGCCGTCACCGGCTACGGAGCGGAGACGGAGGTGTTCCGGCTGCTCGCGGGGGCTCGGGTCGCCGTACTGCCGACGCCGGATGGGCGGACCGTCACCACCCTGAGCCCCGACGGGGACGCCGTCGTGCCCGTCTTCACCTCCGTCGCGCAGGCGGATTCCTCCGGCCGGTTCGCCACGCGGACCGTCACCGTCGCCGATCTCGTCCGGGACCTGACGGAGGACGTGCCCCTGTACGTGAATCCGGCGGGTGCGGTGAGCATGATCGTCGAACCGGATCGGCTGGTCCCGGCGGACGAGGGCGTGCCCGGGGACGCGGTGGTGGAGACGGAGACGGCAGGGGAGCGGGAGACGGAGAAGCGGGTGGAGTCGGGGGCGGCCGTTCCTGTCCCAGACGAACAGCCTGCGACGGGGGTAACAGGGGCGACGACGGGGGCGACTCAGAGCAGGGCGCCGATGGAGCCCTGTCCGGTGGATTCGGTCGCCGACGGCGCGACGGCACAGACCACGCAGGACTATCTCGTCAGCATCCTGACCGGCGGGTCGGACGACGGCACACGCTGACACTCGGTCGGTCACACCTGTGCACAGGTTTCTCGTGCGACCATGTCCGGCGGGGGCGTCAATCCCGTCACCGTCGTCCTAGAATCGGCGGTGGAACACCGGGTGTTCGCTCGGATCGAAACATGTCCCCGGTCCGGGGTCGCCCACTCGTGGGTGTCACACCTGATGGTCGATTCCCTGTGCCACACCGACCCACCGGAAAGGTGTCATGACGACTTCTCACCCTCACGAGTCTCCGGACGGGTCCGTGGCCGTGACCACCGGGCGGGCCGTCGAGCCTGCCGTCGCGTCATCGGCCGCGGTGGCACCGGAGGAGCCCGCGCCACGCGCGGCGCCCAAGGGCCCCGGCGTGACGGCAGCCGAGCACGCGGTGCCGGGGTCGGCGGATCCGGAGACCGCCTCGGCGGCGAGTGAAGTGTCCGCGACCGGCACGTCCACGAGCGAGACATCCGCGTCCGACCCGTCCGCGACTGAAGCGGCGGAAGACGGATCGGCGGAGACCGGTACGGCGACGGACCATGCGCCGGACCCGGATGCCGAGCGGACGGCGACCGAGACGGTGCCGGGCCGTCCACACAAGAGCCTGCTGGCCGGGGCCGCCATCGTCGGCGCTCTGCTGATCTCCGTTCCCTTCCTGGTCGGCGGAGACGGCGACGGCGGCACCCGGGCGGCCGGGAAGCCGGGTGCCGCCGCGGGCACTGTGCTGGACGGTCAGGGGGGCGTGGTCCCCGGTGTGGTCGGCTCACAGTCCCCGACCCCTCATGCCCCCGGTACACCCGGCAAGCAGGCCCCGAAGGCTGGTGTCACCGGGCCGGACGGCACACCCGCGACCGGCCCGGTGATCCCGCCGTCCCATCCCTCCGCCGACGGGAAGAAGCCCGCGAGCGGGGGAGCGCCGGCCACCGGACGGCATGCCTCGGGGAACGCGGATTCCGGAAAGCGGGCCGCCGGGAGCAAGCACACCGGCGCGGCGGCGTCCGGCACGTCCTCCTCGGGAGCCACGAAGCCCTCGGGCTCGTCAGCCTCCGGCTCGGCATCAGGCTCCGGCTCCGGGTCCGGCTCGGGCTCCGGCGGAACGTCGGGCAAGAGCACGACGCAGCAGACGGCGCCACCGAGCGACCCCTGGCCCGGCGGGGTGCAGATCTACGGTCATGCCTCCAACCGCTGCATCGGCGTCGCCGGTAGCCCGGGCGCGGCGACCGGGTCCGCGCTGGTGATCTGGGACTGTTACGACGTCTCCTATCAGCGGTGGAAGTTCGTCGACGGAACCGTGCGGTCGGAGGGCAAGTGCATGAACGTCGTCGGCGGGTCGAGGGCGAACGGCGCGGCCATCAACTGGACGACCTGCAACGGCTCGGGCGCACAGCAGTTCCGCCTGAACAGCTCGCACGACCTCACCAACCCGCAGTCCGGCAACAAGTGCGTCGACGTCAAGGACATGCGGACGACGAACAACGGCAGTCTGCAGCTGTACACCTGCGCGGGCACGCCCAACCAGAAGTGGAGCGCGCGCACTCCGTGAGCGACGACGAAGAGGTGCCCGTCTCCGCAGGGAGACGGGCACCTCTTCGCATACCGCCGGGGGCCGGGAGAGCCGACGCCCGGTTCACGCGGCCCGCAGCGGCCCCGAGAACGACTTGCGCAGGGACGAGGGGCCGACGAGGGGCAGCAGGGCCGCGAGCATCTTGCCCTTGAAGGTGGTCGGTTCACGCGTCAGCTCGACGTCGACCCGGGTTCCGGCGCCCTCGGGAGTCATCCGGAAGACCCAGCCGCCGCCGGCACCGAAGAGCTTGGAGTCGAGCGTGGTGATGGTGACCGTGTGGCCATCCGGCTGCCACGCGTAGCGGGCCCGCTCCCAGGCGGCGTCGGTTCCCTCGGTGACCTCCGCCCAGGTGTCGCCGAGCGCGTGGACCGTGAAGTGCTCGGCGTCGATCGTGGGCCATGCCTCGGCGCGAGCGGGGCCGAAGTCGGTCAGCACCGCCAGCACGTCCTTCGGGGCGAGCGTGGACACGAGGTGGAACCGGATGACTGCCATGGGCGCTTCCTTATCAAGGAGTAACTGATTTATTCGGTGACGAAAGACTGACAGTTCATAAGTCACCGGTCAAGATGGTGATGCATGCAAGCTCTCCCTTCCTTGTCGCCGACCCATGGGCAGGCCGTCGACTACGCCGTACGGCCGCTGCCGACCATGCCCCGTATGCTCGTCCGTATGAGTGCCGCACCATCCGTCCGCCGACGTGACGGCGCCGCGACACGCGAGGCGATCCTCACCGCCGCGGTCGTGGAGTTCACCGAGTACGGGTACGCCCGCGCCGGGGTGCGGCAGATCGCCGAGCGGGCCGGTGTCACCGCGATGATGATCAGCCGTTACTTCGGTTCGAAGGAGGGCCTGTTCGCCCAAGCCGTCGACCGCGCCTTCGGCCCGTCGGCCATCGTCGGCGACGAACGTCCGGGGTTGGCCCGGACTCTCGCCCGAACGCTCGCCGAGCGCACGGCGCCCGACTCCGAACGGCTCGATCCCTTCTTGCTGTTGCTCCGCTCGGCGGCGGACCCGGAAGCGGCGGCCATCATCCGCCGGGGCGTCGAGGCTCATGTGGGCGCCCGGCTCGCCGGGCTGCTCGACGGCTCCGACGCGGACGTCCGCGCCCAGCTCGGACTCGCGCTGATCGCCGGCACCTGGCTGATGCGCGACATCGTCGGCACGGCCGCGCTGGCCGAGGCCGACAACGAGCATCTGGCGGGGCTCCTCGCTGACATGCTCCATCCGGTCCTCGGGGAAGGCGACGCGAAGCCCGCGCCCGGGATCACGTTCACGCCCTCGTCCGAGTCGCCGCCGGCGGCCGACGGCTCCGCCGGATAGCGCCGACACTCCGCCTGGTACCCGTGCCACCCGCGCCCCGTTCAGAACGCGGACCGGATGAGCCCCCCGTCCACCCGGAGCGTGGCGCCACTGACGTACTGGGCGTGTTCACCGCACAGGTACGCCACCGCCGCCGCGATCTCGTCCGGCATGCCGAATCGCTCCTGATCGTTCGGAATGAGCGCATCCACGGCGTTCCGGTGGATCTCCTCCCAGGTCCGGCCCCAGCCGCGAGCGGGCCCGATCCCGGTGACGAGCTCCTTGGTGGCCTCGACCAGGATCGCCCCGGGCGAGACCACGTTGGACGTGACGCCCGTGCCCTTCAGTTCGCGGGCCAGGGAAACGGCGAGGTTGTGCCGGGCGGCCAGGGTGGCGTTGTACTGCGGGTGGGCGTCCATCGGCTGAGAGGCGAGACCGCCGCCGATCGTGATCACTCGGCCCCAGCCCCGCTCCCGCATCGCCGGGACCAGGTGCCGGATCATCCGGACGCCCGAGACGACGTTGACGTTGTAGGTGTCCCGCCACTCGTCGGGACTCGCCTCGGCCCATGAGACATGCCGGTAGAAGCCCGCGTTGTTGACGAGAATGTCGATGGGGCCGTCCGTGAGCGCCGCGCGGGCGACCTCGGTGGCGGCGTCGTCGTCGGCCAGTTCGCCCACCACCGCGATGGCCGTTCCGCCGGCCTCGCGGATCTCCCGCGCGACCCTCTCCGCGCGTTCCTCGTCCCGGCCGTGCACCACGACGGCCGCGCCCTCCGCCGCCAGCAGCCTCACGGTGGCCTCGCCGAGTCCCGCGCTCGAACCGGTGACCAGCGCCCGCTTTCCCGTCAGATTGAGATCCATCTCCGCTCCTTCTCCTGGACATCCCGGCCGATCCGCTGCGGCCAGGTGAGCATGTGCCGAAGTAAGTCTACACTCGTAGACTTACTTTGAAGTGTGCCGAGTCCGGCCGGTTGCAGGCCACGTCAGGAGTCATCCGGCACTCGAAAAGGCCTTTATCGCAGGTCAATTGGCCTTCCTTTCCCTGGAAGGTGAAATCGGTGAGGGGCGTTCGACATGCTCACACGTGTGATGTGTTAATGTCGTCGACATGCTCATCGAGGTCGACAGAATCCAGGGCTGAGGCACCCGCCGGGGGATACGCATCCCTCGCGAAGCGCGTTGCGGTAAGGGCGCGCCCAAGAGAACACCCTCTGTGTGATCCCTTCCTCGGCCGGTGCCGCTCCCCCCTCCCCGTTCCCATGGGAGCGCGCAGGCCCGGGGCTTCCTCGCCGATGACCGGGTGAAAGAACCCACAGAGGGCCTGACGAACGACCCTCCGCAAGGACGGTGCAACGACCCTCCGGCACTCCGCGCACGCCGACCGCTCAGGGCGATGCCGTGACGCACCAGCCGACGCGAACTCCGCTCCCGGATGGCGTAAGACGACTTGGCGCGCCCTGCCCTTCGCGCGGTGCGCCTGACGGCACACGGCGGCCCGATCCCATCGGCCGGGGTGGCCGGGCGGCCCGGCGCGCGGACAAGACCCGACCGTCCCCCACCGGCGCGGCGCGGCCCTCGACGGCGCGCGCCCGCCACCTCGAACGAAGGACGTATGAACAGCGACCCAAACCGACGGCGGCGCACGGCTCCGCCCGTCCCCTTCGCCCACGAACTCACCGCCGCGCTCGACGCATTGGGGCCGCCCCACCGGGGCGCCCCGGGCTCGCTCGACGGCATTCCCGCGTGGCGCGCGCGGCTCGCGGAGTCGGACCCCTCGCTCGAACAGCTCCGTGACGAGGGCAGGTTCGAGATCCAGGAGTTCCTGGCACCCGGCCCGCACGGAGCGCCGGACATCCCCGTCCTCTTCGCGCGCCCCACCGGCCTGCGACCACAAGCGCCCGTGGTCTACCACATGCACGGCGGCGGCATGATCGGCGGAACCCACCGCACCGGCCTGCGGGAGATTCTTCAGGAGTGGGCGGAGCCCCTCGAACTGGCCGTCGTATCCGTCGGCTACCGGCTGGCACCCGAAGACCCGTATCCGGCGGCGATCGAGGACTGCTACGCGGGCCTGGAATGGCTCGTCCGGCACGCCGGCATGCTCGGCATCGACCCCGGGCGGATCGTCATCGCCGGCGGCAGCTCCGGAGGCGGCCTCACGGCCTCCCTGGCGCTGATGGCGCGCGATCGCAACGGACCGCGAATCCTGGGTCAGTTGATGATGTGTCCCATGCTCGACGACCGCAACGACAGCGTCTCGGCCGAGCAGATGGCCGGCCGGGGAGTGTGGGACCGCCACGCCAACGACCTCGGCTGGACCGCTCTCCTCGGGAAGCAGAGGTCCGGCGAACAGCTCTCCGGCTATGCCGCGGCCGCCCGTGCGACAGACCTCTCCCGACTGCCGCCCGCCTATATCGACGCGGGCGCCGCGGAGACCTACCGCGACGAGTGCGTCGCGTACGCGCGACGCGTCTGGGAAGCGGGCGGTGACGCCGAACTGCACATCTGGGCAGGCGGGTTCCACGGCTTCGACCAACTGGTCCCGCACGCCGACGTGTCCCGCGACGCCCGCCGGACCCGCTTCCGCTGGCTGTGCCGCGTACTGAACCGGCCCCGCCGTCCGTGAAGTTCGCGACGCGGGAGGGTGAGCATCATCACCACTTTTCACCCCTCCACGGAGCCCCCGCTTCCGGCTTCGGGGCGGCGCGGCCGTTAGTCTCCGATGATGAACTCGACTCTCGACGAAGCCGTCCGCGCCCGGCTGCGGGCCCCCAACATCTGGTACGTCGGCACGGTGTGCGCCGACGGAGCGCCGCAGGTCAGCCCGATGTGGGTGGACCTGGAAGGAGAAGGAGAGCTGACGTTCAACACCTCCGTGGGGCGGGTGAAGGAGGAGAACCTGCGCCGAGACCCCCGGGTCTACCTCTCCCACGCCGATGCCGTCGACGTCTTCGACCGGGTGCAGATCAGCGGGGTCGTGACCCGCTTCATCGAGGGCGAGGAAGCGCATGAACGAATGGACCGACTGGCCCGCAAGTACCTGAACGCCGAGCGCTTCGCATGGCTCATGCCGGGGGAGCGGCGCGTCGCGGTCGTGGTCCGCCCGGTCAAGGTGCGGCATATCGTCGGCGTCGAACGGTTCCGGCCGGGCGGTCCCGTACCCGCCGTCTGACCGTACGGACGGACCGGATCGCCCGTACGCCCCGGCCTGCCGGAGCGCCGCCCGGCAACCCGGCGAGCGAGCCGGACACCTCCCCGCCGCGCTCCTCCCCTCGGCGTGTTGTGCGGGGAGGAGACGGCCGGGCCGCCCGGGGTCGGGCCCGGAGACCGCGTGGCCCCCCGAAGGCACGTACCGCCACGCGGCAGGGGCCGGCGTACGGCCTAAGGTGTGCGGGCCACGCCGCCGGCGATGCACCGCTGGGCCGCGTTCAGCCGCTCGGTCCGCGAGCCGTCCGGCCGCCAGTCGGCGCACCGGACAAGACCCGGCCGGACCATCTCCAAGCCGTTGAAAAGCTCCCGGAGTTCGGCCCCGGTGGAGAACGTGCCACTGCCCATCATGCTGTGCAGGAACATGTCCTCCATCTTCCGGGCGGTCGCGCTGTACTCGTCCTCCGGATCCAGGAAGTGACTGATCGCCACATACGAGCCGGGCGGCAGCGCTTCGACGTAGGCGCGCATGATGTCCTTGCGGGGGCGCACGGCCTCGGCGTTGTAGTGGTGCAGGGTGCCCAGTTGCAGCAGCGCGATCGGGGCGTTCCAGTCCAGCCGGGACCGTACGACGCTGTTCCGCAGCAGTCTCTCCGGATCGAAGATGTCCTCGGAGACGATGACCACGCTCTCGTTCTCCTCCAGGAGCGCGCGGCTATGGGCCAGCACCATCGGGTCGTTGTCCACGTAGACGACCCGCGCGGCCGGATCGACGCGCTGGACCACGTTGTGGGTGTTCTCGGCGGTCGGCAGCCCCGAACCGCAGTCCAGATACTGGGTGATCCCGGCCTCGCCGGCCAGGAACCGGCAGGCGCGGATCAGGAACCGGCGGTTCTCGACCGCCAGGTCACGGGCCTCGGGGGCGGCCTTCAGCACATGGCGGACCACTTCGCGGTCCACGGCGTAGTTGTCCGTGCCGCCGAGGAAGGCGTCGTACACCCTGGCGATGCTGGGCCGGGTGGGATCGACGTACGAGGGGACGGGGTTCTCGGAGGGAATGAGCACCTCACAGGGGGGGGCACCGCAGGGCGAACGGGATCGACGGTTCAACGGGATCGATGGTTCAACGGGGATCGACAGTTCAGCAGACGCTCCCGCGGCGAAGCCGGGCGCCGAGAGACAAGTCACCCATTGGTGCGTCGATTTCGAGCAAGAGGACGAGTCGAGTCGAACGTGCGTGCTGGGCGTCGCCGGCGGTCGGGACCGGTCCGCGGCGGCTCGGTACGAGGCCGCGTTCCCGCCGGGCCACGTACACGAGCGCATGCCCTTCACACCGGAACCGCCCGCCGCCGCCCACGCGGCCCACCCGCACCTTGCGGTTCGCTTGACGGCTCGCTGGTGGTGGACGCAGGCGAAACACAGCACCCGGCGGCCAGGCTTCCGACGAGCACCGGCGCCGGCCTCGTGTGCCCCGCCCCACGGGCACGGCAGCCACTCGTCCACCGCGAAGGAGTCCACCTGATGCCGACGTCCCAGCACGTCCCCGGGGCCGATCCCGACAGGACGACCGGATGGGTCCTGGCCGACCGGGAGCGGCTGATCCACCCCAACCTGCCCGCCGATCGCGCGGACCGCATCGTGATGGTCGAGGGACGCGGCTGCCGGGTCAAGGACAGCACCGGCCGCAGCTACCTGGACGCCTCCGCCGTCCTCGGCATGATGCAGGTGGGACACGGCCGGCCCGAGCTCGCCGCCGCCGCCCACGCCCAGATGAGCACGCTGGAGTGCTTCCACCTCTGGGAGAACATGACCAACGACAAGGCCGTGGAACTGGCGGTCCGGATCACCGACCTGGCACCCGCCGGACTGGACCGGATCTTCTTCACCAGCGGCGGAGCCGAGGGCAACGAGATCGCCCTGCGCATGGCCCGGTTCTTCCACCACCGGCAGGGCCGGACGGAGCGCACCTGGATCCTGTCCCGCAAGAGCGCCTACCACGGCATCGCCTACGGGGCGGGCAGTGTCTCCGGACTCCCCGTGTACCACGAGGGGTTCGGACCGACCCTTCCCGATGTCCACCACCTCACCGCTCCCGACCCGTACAAGGCCGCGGCCCAGGGCATCGAGGACGTCACGGAGCACTGCCTGCGGGAACTGAGCGACACCATCGAGCGGATCGGCCCGGACCGGATCGCCGCCATGATCGGCGAGCCGATCATGAGCGTCGGCGGCTCGGTGGCCCCGCCGGCCGACTACTGGCCGAGGGTCGCGCAACTGCTGCGCTCCCACGGCATCCTGCTGATCTTCGACGAGGTGGTGACCGGCTACGGGCGCACCGGCGAATGGTTCGCCGCCCAGCACTTCGGCGTGGTCCCGGACCTGATGGTCACGGCCAAGGGCATCACCTCCGGCTACGTCCCGCACGGCGCGGTCCTCACCACCGAGGAGGTCGCGGCCGGCATCACGGGAACCGGCGGATTCCCGATCGGCTACACCTACACCGGTCACCCCACCGCGTGCGCCGTCTCGCTGGCCACCCTCGACATCATCGAGCGCGAGGACCTGCTCGGCAACGCCACCAAGATCGGTTCCCATCTCGCGACCCGGCTCGGGGAACTGAGGGACCTGCCGGTGGTCGGCGACATCCGGCAGACCGGCCTGATGCTGGCGGTCGAGCTGGTCGCGGACAAGGACACCCGTACGTCCCTGCCCACCGGCACGGCCCCGGTGGCCCGCGCCCTGCGCGAGGACGCCGGGATCATCCTGCGCGGAAACCCGCGGTCCCTGCTGATCAACCCGCCCCTCGTGATCGGCCCCGAGGAGGCCGACGAACTCGCCGACGGGCTCCGCGCCGTGCTGGCCCGCGTCGAACCGGACGGCCGCGTCCGCGACTGACCCGTCGAGGACGGATCCGTCGGCGGGGCGGGGCCCGCCGACGGGGCGAACGGGCCCGTCGGCGACCCCGCCCGCCCTGCCTCGCCGACGGCCGCCCAGCCGATGGCCGATCCGCCCCGTCGGCGACCGTCCGCCCGCCACCGGGCGGACGGTGCGACGCACGCGATGTACGCGAAGACGCGAAGAGAGGACGGTCGCCGACCGGCCCGCCCCATGGTCCCGATCGAAAGGCCCCTCAGCGATGCCCCTGCTCAACCTGACCCCCGACGAACTGCTCACCACCACCCGCTCGGTGCGCAAGAGACTCGACCTGACCCGCCCGGTCCCGCTCTCGCTGATCGAGGAGTGCGTCGAGATCGCGCTCCAGGCCCCCTCCGGCAGCAACCGGCAGGGCTGGCACTGGATGGTGGTGAGCGATCCCGCGCAGCGGGCCGCGGTCGCGGCCTACTACCGGCGCGCCGTGGACGGCTATCTGGCGTCCGACAGCTCGTGCGGGAGCCTGTACGCCGAGGACCCGGCCCGGCACGCCGTACAGCAGCGGGTCGCCTCCGGCGTGGCCTACCTCGGCGAGCGGCTGGCCCAGGTGCCCGTCCTCGTCATCCCCTGCCTCGACGCCCGGGCGGCCCCCGAGTACAACGAGGCCGGAATGTGGGGCTCGATCATCCAGGCCGGCTGGAGCTACATGCTCGCCTGCCGGGCCCGCGGCCTGGGCACGGCCTGGACCACCCTGCACCTGACGTACGAGAAGGAGATCGCCGGACTGCTCGGCATCCCCGAGGGCATCATCCAGGCGGCACTCATCCCGACGGCCTTCTCGATCGGCACGGACTTCAAGCCCGCGCCCAGACAGCCGCTGGACGAGGTTCTGCACATCGACACCTGGTGATCCCGCCTTCGACCGAGGAGCGACTTGTGACCGTCCACACCCCCCTGCCCACCCGGCGGCTCGGCACCCTGGAGGTGCCGGCCCAGGGCCTGGGCTGCCTGAGCCTGTCGTCCTTCTACCATCCGGCCGACACCGCCGACGCCCTGCGGACCGTACGCGATGCCGTCGACCGGGGTGTCACCCTGCTGGACACGGCGGACGTCCAGGGGCTGGGGGAGGGGGAACGCCTCCTCGGCAAGGCCGTCGCCGAGGTGCGCGACCGCGTCCTCCTCTCCACCAAGGTCGGCCTGGAACGCGATCGTGACGGCCGCTTCCTCGGCGTACGCGGAGACCGCGCCTACATCCGCCGGCGGTGCCACGCCTCGCTGGAGCGGCTCGGCACCGACCGGATCGACCTGTACGTCAAGCACTGGGCCGCTCCCGGCGAGGAGATCGAGGAAGCCATCGAGGCCCTGGCCGAACTCGTCGACGAGGGCAAGGTGCGCCATCTGTGCCTGTCCGAGGTCTCCGCCGCCACCATCCGCAGGGCGCACGCCGTGCACCCGATCACCGCCGTGCAGAGCGAATGGTCGCTCTGGAGCCGGGGCATCGAGACGGACGTCGTGGCCACCTGCCGGGAACTGGGCATCGGCCTCGTCGCCTCCAGCCCCCTGGGCCGGGGCTTCCTCGCCGACAGCGTCCACTCCACCGCCGACCTCGGCCCGGAACAGGACTTCCGCCACGCCCTGCCGCGGTTCCAGGAACCCGCCCTCTCCCGAAACCAGGCGATCCTCACCGCGCTGCGGCCACTGGCCCGCGCCCACGGCGTCACGGTCGCCCAGCTCGCCCTGGCCTGGCTGCACCACCAGGGCGAGGACGTCGTCCCCATCCCGAGCACCCGCGGCCGTGCCCACCTGGACGAGAATCTCGCCGCCACCCGCGTCGAACTGTCCGCGCGGGACCGGGCCGCGATCGAGGCGGCGGTACCGGCCACCGCCGTGCACGGCGACCGGTACACCCCTTTCCTCATGGGCCTCGTCGACAACTGACCGCCCGACCGCACCCCAAGGAGCCGCACCCGTGAAGTTCCTGCAGACCGACCTCGACACCTGCGAACGACTGCTGCCCGGCCTGATCGACCGTCTCACCGAGGTGCCCTTCGAGACCCTGGAGTCGGCGGACAGCCCCGCCATCGGCCTGTTTCGCGACCACGGCGGCACCAATCTGCTGGTGCCCCGGGCCTATGGCGGCCTCGGCGCCGACGCCCTGGACGCCGTACGGGTGGTGCGCGCGATCGGATCCGTGGCGCCCTCCCTCGCCGTCGCCACCGCCATGCACCACTTCTCCGTCGGCATGCTCTACTCGATCGGACCGCTGTACGCCGAGACCACCGACATCGAACGCACGGTGCTCGAAACGGTGGCCCGGGACCACTCGCTGATCGCCTCCGGCTACGCGGAGGGGCGCACCGGCCGAGGCATCCTCAGCCCGACGGTCGAGGCCCGCCCCGTACCGG
The DNA here is from genome assembly GCF_043198875.1 of Streptomyces sp. NPDC048718. NCBI lineage: Bacteria > Bacillati > Actinomycetota > Actinomycetes > Kitasatosporales > Streptomycetaceae > Streptomyces > Streptomyces sp. NPDC048718. The sequence continues at coordinate 45,312 of NZ_JBICVG010000013.1, forward strand.
GCGGCTACCGGGTCAGCGGCTCCAAGAAACCGTGCAGCCTCTCGCGTTCGATGGACCTGCTCACCGCCAGCGTGTCCCTGCGGAACCCGGACGGCACCACAGAGATGGGCCTCCTCGTACTGCCCGCCGGCACCCCCGGGATCTCGGTCCGCGACTTCTGGGCGACGTACCCGCTGGCCGGGGCGGAGAGCCACGAGGTGGTGCTCGACGACGTCTTCGTGGAGGAACAGCACCTCCTGCGCACACCCCCGAGCGCGGCGGAGAAACTCGACCAGCTCAACGAAGCCGGGGTCATCTGGTTCCAGATGATCGTCGCCGCCTCCTACACCGGCATGGCCGGAGCCCTGGTGGACCGGGTGCTGTCCGCGGAGCGCGGATCGGCCGCCGAGCGCGCGGAGCTGTGTCTGCTCGTCCAGTCCGCCGAGTCCATGGTGGACGGACTCGCCCGCCGGATCATGGACGGAGACCTGGGCAACGACTGCGCCGCCGCGTCGCTGTTCACCCGCTTCTCGGTGCAGAACGTGATCGTCCAGGTGGTCGGCCGGGCGGTCGAGCTGCTCGGCGGCATGGCCTTCATCTCCTCGCCCGCCGTCGCCATTCTCGCGGCCGCCTCCCAGGCCATCGTCTTCCACCCGCCGTCGCGCAGCAGCATGAGCCAGGCGGTCGTCGACCACTGCCTGGGCAAGCCGCTGTTCTTCTCCTGAACCGCCCTCCTGAACCGCCCTCCTGAACCGGCCTCTTGAACCGGCCTCTTGAACCGGCCTCTTGAACCGACTTGCCGAACCGGCCTGCTGAGCCGGCCTCCTGGGTCGATCTCCCGAACCGATCCCATGACCGATCCCATGAATCCTGAATCCGACGGACAACCGGAAACGGAGCGCCCCATGGCCGCGATAGTCGATTTCGAGGTGTGCCTGCCCTCCGGGCGGGTGACGACCCGGCACATGGCCGAGGCCTCGGGGCTCCCGGAGGAGGAGATCCGGACGATCACCGTCTGCGACTCCTTCCCGGTCCTCGGCGACGGAGAGGCGGAGTGGGAACTCGCCCTGAACTCCGCCCGTACGCTCCTGAAGCGCCACCCGGTGCCCCTGTCGTCGATCCGTACCGTGATCTACGCGGGGACGGGCGTCTGGGACGTTCCCTTCGGCTCCCCGTCCGCCAGGGTGGCCCACGAGCTCGGGATCGAGCGGGCCCACTGCTTCGAACTGGGCAACCACTGCAACGCGGTGACGGTCGCGATCCAGCTCGCCGCCGACCTCGTCGCCGGCACACCGGGGGAGTACGCGCTGGTCCTGCTCGGGGACCGGGTCAGCACCATGATCGACTACACCGACGGCAGCGCGAAGGAGCTGTTCAACAACGGGGACGCGGGCGCCGCGCTGCTGCTGGCGCACTCCGGCGGAATCGCCGAGGTCCTCGGCTCCCGTAACCGCACCGACCCCAGCTGGGCCACCCAGTACACCGGGTCCTACGAGGGCGACCGGATCGTGGTACGGCGCGAAAGCGAGCGCGACGGCCTCGCCGAGGCCTACGCGGAGAACTTCGTCGGCCTGACGAACGAGCTCCTGGAATCGATCGGCGCCAAGGTCGAGGACGTCTCCTACCTGCTCGTCACCCACGGCGCCCGGCCCATCCACGAGAACCTGCTCAAGGAGCTGGGGCTCGCCGAGAGCAGGAGCGTGCTCAACTACGACCGGCTGGGGCACATGGGAGGGGCCGACACCCTGATCGCGATGCGGGACCTGATGGCCGGCGACCGGCTCAGGCCCGGTGACCTCGTCCTGCACGCGACCAGCGCCATCGGGTTCACCTGGGGAGTGCTGGCCATGAAGTACCTGGGCTGACCGGCCGGCACCGACATCCTCCCCACCGTCGGCACCGGACCCGGCCCGGCCCGGTGCCGACGGCACACAGGACTCGAGCGGGCCGGGCGCCCCGTCCCCGTTCAGCAGCCGCGTACCAGCTGCCCGCGGGCCGGAGCGGCGGGCTTCCCGGTCCCGGTCACGGTGCCGTGGGACTCCTGGCCTCTATGGGCCTGTGACGGGACGACGGCACGGACCTGGTGCCGGTCGACGCCCGTACCCGTATCCGTGTCCCCGCTCCCGTTCCCCTCCCTGTCCCCGCCCCCGCCCCCGGCAGGCGCGGGCCGGGGCCCGGCCCCCGGCCCGCGAGGATCTCCCGGCCCGCGAAGAAAGGGTTCCGTTTGGGCGAGTTCCTGCCGCAACACGTCCCGGATCAGGGGATGGGCGAAGCCGATGCCGCCGGGAGCCGCCTCGTCCAGCACGAGGAGCTCCCCCCGGACCGCCCGGCGGACGGTGCCGCGCGTCACCGCTCCGGTGATCCGTTCCCGGGCCCCGGCCGCGCAACTGTCCAGCAGCTCCCTGACCTCCCGGGGAATCGCCGACAACTGCTCGCTGACCACTTCCTGGATCACCGTCGGCACCAGGTCCCGCACCGCCCGCGCGGTCGCTCCCGCGGGCAGCGCGCCCACCAGGCCGAGGAGCATGAAGGGATTGCCCGCGGCACGTTCGTGGAGTTCGGCGCACAACGCGTCGTCCACCTCGGGGCCAAGGACACGCGCGACGATCCCCCGGCTGTCCTCGGAGCGCAGCCCGCCGAGCCGGATCTCCTCGGCGTTGAGCGACTGCAGTACGGCGGCGCGCGTCGCGCGCAGGGCCGGATCGTCGGCGATACGGAAGCTCCGCGAGGTGACCACCAGCAGGAACGGCGCGTCCGTCGACTGGCGGGTCAGGAAGGGAAGGAGACTCAGCGAGTCGGCGTCGGCCCACTGGACGTCCTCCAGCACCAGCACCAGCGGACGCCGGGCCGGGGCCAGGACCGCCTGGCTCACGGCGTCGTGCAGCTCGAACCCGGACACGTCCGTCAGGGCGGGGCGGTCGGTACACCCCGGAACCAGATCCGGAACCAGGGCCGCGAGCGTATGGCGGACACCCTCCGGGAGATCGAGCAGCCCCTCCGGCCGCCGGGCCGCGGCCATCCGCAGGGCCTGGGCCCAGATCCAGTACGGCGGCATGCCCTCGGCGGGCGGGCAGCCGACCGTCACCACGTCCGCACCCGCACCGCGGCAGCGCCGCCCGAACTCCCGTACCAGCCTCGTCTTGCCCAGTCCGGCCTCTCCCACCAGGAGCACCGTCCGGCCCTCGCCGTCCAGAGCGCTCGCGAGGGCGGCGAGCAGCCGGCGCAGCTCCTTCTCCCTCCCGACGAATCCCTGGGAGGCGCCGGCCCCGCGCACCGGGGGAGGACCGGCCGGTTCCAGGGACGAGGGCCCGGGGCCGGTCCGGGCGAGGGCCTTCGCGGCACCGGCGGCACCGGCGGGCCCGGGTTCCGGCGCCGCCTGTGGCGCGGGCGTGAGCGGAGGCCGGGCCGGGGGACACCCGTGCCGCAGGATCTCCTCGTGCGTCCGCCGCAGTTCGGGCCCGGCGTCCGCGCCGAGTTCCCCGGCGAGAAGCCGGCGGGTGCGGTCGAACAGCCTCAGCGCGTCGGCCTGCCGGCCGTTGTGGCACTGGGCCTGCATCAAACGGCACACCAGACGCTCGTGCGTGGGATGACGGGCCACTTCGCGTTCGAGCCCGGGCAGGATCTCCTCGCCCCGGTTCAGCGACAGCGCCGCGGCGGCCTGGGCCTCGACCGCCGTCAGCCGCAGCCGGTCCAGCCGTACGGCCTCCTGCACGGCGAAGCGATAATCAGCCAAGTCCTCGAACGGCGGCGCGGTCCACAGCCGCAACGCCTCGGACGCCAGCACGAAGCACTGCGCGAGGTCGCCCCGGCTCCTCGCGGAGACGGTCCGCGCGACCATCGATTCGAACCGCGGGACGTCGACACGGTCCGGTTCCACCCGCAGGACGTAGCCCGGCGACCGGTACTCGACCCGGGCCTCGACCCCGCCGCGCAGGGGCTGTTCGCCGAGCAGCCCGCGCAGACGGGAGACGTACGACTGCAGGGTGGTGACCGCGTGGCCCGGGGGGTCGGTCTCCCAGACGCTCCGGATGAGCGACGAGGTCGAGACCACCTTGCCGGCGTTGACGAGCAGCAGGGCGAGCACCGCGCGCCAGCGCGGTGGCCCCGGCTCGACAGGGCCCGAGGGGAACCACAGCGTCATCGGCCCGAACGCCGATATCGCGACGGGGTGGGCGGCCAGGCTCACCTCTTCGCCTCCGGCTGTCGAGCCGATGGTGTGACACATGCTCCGATCAGGCATTGCGGTCCCTTTCTCTTCTCGCGTGAACGTCGAGTCGGGGGCCGCGCAGTCGTCGAGCAACGTGCCGGCCCCGGACCGAGGGATTCCGTGGGGGGTGAGGCGAGAGCCATTCCTGCGGACCGGTCCACCGGCCGGTGGCGTCCGTGAACCATGGTCAGGGCGGGTGGGGGGCGGTCGTACGGGCAGTGCGACGGGCCGGGTGAAGACGCCGCGAACGGGGGGTGGGGTGGGGGAGACGTGCCCGGGATGCCCAGGTTATGACGCGGGTGGGACCGTGCCTGACTGCGCGCGCATCCGACGTTGCCTCTCGGTGTACTCAGGCCGCCGCGCTCTCGACGCCGGTCCTTGCGATCCCCGTCCTTACGCCTCACCGCACTCGGCGCACGCGGTCGGCTCGCACCGGACCCGCCTTGGCACCGGACCCGCCCTTGGCACCTGACCCGCTCTTCGGGCCGGACCCGCCTTTCGGACGGCCGGCGCCGGCTTTCGCGGAAACGGCCCGGATACGACCGCCTTCGGACACCGGAATATCGGTAATCGGCCGTCTTTCGTACGGTCGGCGGGGGCGATCCCGGGGCGCAGTAGCCTGAGCCGCCCAGGGCCCGCCTGTCGGGTCCCACCGGGATCGCCGGCCCGGTGGGACCCGACAGGCGGGCCCCAGGGGTGGCCGGACCGGGTGCCGAGTGGGAGAACGCAATTGGTGAGCGACGGACGGGTCGCGGCAATCGTCGGGCGACGGCAGGAGAAGGAACTGCTGACCGCGGCACTGGTCCGGGCGCACGACGGCCGGAGCGGATCCGCGGTCCTGTTGCGCGGTGAGGCGGGCGTCGGCAAGAGCACGCTGCTCGACTGGGCGGAGCGGGAGGCGGCCGGCCGCGGCTTCACCGTGTTGCGGGCGGTCGGGGCCGAAGCGGAGACCGGCCTCGCGTTCGGGGCCCTGCACCAGGCGTTCCGGTCGGTTCTCCAGGGGTTCCAGCGGTTCGAGCGATCCGGGCCGTCCGGTCCCCTCTCCGAGTACCAGCGGAACTCGCTGGAGAGCGCGCTGGGTGTGCGGGCGGGCACCCCGAGCGGATTCGCGGTGGGCGCCGCCGTCCTGACGCTGGTGGAGGAGACCGCGCGCAGCGCCCCCGTCCTGCTGGTCCTGGACGACCTGCACTGGATCGACTCGTCGAGCGCCGCCGTCTTCGACTTCGTCCACCGCCGTTCCGCGAATCTTCCCCTGGTGATCGTCGGCGCGACCCGCCCCGAGGGAACCGGGGCGCACGGCTGGCCCGGAGACGTCGTCGACGTACCGGCGCTGGACAGCGCGGACTCGGCCTCGCTGCTGGGCACGTGGTACCCCGGCCTCGCGGCGTCCACCCGTGAGCGCGTCCTCGCGGACGCGGCCGGCAACCCCCTGGCGCTGACGGAGCTTCCCCGCCGGCTGGAGCCCGCCCAGCGGGCCGGGACGGCGCCGCTTCCGGAGTGCCTGCCGCTGGGCGGGCGACTGGAGCGGATCTTCGCCGAGCACCTGCGGCGGATCTCCCCGGAGGAGTCCCATCTCCTCCTGCTCGGCGCGCTCGTCGGCGGCGGGGACCTCGCCGCGGTGTGGCAGCGGATCGTCGCGGACGGGGCCGGGCGGGCGGCGTGGGAACGGGTCGAGCGGACCGGCCTCGCCCGGCTGGACGAGGCCGGTCGCCTCGTCTTCCGGCATCCGCTGATCCGTACCGCGGTGGTGGCCGCGGCGTCGGACGGCGCCCGCCGGCGGGCGCATCGGACCCTCGCGGCGGCCCTCGCCCCGGACGACCCCCGCGGGCTGCACCACGAGGCGGCGGCCGCCCTGTTCCCGGACGAGGACCTGGCCGGGCGCCTCCAGGCCGCCGGCCGCGCCCTGGGGCACCGGGGCGGCGACGCGGAGGGCGCCCTGCTCCTCGAACGCGCCGCCGTCCTCAGTCCCGGACTCCCGGATCGCACCCGGAGGCTGGCCTGGGCCGCGGTCATGTCGGCCCGCGGGGGCCGGCTGCGGCACGCCGCGGCGCTGGTGCGGGAACTCGAACGGAGTCCCGTACCGCCGGACGCGGACCCCCTCCTCGCGTACGCGGTGGTCTACGCCGACCAGAGCCACCACATCGCCTTCGCGTCCTCCACCACCTCGCTGCCCGCGGTCCTGGACGCCCTGACCGTTCCCGGCGCCGACACCTTCGGGGACCTGACCGACCAGGCCTACTTCAAACTGCTCCTGGCCGCGACGTACACCGACGACCCCTGGGCGTGGCGGGCCCTGGAGCGGCACCGCGACCATGTCTCCGAGACCGGCCGGCTGTGTCTGCGGGCCTGGACGGACCCGGGGGCGGAGGCGACCGCACAACTGCTGGGCGCCCTGGACGGGATGACCGAGGAACAGGAAGCCGGGTCCGCCTGGATGGTGCTGTGGACCCTCTCGGCCCTCGACTGCCCCGAGCGCGGGCTGTGGCGGCGCTTCGCGGGACTGGACGGGTACGCCACCCAGGGCTCGGTCGCGAAGGCCAAGAGCCGGGAGGACTTCCTGCTCGGACACTGGGATCAGTCGGCGGCCTGTCTGCGCGAGGCAGAGATCGCCGACGAACTTGGCTATCACCTGAACGCCTTGCTGTTTCGCCAGTACCACGCGTACTTCCTCGCGGGAAGGGGCGACGAGGCGGGACTCGGGGCCGTGGAGGACGCGATCGTCCCGGTCGCCGCCCGCGCGGGCATGCGTTTCGTCCTCGACCGGATGACGTATCTGCGGGGCCTGGCCGCGCTCGCCCACCGTCGTTACGAAGAGGCGTACGCGCGGTTCCACGCGCTCACCCCGTCCGGAGCGCCACGCACCCGGTCCCCCTGGCCCCACTCGCTGATCTTCGACCTGGTGACGGCCGCCGTGCACACCCGTCGGGAGGCGGAGGCCAGAGCCCGGGTCGAAGCGTGCCGGGCGGCGGGTTCGGCCGGGATGTCGGACCGGCACGCGTTCCTGCTGGCGGCCGCCTCGGCACTGGTCGCCGGGGAAGACGAGGCCGAAGCTTCCTTCCGTGCCGCCTACGCGGTCCCCGGGGCCGAGCAGTGGGCCTTCGACCTCGCCCGGCTGCGCCTCGCGCACGGCTCGTGGCTACGGCGGCGCCACCGCCCCGGGGCCGAGGAACACCTGAGAGAGGCGCACCGCGTCTTCCTGCGGCTGCGGGCGGCGCCCTGGGCGTCGGGCTGCGAGGAGGAGCTGCGGGCCGTGGAGCATCCATCGCCGGCGGCGGACCGGCAGCAGGCCGAGAAGGGCGAACTGACCGGCCAGGAAATGCGGATCGCCCGGCTGGCGGCGACCGGCCTCACCAACCGGGAGATCGGCCGTCAGCTGCGGCTGTCCCCCCGCACCATCGGGGCCCATCTCTACCGGATCTTCCCGAAGCTCGGCATCACCTCACGGGCGGCCCTGGCCCACGCCCTCGACGGCCGCTGACCCCGTCCCGCCCGGGTCCGGTGGGACCCGGGCGGGACGGATCGTGCGGGGCGTGCGACCACCTCTCCACGACCGGCAGTCAGATGACCTAACGGGGCGTTCGGCAACCGGTTCACCCTGAAGGGGTGGGACCTCTGGGGAAGGACGGTCAGATGGACGCGAGGGTGCCGGCCGTGTCGGACACGAACGACTCCGGGACGGCGGGACGGGACGGAGCGATGGCGCGGCCCCCGGTCCCGATGGAGGTCGTCGCCCTCACCGGACGGCCGCTGCGCGGAGCGCTGGTGTCCCGCCGCGTCGGGCATCTGCGGCTCGCGTCCGTGGAGGCGGAGGACGCCCGGTTTCTCCGTACACCGGCGCTCATCTCGCGTGGTCCGGCCACGGAGCCCTATGTCGGCGTCGGACTCCAGTTGTCCGGGCGCGCCGTACTGGAACAGGGCGGGCGCCGTACGGAGGCCGGACCCGGCAGCCTCGTCCTGTACGACACGGCACGGCCGTTCTCCCTGGTCTACCCGGAGCCCTTCCGCTCGCACCTGCTCCACCTGCCGCGCCACCTCTTGGGCGTGCCGGAGCGGGACGTACGGCAGGTGGCCGGTACGGCCCTCGCGGCGACACAGTGGCAGAGCGCGATCGTGGCCCCCTTCCTCGACCTGCTCGCCGCCACCGCGTCCACGTGCGCCGTCCCGGCCGGTGACCGATGGGCGGACATCGTCGCCGACCTGGTGAGCGGTCTGGTCACCGAGGCGGCCGCGGCCGGGCGTCTTGGCGAACGGGACCAGGCGAACGACGACCTGATGCTGCGGGTACGGACCTACATCGACCGGCATCTCGGCGAACCCGAGCTCACCCCCGAACGCATCGCGGCCGCCCATCGCATCTCCCTGCGCTATCTGCACCGGCTCTTCGAAGCGGAGGGCGAGGGCGTCACGGTGCGGCGGCTCATCCAGCACCGGCGCTTACAGGAGTGCGCCCGCGAACTCGGCCGGCGCGGCCGGGTGGTCCCGACGGTCTCCGCTGTGGCCCACCGCTGGGGTTTCGCCAACCCCGCCCACTTCAGCCGGGCCTTCCGAGCCGCCTACGGGATCTCGCCGAGCCAGTGGCGGGGGACCGGGCACCAGGACCCCGGTGGCCCCGTACCTCCGACGGCGGCGGGCGGCCGTGCCTCGTGACGGCGCGCCGGTGCCCCGGCGCCCGGTGCCCGTGCCCTTCGAGGTGCCCTTCGAGGCGCCCTGTGACGCGGTCCCACCGCGACCGCCGATCGGGCAGTACGGTCGGGCGACCTGTCCATGCCAACCGCGTGCCGCGCCGCCGGATACGCGTCGGCCGTGACCAGCGCACCCGTCCGGCGTCACCAGGCCCGTCGACCGAAGCCAGGAGCAGACCGATGTCCGACCCCATTCCCGCACCCGGCCGGCACGTCACGGCCGACGCCCCCGTCCTCGACGAGGGGCTCCGCGCGTTCCTGGAATCCCGCTCCGGCCTGCCCGCCGGATGCCCGCCCGATCTCTCCCGGCTGCTGCCCGACAGAGTGCCGGACGACCCGCTCCACCGCGCACCCGAGGACCCGTGCGACCCGTGCGACCCGTGGGATCCCTGCGACACCACAGACGAGTGGTTCGACCTTCCCTGCGGACCCACCGGTCAGGCCCGTGTCCGGGTCACCCGGCCCGCCGGCTCCGTCGAGCCGAGCCCGGTGGTGCTGCTGCTGCCCGGCCTTGGCTGGTCCCTCGGGGACGCCGGCACCTACTCCCGGCTGACCAGGGAACTCACCCTCGGCACCGATGCCGCGGTGGTGTACGTGGAGTACGCCCGCGCCCCCGAGGCCCGCTACCCGGTGGCGGTGGAACAGTGCTACGCCGTGGCCCAGTGGATCACCGCGCACGGCCCGGAGATCGGTCTGGACGGCCGGCGCATGGCCGCCATCGGCGACTCCGCCGGAGCCAATCTGGTGGCGGCGCTGACGATACTGGCCCGCCAGCGCGGGGACGTCGGCTTCGTCCAGCAAGTACTGCTCTGCCCGGTGACGGACGCGGACTTCGACACCCCGTCCTACCGCCGGTTCGCCACCGGGTACTTCCTGCACCGTGAGCACATGCGCCGCTTCTGGGACGACTACCTGCCCGAGCGCCGGCGCCGCCGAGAGGCCACGGCCGCACCGCTGAGAGCCTCCCTGGAACAGCTCGGCGGGCTGCCCCCGGCGCTGGTGATCACGGCCGAGGCCGATGTGCTCAGACACGAGGGCGAGGCGTACGCCGCGCGATTGCGCGAAGCGGGCGTCCCGGTGGTGGCCATGCGGTACCAGGGCACCGTGCACGCCTTCCTCCTGCTCGACGCGCTCTGCCCCACCGTCACGGCCAGGGCCGCCCTCACCCAGGTCGTCGACACCGTGCACGTAGCACTGCACCGCCGTCCTTGGTGATCCGCCGGCCCGGGTGAGCCGTCGCCCCCGCCCCTGGCCGACCGCAGGCCCCGGTCGACCCACGGGCCCTGGTGATCCGCCGGCACCGGCCGACCGCCGGCCCCTTCCCGAGAGAGGAGTACCGATGCCCGTCGTCCTCAGCACCGCGGACGTCCCTCCCGCCGAGCACGCCGCCTTCTGGCAGGCGGCCGTCACCGACACCTTCGTCCCGATGGATGTGACTCTGCTGGAGGAGTTCCCCGCCTCGGCGACCATCACCGGTCACACGCTGGGCGACCTCAGGGTCGCCCGGGTCCACGCCGGTCCCCAGCGGATGGAACGCGGCCCCGGAGCGATCGCCAGGGGCGGAGCCGACCGCCTCGCCCTGACGCTCCAGCACCATGGGACCGCCCGGATGGCACACGAGGACCGCCCGGTGGAGCTCAGACCGGGAACCTTCGCGGTGACGGACGTCGGACGGCCGTGTACGGCCGAATTCCCGGAAGAGTTCGCGTTCACCGTCTTCCACTGGCCCCGGTCGGCCTCGGGACTCTCGGAGGAGGAACTGGAGGCGCTCACCGCGAACGAGTTCGAGACCGGGAACGGCACCACCAGACTGGTGGCCACCTATCTGGAACACCTCGCCGGAGCCGCCGGCTCCTTGACGCCACAGACGGAGTACCGGCTCGCGGCCACCGTTTTCGACCTGCTCGGAGCCCTCGCCCAAGAGCGCCGGGGCCGGCCCCTACGCGACCCGTCCGAGGCGGCGTCGGCCGCGCTCGCCCGGGTGAAGGACCACATCCTGAGCCATCTGGGTGACCCGGACCTCTCACCGGAACAGATCGCGGTGGCCAACCACATCTCCGTCCGGTATCTGCACAAGCTGTTCCACACCGAGGAGATGACGGTGGGGCGCTGGATCAGGCGGCGCCGGCTCGAACTCTGCCGCCGGGCCCTCGCCGTACCGGGCCAGGGACGGGACACCGTGGCGACGGTGGCCGGCCGCTGGGGATTCGCCAGCGCCAGCCACTTCAGCCGGGCCTTTCGTGCCACGTACGGGATCACTCCCCGTGACTGGCAGGCATACGCGGCGGCGGGGAGCGTACCGGATGCGGCGGCGCGGAACCCGGAGCGGGAGGTGCCTCCTCCGGCGCCCGGGGCGGTGGCCTGACCGCTCGGTGTGTTCCGGCGGTCAGGCCACCGAACCGCGGGGGCCGCGCCGGGAGTCCGTCCGCGGGCCCACCCCAAGGCACCGGGGACAGGGGTCGCCCCCCGGTCCATGGGGACCGGGGGGCGAGCCGTGGCCGGCGTGGATCAGGAGATCAGCAGGGGCCGGGCCGCAGCCAGTGCCCCGAGGCCGACCACCCGGTCAGCCGCCGGGCCCGCCCCGCGCACGCCGAGCCGTCCGCGTCGAACCGTCCGCCGTCCGCGACGTACCGCAGCCCGAGCAGAGCGGGTGCCAGCCGGGACGCCACCAGGGGACGGCGTGCCGCCTCGGCCGGCAGCCACGCCAGCACCTCGGCCCTCTCCGCCTCCCCGCACAGCGACAGGTGGAAGACCATCTGCCGCCAGGCGTACGCCGCGTCCTTGACCGACCTCAGCGGGTACGGGCTCCGTCGCGCCCGCTCCGTCAGGCGGTACACCGCCTTGAAGCAGCGGCGGGCCAGCTCCGCCCAGCCCGGCTCCGGTGCGACCCCGACCCGCTGTACCAGTGTCGCCAGATTGTGCGTGGTGAGGATCTGCGCCTGCTCGATCACCATGCCGTGCCCGGCGACGGAGCCGTACCCCGGTTTCCGGCCCGCCCGGGTGTGACACAGCCGCGCGAACTCGGCGAGCGCGTCGCCCTCCGCGCCGGCCCGGCCGCCGCTCCTCACCCTGCCGTTTTCCCGGCCGGTGCTCCGCCCGGCCGCCGCCAGGACGTCCACCCGCGCGTAGTCGACGCCGTAGTACCGCTCGTACAGCGAACCCCCGCCGAGGAGTTCGGCGGCGATCCCCGCCGAGGCGAGGAACTCGCCGCTGAACCGGGCCATGCCTGATCTTGCGTGGGTATCCCCGGCTTCAGCCGGGGAGGGAAACGCATCCTCGGACCGGAGGCGCGAAGCGCCGGAGTTCCCCGCGCCTGCGGGTTGACGGTCAGACGGGTCGCTTCTGTCCTTCGATGTACTGGCGGATCAGGGTCAGCGGTGCGCCGCCGCAGGACCCGGCGAAGTAGGGGCGGGACCAGAACACCGAGCCCATGCCGATCCGGTTGATCCGGCCGGTGTACTCCGCCCGCAGATACCGGGAGCTGACGCCCTTGAGCGAGTTGATCAGCTTCGACAGGGCGACCTTCGGCGGGTAGTGCACCAGCAGGTGGACATGGTCGGCTTCGCCGTTGAACTCCCGCAGCTCGGTCTCGAAGCTGCCGCATACCTCGCCGGACTTCAAGGGCCCCGAACGGACCGGTCGGGGCTTCAGGCCGGGACGCCAACCCGCCGCTCGTCCGACCGGATGGCGGCCCTTCGGCCGGCGGCGCGCCGGGCGCCGCTGCGGTGGGCCCGCCCGGTGCGCGGGTTAGGTTCTGACCCGTGACCGGCAATGACGCGGTCCTGGCGTTGATGGTCGCGACGGCGCTGGGCTTCGACTTCACCAACGGCTTCCACGACACCGGCAACGCCATGGCGACCTCGATCGCCACCGGCGCCCTCTCGCCGCGCGTCGCGGTCGGCGTTTCGGCGGTACTGAACCTGGCCGGCGCGTTCCTGTCGACCGCTGTGGCGGCGACCATCGCCAGCGGGCTGGTCGCCGCTCACGACGTCACCCTGACCGTGGTGTGCGCGGGTCTGACCGGCAGCATCCTGTGGAATCTGGCCACCTGGTTCCTCGGGATCCCTTCCAGTTAGTCGCACGCGCTGGTCGGCGGGGTGATCGGGGCGACGATGGCGGCGGCGGGAGTCTCGGCCGTCAAGTGGCAGGACCTGGTCGCCAAGGTGATCGTCCCCGCGGCGCTGTCGCCGTTCATCGCCGGTGCGGTGGCAGCGACCGGCACGGCGCTGATCTACCGCATCACCCGTCGTGTGTCCGACCGCGCGCGGGGCCACGGGTTCCGGCTCGGCCAGATCGGCTCGGCCTCGATGGTGTCGCTCGCCCACGGTACCAACGACGCGCAGAAGACCATGGGCGTCATCACCCTGGCCCTGATCGCCGACGGCGCGCTGCCGGCCGGGGCCAAGGCGCCGACCTGGGTGATCGTCTCCTGTGCGGTGGCGATCGGGCTGGGCTCCTACGTCGGCGGCTGGCGGGTGATCCGGACGCTGGGCAAGGGGCTGACCGACATCGAACCGACGCAGGGGATGGCCGCCGAGTCGGCCTCGGCCGCCGTGATCCTCTCTTCCACCGACTTCGGCTACCCGCTGTCGACCACGCACGTGGCCACTGGGGCGATCGCGGGCTCGGGAGTCGGCAAGAAGGACGCCGTGGTGCACTGGCGGATCGTCGGCCGGATGGTGATGGCCTGGATGTTCACGCTGCCGGCCTCCGCGCTGGCGGGTGCGGTGGCCTACTGGTCCGCGGCGGCCATCGGCGGCACGGCGGGGGTGGTCGTGGTCTTCGTCGCGCTGGTGCTGGCCTCGGTCGCCTTCTTCGTCGCCTCCCGCCATCCGGCCGTGACCCCGGACAACGTCAACGCCGCCTGGACCGGCTCGCTGCTCCCGGCCGCGCCGCCACCTCCGCCTCCGCCTCCGCCCCCGCCCTCCGACAAGGCGGCGCTGTGAACGGCTGGATCGACCCGAGCGCGCTGCTGAAGATCATCGTGGTGGGTCTGCTCACCGGCGCCGGTCTGCCCGCGCTGTTCGCGATCGCCCTGTGGCTGCTGAATCCCGCGGGCCCGGCGGCCGGGCCCGCCACGGAGCGGCCCGCCGCCGGGCCGACGGCCGGGCCGCTCCGCCATGCCCTGGCGGGACTGATCTTCGCGGTGGTGCTCGCGGCGATCGGCTGGGGCATCTCCGTCATCGTCAACCAGCGCTGACCGGATCGCGGAGGCGCGAGCCCTCGCGTGGACCGGTCCACTTGATGGGGCCGTGTGCCCAGGCCGCTTGCCCAGGCCGCTTGCCCAGGCCGCGTATCCGAGCCGTATGCCCGCGTCGGGGCTCTGTCGAGAACACGCCCGCTCGTCCGGCCTCGTCTTCGTTTTCGTTCCGTCTTCGACCGTCCGTCGCGTGATTCTCGGTGATGCCCGGGGAGTTCAGCGGGGGCGGTCCGGGCAACAGGCCGAACGGGCCAGCCGGGCAGGGACGTTGCTCTGATCACGACATCCCCAAGTCATTGCTGGCCGGCGAGATGGCGGGATAGCTTCGCTCCTGCACTACCCGTCATGTACCTGCCTGTCCGGAACTCTGCCCTCGGGCGGGTCCGGCACCCGGATGATGTGGAGACTTCATGGTTCGAATACGTTCCTCGCTCCGATTGGGTCTGGCCGTACCGGTCGCGCTGGCGCTGACCGCCTCGCTCGGGTTCCTTCCCGCGTCGGCCTCGGCTGCGCCCCGGGCGCGGTCGGCCGCGCAGGCCGAGGACGCGGACCCGGTGGCGTACATCGTCAACACCGCGACCGACCCGCGCACGATCGCCGAGGTGAAGCAGGCCATCACCGCGGCCGGCGGCACCGTCTTCACCGCCTACGACAAGATCGGTGTCATCGTCGCCCACTCGGCCGCCCCCGACTTCGGCGCGCGGCTGCGCGCGGTGCCCGGAGTGCGGTCGGCGGGAGCCACGGCGGGCACCCCGCTGAACGCGGCGGGCGCCGACGACGCGGGCGCCGTACGGCACCTCTCCGCGTCCGAGGCTGCGAGGATCGCGAAGGCGTCCGACAGGGGCGCCGAGCCTTTGGAAGCCGAGCAGTGGGACCTGCGGGCGGTCAAGGCGGACAAGGCCGCGAAGATCAATCAGGGCAGCGGGAACGTGACGGTCGCCGTGATCGACGGCGGCGTCGACGACACCCACCCGGACCTCGCCGCGAACTTCTCCCCGTCGCAGTCCGCGAGCTGCGTCAGCGGCAAGCCCGACACCACCTACGGTTCCTGGCGGCCGGCGAAGCCGGAGTACGCCCACGGCACGCATGTGGCGGGCACGATCGCCGCGGCCCGCAACGGCGTCGGCGTCGCGGGCGTGGCACCGGGGGTGCGGGTCGCCGGCATCACCATCTCCCAGCCCTCCGGCCGTCAGCTGATGTACGCCGAAAGCGTGGTCTGCGCCTTCGTGTTCGCCGCCGACCACGGAGTGCAGATCACCAACAACAGCTACTACGTGGACCCGTGGCAGTTCAACTGCCTCGACAACCCCGACCAGAAGGCCATCATCGACGCCGTCGACCGTGCCCAGCGGTACGCGACGCGCAAGGGCACCCTCAATGTAGCCGCGGCCGGGAACTCCCGGGACGACCTGACGGCCATTCCGGGCAACTGTGTCCAGTTGCCCGCACAACTGCCGGGCGTCGTCACGGTCAGCGGGACCAGCGCCACGAACTCGAAGGCGTACTACTCCAACTACGGCCTGGGCGTGATCGACGTCGCGGCGCCGGGCGGCGACATGTACGTACCCTCGGACACGCCGTCCGGGGAGGGCGGCGTCCTGTCGACGGTGCCGGGTGGCGAGTACGGATACGAGCAGGGCACGTCCATGGCCTCGCCCCACGCCTCCGGTGTGGCGGCGCTGCTGAAGTCCGCCCACCCGCGCGCGACCCCCGCCGAGCTGCGGGACATGCTCAAGGCCCAGGCGGACAACCCGGGTTGCCCGGACGAGCCGTACGACTGGAACGGCGACGGCGCCGTGGACGCCGTCTGCGCGGGCGACCGGCAGGTCAACGGCTTCTACGGCTTCGGCGTCGTCGACGCGCTGCGCGCGGTCGAGTAGCCGGCACCGCACGGCACTTCTCCGAGCGGCGCTTCTCCTGCGGCACTTACCCATACGCCATTTCTCCGCGTCTTTCGCGTGCCCGCGCGGCTCCTTTCGTGCGTGAGGCGTCCGCACCACCGACGCACACCCGATGAACTCAACGGAAGAGAAACCCACATGACAGTGCCCAAGCCGCGCATCCGTCGCGCGCTCGCCCTTCCCCTCGGCATGGTCACGGCGTCCGCGCTGGCCTTCCTGCCGAACGCCACCGCGTCGGCCGCGCCGGTCGAGTCCGCCGCCCCGCAGGCCGGCGGGCCCTCGCTGAGCTACGTCGTCAACATCCACAACACCGGTGTCGGGCTCACGGCCCATGTGAAGAAGGCCGTCGCCGAGGCCGGCGGCACCATCGTGGAGTCGTACGACCAGATAGGCACCCTCGTCGTCCACTCCTCGAACCCCGAGTTCGCCTCGGTCATGCGCCGGGTCAAGGGCGTCGACTCGGCGGGCGCCACCCGCACGGCACCGCTGCCCACCCAGTCGACCGCCGACATGGGCGCACCCAAGGTACTCAGCGCCGGTGAGGTGGCCCAGGCCCAGGCCGAGGCGGCCGGCGGGCAGGACCCGCTGGAGCCGCTGCAGTGGGACCTGCGTCCCATCAAGGCGGACCAGGCACACCGGAAGACGCTCGGCAGCCAGAAGGTCACCGTCGCCGTCATCGACACCGGTGTGGACGACACCCACCCCGACCTCGCCCCGAACTTCGACCGCCGCGCCTCCGTCAACTGCGTGTCGGGCAAGCCGGACACCTCCGACGGCGCCTGGCGGCCCAGCGCCACGGACAGCCCGCACGGCACGCACGTGGCCGGCGAGATCGCGGCCGCCAAGAACGGCAGCGGCATGACGGGCGTGGCGCCGGGCGTGAAGGTGGCCGGCATCAAGGTCGCCGACCCGGACGGGTTCTTCTACACGGAGGCCGTGGTGTGCGGCTTCGTATGGGCGGCCGAGCACGGCGTCGACGTGACCAACAACAGCTACTACACCGACCCGTGGAACTTCAACTGCAGCGACGACCCGGACCAGAAGGCGCTCGTCGACGCCGTCGACCGGGCCGCGAGGTACGCGGAGAAGAAGGGCACGGTCAACGTCGCGGCGGCGGGCAACGACAGCTACGACCTGGCCTCCCACGCGATCACCGACCCGACCTCCCCGAACGACTCCACCCCCGGTGACCGGGTGATCGACCCGCACACCTGCTTCGACATCCCGAGCCAGGTGCCGGGGGTCGTCACGGTGTCGGCGACCGGCGCGAAGGGCCTCAAGTCGTCCTTCTCCAACTACGGTCTCGGTGTCGTGGACGTCACCGCGCCGGGCGGCGACTCCACCGCCTACCAGCGGCCGGAGCCCCCGGCGACCAGCGGTCTGATCCTCGGCACGCTGCCGGGCGGCAAGTGGGGTTACATGGCCGGTACGTCGATGGCGAGCCCGCACGTCGCCGCCGTCGCCGCCCTGATCAAGTCGACCCACCCGAACGCCCCCGCGTCCCTGGTGCGGTCGCTGCTGTCCTCGCAGGCCACGCCCATGGCGTGCACGGACCCGTACGACATCGACGGGGACGGCAAGATCGACGCGGTCTGCGAAGGCACGAAGAACAACAACGGCTTCTACGGCCGGGGCATGGTGGACGCGCTGGCAGCGGTGACCAAGTAGGCCGATGCCGCCCGGCGACGACTTGAACCCCGATCCGATCGGCAGCGCACGGCGTGGTCGTGACCGGCATCGTGTTCGCGTGGGTCTCGCCGGGCGGCGAACCCGTCCTTGATCCAGGGGACTTGGGTGAATTGATTCCCTGGACACGGCCCACGGGTCGTGACCGGCGTACGGGAGGGCGCGCCCACGCGGCGCGCCCTCCCGCTCGTGGGCCTATGTGACGCACGGCGGCCGCGGGGCCGGCGGTTCGCCGGGCCGCCCGTGTTCCTTGCTCCAAGACGACGCTCGTCCAGGCGGTTTGAGGTTCGCGTTCTCGCCACTGTCGGTGGGCGACCGTACGCTGCGGGTGCACCCCTGGTCCTCGGGACGCGCACAACCGTGCCGCGCCTTTCGCGAAGGGAACGTCGTCATGCCGGTCTGGCCCCGTACCAAATGTCCCGTCTGCCGCCGCGAGGTCGCGATGAGCCCGGACACCCGGCGGATCGCCGACCACAAGCACCCGCGGCCCCGGGACCGCGCCCTGGACCTCGTGCTGTGTCATGGGTCCGAGCGGGAGGTCGGGCGGGACGAGGTCCTGTTCCTGCCCTTCGAGGAGGACGGGCCGCCGGAGGAGGACACGCTCTTCTGAGCCCCGGCCGGGCCCGTGGTCCCTAAAGACCGCTCGGGTGCGGCGGCCAGACGCGAGTGTCCAGGATCCCGAGGGCGTAGGCACGGGCCACGAGAGCGGGTCTGGTCGGCGCGTCCAGCAGGGCCCGCAGCCGGCTGAGGTGGTAGTCGACCGTCTGCCGGGAGAGGCCCAGCGTGAGGGCGATCTCGCCGTTGGTGCTGCCTCCCGCGAGCAGGGAGAGTATGCGGATCTGCGCGGCGGTGAGCGGGGGTTGGGCCTCATGGGCGACGCCCTGCTGGGTGACCACGGCCCACACGTATGCGACGCCGCCGGCACCCCCGTTCACCGTGGCCAGGTGGAGCCGTGCGCGGCGGCGGCGCCCCTCGGCGTCGAGGAGCACGGCCGAGGTCTCCGCCCGCCGGATGCGGCGGGTGAGCAGGCCCTCCCACGCCTGGCGCAGGGGACGCAGTTCGGGGGTGGTCGCGAGCAGGGTGTGGGCACGGCGGCCGATGAGGTCGGACAGGCGGGTCCGGAAGAGTTCGGCGGTGGCCGTGCCGGCCTGCTGGATCCGGCCGTCGGCGGAGAGCAGCGCGCAGGGCAGACCGCTGTGGTCGCGCAGGGCCTTCAGGCTCTCCTCGGCCTCCCGGCGCTGGTCCATCGCCCGCGCGTGGTCGGTGATGTCGACATAGATGCCGGCCACGCAGGGCTGGCCGTTCTCCTGGGCGGGGAAGCGGTGGCCCGCCGCCTGCCCCATGCTGCCGTCCGCGCGGTGATAGCTCAGATGGTGGCGTACCGGCTTGCCCCGGCTGAGGATCTCCTGGTCCAGGGCCCGGAACTGGGCGGCGTCCGCGGGGGTGTCGAAATCCTCGATCCGACGGCCCGCGATTCTCTCCGGGGTGGTGCCGTAGAGATGGGCATACGAGTGGTTGGCCCACAGATAGCGGCCGTCGCGGTCGCGGAGGAAGGCCGCGGCCGGGGCGAGGTCGGCGAACTCCGCGAAGGCGGCGTACCGGCGGCCTCCCGTGGGCTGTGCCCCGGTCTCCACCGCGAGCCCGCGGGTGCGGCCGGGGTCCGGGCTCTCGTCCGAGGCCCAGCGCACCCGGAAGGTCCGGTCGTCGAACTGGACCAGACGGTGCTCCTCTTCGAGACGGCGTCCCGGATCGGGCATCTCCTGGCGCGCGCGGTCGAGGAAGCGTTGCGCGGTGGACAGATCGGTGAAGGCACCGCCGCCCCATTCCGCCACGCGCGACTGCTCGTCGGCCTCCCACCAGAACACGGGGAGGTGTTCCAGGAGTGCCCCGACACCGGATTCGTTCACGACTGCCTTTCCTTCAGGTCGCCGCCGGGTGGCGGAAGGTGACTTGGCGATGACTATCCAGGTGCGGTCGCACTCATGCTCGGTTATCGGCCGACTGCGCCAGGTGAGCGCATCACGCGCAACTCGCCACATGTGGCCCCAGAACCTCCCGTCGGGCAAATACACCGGCGACTCAGGCATTTGCCTGAGGTGGCTGTCGTCTCCGGTGACATTTCGGGGGCCCTCCGTCTGATTCCCTTGAAGGCGCCGCCAGTTGTCCCGACCGGTTCTACGCGGGGTGATTCCGCAGGTCCGGGCGGGCCGTGCCCACTGGCGCGCAGCGGGACCGGGCCGTATCTCGACGCCCCGGACCGGACCATTGATAAGGAGACGAACTTCCGTGAGCACAGTGCTGTTGGTGCACGCCAAGGGTGGTCCGCCGCTCGGCCACGTACTGGCGCGGGCGGCGGCGAGAGCGGATGTGCACCTGCTGGCGCTCAGCGAACTTCCGCCGGCGGTCGCCGTGTCCGCGAGCACGCTGTGTGCCTCGGTCGTCAGGCCGGCCGAGGCGGAGCGGTCCGATCTCGTCGCGCTGATCATCGCGCGGGCACAAGCCGTGGGAGCGGACGCCGTCCTCACCTTCTCCGAGTACGCGGTCGTGGCCGTCGCCGAGGCCTGCGAGGCGCTCGGCCTGCCCGGGGCGGGGGAAACCGTGGCGCTCGCCCGCGACAAGCGGCGGATGCGGCAGACCTGGCACCGGCGCGGACTCCCGCAGCCCGCGTTCCATCCCGTCGTCACCGAGACGGATCTCCACGAGGCCGCCGCCGTCCTGCCCGTCCCCATGCTGCTGAAGGCGGCCTGGAGCGCGGGCTCCACCGCCCACCAGATCATCACCTCCCCGGGGGAGGCCGACGCCGCGTGGCGGCGCTCGCGCGAGACCATGGCCGAATCCGCGCAGCTCGGCTTCGCCGAACTGCATGTGGCCGAGGCCGAGGCGCATTACGTGGTCGAGGAGATCGTGACCGGCGAGGCCGCCCAGTGGTTCGACGACCCCGGCTGGGGCGACTACGTCAGCGTCGAGGGCGTCGTGACGGACGGCGTCTTCCGTCCCCTCTGCGTCAGTGGCCGGATGCCGACGGTCGAGCCGTTCACCGAACGGGCCAGCATCACCCCGGCGTTGCTTCCCGCCGCGCTCCAGGACCGTGTCGTGGCCCTCGCCCGGGACGCCGTCGACGCCCTCGGTCTGCGCGACTGCGGCACGCACACCGAGATCAAGCTCGGCGCCGACGGACGCATGTGGCTGATCGAGACGGCCGCGCGGCTCGGCGGCGCGATGACCGTGCCGCAGATCGAGGAGGTCTTCGGGCTGGACCTCGTCGGCATGTTCGTGGACCACCTCCTGGGCCGTCCGGTCGACTGGCCCGAGCGCGCCCTGGGCCCCGAGCAGGCGCGAGGAGCAGCGGGCTCCCTCGTGGTCCTCGCGGTGGACGGCCGGGGCGAGGCCTGGACCGATCGCCGGGTGTGGGACTTCCCGGTGGTACGGGAGGCCGTCGCACTGAGCGCGGGCAGCACCCTGACGGTGGTGCCGGAGAGTTCACTGCCGGACGGCACCGATGTGCCGGTCTACGACCCCGTCGGCGGGGCCAACACGATGGCGGCCCTGTGCCTGCTCTCGGCACCCGACGCGCGCACCGTGCTCCGCGATTTCACGGCACTGATCGACGCGCTGCCGACCGTACTGCCGCCGGCCGGTCCGGCAGCGGCCCGCACCGTGCCGGCCTCCAACGCGCCGCAGCCCGAGGGAGCCTCCGCGTGAGTACCGTCTCTTCGGTCACGGAGGCCGCAGAACCCGCGACCGACCGTACGGTCGTCGGCGAGAACCTCTCGCTGCCGCTGTTCCGTACGCTGTCCGGGGTTCTGGCCGGCCATCCGTACCTCAAGGTCGTCGTCGACCGCGCCGAGTCCACCTGGCATCTGCTGGACACGGCCGCGCACCCCTTCCACGTCGACTACATAGCCACTCGCGTCCTCGGCATGGACGTCGCCGAACTCGACGCCTCCCTGGACGAGTTCAACGCCTCCGTCTACATGGACCCGGAACGCCGCTTCCTGCTCGGGGTGCTCTCCCTGCACACCGACGGGGATGTGGAGGGCCGTGAGCGCACCTTCCTCGTGCTGGAGACCACCGAAGCCGACACCATGCACGGCGAGTTGTTGGAGTTCTTCTACTCCTTCGTCCGTGAACGCCTCGACGGCAGGCTGCCGCTCCTGCTCAAGCCCGCCAACCACGGACAGGAAGAGGCGCTCGCCGCGATCAGCGAGCAGCGGGTGCCGCGCATCCTCAGCCACCAGCTCTTCGGCACCAGGACCCGCACACCGCTCAACCCGGGGGAAGCGACGGGCCGGCTGCACCACTTCCGGACCGTGGAGGAGTACCGGGCCGCCGCGGGCGGGCTCGGCTGGTCGGACATCGTCGCCATGCCCTGTCTGCCGGACGACGTACAGCGCGTGGCCGGATTCATCAACACCATGCCGATCACCCCGCTTTCCCACACCAACGTCCTCGCCTCCGGGTGGGGCATCCCCAACGCGATCATCCGCGACCTGGACCAGCTCGTCGAGAAGGGCGGCCTGGCCGGCGCCTGGGTCCGCTACCGGGTCCGCGAGGACGAGATCACCCTGGAGCGGATGGAAGAGGTCCCGCCGCTGCGGGCCCCGGCCTGGCACCAGCAGCGCGTCCGGCTGGAGCCGCCGCACCTGGAGGACGCGCCCGTCCTCTCCCTGCACCGGCTGCGCGCCGCCGACCGGGACCGCTACGGCACCAAGGCGGCCAACCTGGGGGAGCTGCACCACGTCCTCGACAGCCGCACGGCCGACCTCACCGCGTTCTACGGCCGACCCCGCCCGCCTCGGGAGAACCTGTACGGGCACCTCGCGGCCCGCCTCGGCCTGGACGCGCCCTCCGCCGTGGAACTCCGCGCTGCGGCGGCCTCCTTCGTGGCCGAGACCGTCGAGGCCCCCGAGGGCGTCGCCCTTCCCTTCTCCCTCATGCACCGCTTCCTCACCTCGGCCCCGGCCCTCCAACAGGGCATCGGAAAGCTGAAGATGGCGCTCGAACTCGACGCCACCGATGTGCTCGACCCGCTCTGCCGCCAGCTCCAGCACCTGGTCCGGCACACCCCGATGCCCGAATCCGTCGCCCAGGAGATCACCCGGGCCTGCCGCGCCCCGCTCGCCGCGGGCAACCGGCTCGTGGTGCGCTCTTCTTCCAACGCCGAGGACCTGCCCGGATTTTCGGCGGCCGGTGTCTACGACTCCGTCACCGCGGTGCGCGGAGCCGGCGAACTCCTTGACGCCGTACGACAGGTGTGGGCCTCACTGCTCTCCCCGCGCAGCGTGCGGCTGCGTCACCAGGTGGACATCTCCCCGGACGAGACGTACATGGGCGTGATCATCCAGGAGTACGTCCCAGCCGCTCTCGGTGGCGTGCTGGTGACCTGCGACCCCACCCGGCGCGAGGACTTCCGCAACGTCTACCTCAACTGCTCGCCCGGATCGCCCGAGCAGATCGTCGAGGGCAAGACCCTTCCGCAGCAGTACCTCTACAACACCGTCGAGGGCGGTGGGCGCACCGTCGCCCTCGGTTCCTCGGGTGAGCCGCTGTCCGTCGCCACCCGGGCCCGGCTCGCGGACCTCTCCCTGACCGGGCGGCTGCTGCAGTCCCACTTCGGCGCGCCCGAGCCGGACGGTCCCCTGGACATCGAGTGGCTGATGACCGACCAGGGCGGTTTCCGACTGGTCCAGATCCGCCCCTACGCGCTGTGAGCCCCCTCCTTCGGCGTCCCGCGGCCACGGCACGGCCCGCCGCCGGCTCCCTGACGGCCACCGCCCGGCGCATCATCCGGCTCAACCACGGCTTCCAGCTGCTGTTCAACCTGCTGTGGTGGATGCCGGTGTTCTACGCCTACCAGAAGGACGCCGGACTCTCCGACGGGCAGATCTTCGGCATCCAGAGCATCTACTACGTGGCCTTCTGCCTCTTCGAGGTCCCGACCGGACTGATCGCCGACCGCATCGGCACCCGCAACTGCCTGTGGGCCGGTGCCGTCGTGATGACGGCGGCCAATCTCACCCCGGTCCTCAGCGCCTCGTACACCGGGTTCCTCGTCCACTTCCTCGCCATCGCCGCCGGCCGCTCGCTCACCTCGGGAGCGGCCAGCGCCTACCTCTACGACGGGCTGCGCGCCGAGGGATGCGAGGAGCACTATCTGAAGGCGGAGGGCACGGCCAGGGCGCTCGGCCTGGCCGCGAAGGTCGCGTGCTGGCCGCTGGTCGGCCCGCTGATGACCCTCGCCCACCCCGCCCCGTACCTCCTGAGCGCCGTCAGCGCGGCAGGCTCCCTGGCCTGCGTCCTGGCCCTGCCCCGCACAGCCGTCCTCGCCGGGGCGGCCGGGGCGGCCGGGGCACGGAGCGCGGACGCGCCGGGGGTCACGGAAAAGAGCCGGGCGGTGAAACGCGGACGCGGCGGTTCGCTCGGCGAGGCCAAGGCCGCGTTCCGCTCGCTCGCCTCCTCGCCTCGCCTGGCACTGCTGATGGTGCAGGGCGTGGCCGTGTTCACGCTGTCCAGGATCTGCCAGGTCAATCTCTTCCAGCCGATCCTGCTCGACCACGGCATCGGCGAGGCCTCGCACGGCGGGGTGCTCGCCGCGATGACGGTCGCGGAGGCCGTGGGCTCGGCGCGCCCCCAGTGGCTCGGCCGCCGCCTGTCCCCGGTGGCCTGGGTGTCCGTCCTCAGCCTCGTTCTCGCGGGCACCCTGGCGTGCATGACGCTCGGCGGGCCGTGGACGGTCGTCGCCCTGCTCTGTCTGTTCGCCGCCGGCGCCGGATTCGCTTATCCCGTCCAGCGCAAGCTGGTCAACGACGCCGTGCCGCCGCACGCCCCGAGGGCGACGCTGCTGTCGGTCGAGTCGATCGTGGACCGAGGAGTGTGCGCCCTGGTGGCGGTCGCCGTGGGCGCGTACCTCTCCGCCGGACGCCTGGACGCCCTGCTCTGGCACAGTGCCCTGGCGACCGTGGTGCTGATCGGTGTGTTCCAACTGGTGGCGCGCACCGGGGCGTTGCGGCGCGGCCCCGGGGAGGCGGCCACGCCACAGGCGCCGGAGCCGCGCCCCAAGGCCGTAGTGTAGACCGGGCCCGCGCCCGTGCTCCTCATTCAGGGGCCGGGCGCGGGCCTACGGGCACGTAAGGGCGTACGTACGCGGGCGGGCCGAGTCAATGGGCGCCGTGCGTCAGCGCTTCGATCAGACCGACCGGGAGGTAGGCGGGGCGCTCGGGCCGTCCCGTCTGGTAGGTCGCGTAACCGAGCGAGGCCGCGACGGCGGTCTCCGCGGCCGTCTCCCCTTCGTAGACGAGCCGGCAGCCGCCGGCCTGCGTCGCGGCGCGCGCCCAGAGGGCGGGCGCCGGCTTGCGCTCCGCCTCGGTGCGCGGAGTGAGGATCCGGTCGCCGAAGTCCTCCCAGGCGAAGGGGGCGGAGCCCTTCCACTCCTCGTCGACCACGTTCTTCAGAGCGGCGGCGCGCTCGGTGTCCGTCGCGCCCCAGGAGGACGGCACATTGGTGATCAGCCCGACCTTGATGTGCCGTGCCCGCAGCTCGCGCAGATAGGCGGCCGCGCCGGGCAGGTAGCCGGTGCGGGAGTTCGCGTCCGTGTGCACCAGGGTCTCGCCCAGGTCGAAGTAGACGACGGCACAGCCGCGCGCGGCCGCCGCGCGCGTGACGCCCGAAGCGGTGGACGAGGTGTCCGACGGCATGGCCGCACTCACCGTGGTGCCCAGCGTGGCCGACACCATCGCGGCGCCCAGAAGCGCGAGACCGGTACGGGCGAAGCCGCGGAAGGGGGGTCTGTTCATGGTGTCAGTGCCTCTCTCGTCGGCGCACCGTGTGCGTGCGCCCCATGCATCTCATGGCAGGTTCGTGACAAATCGACACGCGGGCCGTCCCTGCGGTCCCGTGCGCTCGAAAGACCTTCCCCCGTAAGACCCGTTCCTATCCTTCACACCCCACACGATGTGCCCCGCTCACCCTCGTGTCCCTCGGTGAACGGAGTTGTCCGTGAACGGTGTTGTCCGGCGGGATGTCCCGGAACGGGGCATCCCGGCCGTGGGAGGGGTCAGAGTTTCAGCAGCCGGGTGCGCCAGGTCCATCCGGAAGCGAGGACCGCCTCGCGGAGGGCGTCCCTCATCTCGCGAGTATCGAGAGACTTGACCCTTCGGCGGTGGCCGTCGGGACCCTGCTCGTACGCCCACTCCACGGAGAAGCCGCCGCCGCTGCCGTACGTCCGGGAGGTCGACCGCTGTCCCCTGGTGGTGGACCGCCGCTCCTGGAGTACCCGTACCTCGCGCCGGTGAGGGTCCAGTCGCATACGGATACGCAGACGCAGGTCCACGTCCGCGCCGGGGGAGGAACGCCGGACCCGCTGGTCCGCGATCAGATCGGCCTGCTCCGAAGGGGTGGCGAGGCGCACCCGGAACGCCGTCGGCGGACCGCCCACCGCGAGGAGCGCGGCACGGACCTCGACGGGGGTGCGGGGCGTCACCTCGGTTGCCGGATGCCTGGTGCCGCCCGTTCGTTCGAAGATACCCATCGGGTCAGCCTAGGTGTGTTGTTCGGGCAGGTTGGGGACGCCCCTTCGCGTCCCGGCCCCGCCGCCGTCCGCTTCGGCGAGCCGAACGGGACCTCATGGCCCGCGCGGACGGATCAGCCGGGACGTGCTCCCGGACCCCGCCCGCGGGTGTTCAGGAGCACAGCACCCGTACCAGGGCCTCCAGTGCCGTGTTGTCGAGCGCGGTGCGATGGGCGAGCTTGTTACGGGACATCCACAGCGTGCGCAGCCGGTCGGCCTCGGTCCGGGTGAGCCGCACATGGCCCTGCCGGTGAGCCCGCCACATCGCGCCGAGTTCCATCTCGGCGGGCCGGCCGTAGAGCGCGGTGAATTCCGTTCCGGACACCCGCGACCGGCCCCGGATCACCCCGGTGAACTGCTCACGGGCCTCGTCGATCAGGGGCAGCAGCGCGTGATTCTGCGCCAGCCAGATCCGGGTGCGCACACGGTGCTCGTGGTCGGCCCCGCCGTCCGGACGGCGCCGCAGCCGGCCGTCCCACCGGTCGAGCGCGCCCCTGTTCCACTCGGGGCGCAGGGAGGCACTCGGATGGAGCACGGACACGGTCGGCTCCGCCGGGCGCGGGCCGGGTACGGGCACGGGTACGGAGGGTGCGAGGTCGGGCGCCGGCCCGCCGACGATCCGGCGCAACAGGGCGGGAAGGCCGTCCGGAAGACCGTCCCAGCCGACCGCCAGCCGCTCCGCCAGATCGAGGAACGGCCCGCACACTTCGACCACCGTGGCCTGCGCCACCGCTTCGAGAAGCTGGTGGCGGGCGGCCGGGCCGGCCGGACGGGACCGGGCCATGGCCACCACAGTGGCGGTGTCCAGCCGACCGAGAGCGCCCCACCACCAGTGCACACCGACGTCCTCGCGCGCGATCTGTTCCGGCAGCTCCGCCGGCAGCCCCGCCGAGGTGGCCAGCAGGAGCAGCCGGGGGCGCCGCTCCGGCGGCAGGCCGGCCGCCTTGACCGTGGCGGACAGCCTCCGCAGCAGGTCGGTCGCGACGGCGGGCGCCGGTTCCAGCCAGCCGCGCACCACGATCACCCGGGTGGTCGTGCCGGGGCCACCGGCGGTGGTCGTGAGACGGTCGAGGAGCCCCTCGATCCCGGTGTACCCCCGGTGCGCGCCGGAGGCCGAATCGTCGAGCTCCTTGACGATCCGTTCGGCCAGGGGGTGGACGCCGGGCTCCACCCACCGGACACCGGTGGCCGAGCCCACGCGAGCTTGGGGGACCGGCGCGGTCCCGGCCCCCGTCACCGAGAACCCGGACAGCCCGTCGTCGTAGTCCAGGATCGTCTCCAGGCCGTCCCAGGAGGGCGACGGCGCGGGAGACGGAGGGGCAGGGGCCTCGTACCCCGCGCCGTCGCCGGACGCGGGAACGAGGATGAAGTCCGCCAGCTCGTGGAGCAGTTCGTCCAGCAGGGACTCGGCCGCAGCCGGCACCTCGGTCGGCCCTGCCTGCGGGAAGAGGCAGAGGCAACTCCTTCCCGACCGCAGGTCCGCCAGCAGCCGGCGCATCCACAGCCGTACCCCGGGCAGGGTGGCGAGCGGGGTCCCGAAGGACGCGTGCGACACGGACATCACGCCGATTCCGACAGGACCTTCAGCGCCCGGAAGGTGATCCGGTCGAGCGAACAGCCCTTCGGCCCGTCGTCCAGCACTCCGTGGTCGAGCAGCCGGTCCACGAACGCCCCGACCTCCCCGAGTCCCATGTCGGTGACGGACGCGATGTCGGCGAAGGCGCATCCCTCACCCGGCTCCACGTACTGGCTCCACTCGGTCAGTACATCCGTCAGACGGGTGTCGAGCCCGACCCGTTCGAGGTGTGTCCGGGCGAACTCCGGCCGTCCGACGAACTCCCGCGTGGCCTCCAGCGCCGCTTCGAGCGGGGAGCCCTCCCGGGTGATGCGGTGCACGGTCCGCTCCAGAAGATGGGGCCAGCCACCGGTGAGTTCGACGACCCGGCGCCGCTTGTCCGGGGTGTCGAACGGACACTCCGGCCAGGCCCGCAGACTGTCCTCGGTCCAGCGCTCGGGACGCACCACGCAGGTGACGCGCTCGTCCTGCGGGCCGAACGCGGCCGGGTCGACCAGCAGGACGGCCGTCCGGTGCGGCACCTGGCCCTCCGCCGCGGAGGTCTGGGCGTGCAGAGCCTTCGCCCACGCGGTGACCTCGGCGGACCCGCGGCCCCGGAGGTCGGCGAGGATCAGCGAGGGCCGGCCGCCGGCCTCCTCCGCCAGGGTCCGGGGCGGGGCGTCGGAGGCCGCCTCCCGGAAGTCCAGGCCCCGTGCCGTGGAGTACGACCGCACCGCGTGCTTCACGAGCGCCGGTCCGTGGGCCTCGGTCAGGCATACCGCGGCCACACCGGGAGCCGTCACCATGTGGAGCTGATGCTCCGTCAGCGGACTGTAGCGGGCGACTCCTTCGCGGTCCGGTCCGATGAATCGGCGTGAGAACCGCGGGTTGTAGTCGTACGGGAGGTCGAACGCGGTCTGACGCAGCTCGAGTTCCAGGTCTTCCCGGGTGCCGAGCATGCTGACGACGTTCGGGCTGCGGACCGCGTAGCGCCGTGCGTCGGCCAGCTGGATGAGCAGTCCCAGGCCCACCATCTCGTCCAGATAGATCCGTACGTCGCTCGCGGTGAGCGAGCTGAACCCCACCGGCCAGCGTTCCCTGGCCGCCCTCAGGAGCTCGTCGGCGTCGTATCCGTGCCGGTAGCGGTCCTCCTGACTGCGCAGCGCGATCACCAGGGCGAGGACCCGGTAACGGTCCTCGAGGTTGATGGTGATGCGCAGCCGCTCCGCGATGTGGCGGTGGACCTGGGCGGATCCGGTCACGGAGCGGATGTCCTCGTCGGTGACCGTGATCGGCCAGTTCGCCGAGGCGAGCGACTTCGTGCGGAGGGTCGCGACCAGCCGTTCGCAGAAGATCTGCACCAGGCACGCCTGATAGTTCGTCGCGGCGAGCACCCGCCAGACCAGCTCGGGCCGCTCGAACCGGTACCCGAAGGCCGCCATCGGCTCGACGACCAGCCGCTGGGCCTCGGCCGGCTTCAGCGTGCTGATCAGCACGTCCGGACCCCCGTGCGTCAGGGGGACGTTGGACAGATGACTGAAGCGCTGGACCTGGTGCAGACCCGCGAAGACGATCTTGAACCGGCGGTCGGTGCGGTCCATCAGGCCCTTGAGCCGGAGCACATTGGCGAACGTGGCCTCCCCGCCCCGCCCGTGGACGGCCTTCGAGTCCGCGGTCAGGAAGGCGTCGGCCTCGTCGGCGAGCACCAGCACCCGCCGGTCCTGGCTCTCGCCCAGCCAGCTCTCCACCTGGGCGAGCATCGCGTCCGGGGTCCTGTCCGGCCCCGCCGGCCCGTTCAGTACGCCGATACGGGTCAGCTCGTCCTCCAGTACCGCCCAGATGCGTTCGGCCGGTTCGGCCTCACCCACTCCACGCGCCTTGAGGTCGACGTAGACGGCCTCGCGGCCCGGTGCGCCGGGGAACGACGCCTGCACCTTGCGCAACAGCGCGGACTTGCCCAACTGGCGCCCGCCGTAGAGGAACAGCGCGCCGAGCGGATCCGTGACGGCGGCGATCTCCTCCTGCCGGCCGTAGAAGACCTCCGGCGGCACGAGCCCGGCCACGAAGGGCGTGTACGGGTTGTACGCCGTCCACGGCAGGGTCACCCGCTGCGTGGCCCGGAAGGACCGCGGGGAGCGTGCCGCCACCCAGCCGAACACTGCGGGATCCACCACCAGCGCCTGCTGGGAGGCGGCGGTACGGGCCCGGGCCGCCATCTCCCGGCGTCCGTTCAGCCCCAGCGGATACAGATAGAGGATCAGACAGGCACCGGAGTCGCTGCTGTCCAGCAGCTCCAGCGGGCTGCGACCGCGCTGCTCGTCGGAGACCACGAGGATCGTGTACGCGGACGCGGCCGACCCCAGGGCGGCCACGTAGCCGGGAGCCGTCTCGCTGGCCCGCGCCCGGGCGGTGAGCCGCAGGACTCCGCGCACCTCGTGCTGCTGGTCCCGGACCGGCGTCTGCGGGCATTCCAGACCCAGCAGCCGCAGGACCGACGGGACGTGCCGCTGCCACTCCGAACCCCGGGTCGCGGGGCGGCACAGCGCGTCCCACGAGTCCAGCCCGCTTCGCGCGCCCTCGGTGAGGGGCTTGCCGTCCAGGTAGAACTCGGCCCAGGGCCGGGCGGAGTAGCCCTGGGAACCGGACGCCTTGCGCACCTCGGGCCGGTCGATGCCGCGGGTGAAGCCCTTCAGCTCCGCTCCCGGGTCCGTACCGCTCCAGTCGGGGAGCGGCTTGCCCTCGCGCAGCAGGGCCAGACACTCCTCGGCGGTGACGGTGTCCCCGGCCTCCAGCATCGAGGTGAGGCGCCGCGACACCTCGGCCGAGGGATTCAGCGCGGTCAGGCTCTCGTGGAGGTGTGCCACGTACTCCCGGACCTTCGCCCGCATCTCGCCCTCGAGGACGGTGATGCCGGCGCAGGTGCGGCCGAACGCGCCCTCGGGGACGGGCCGGCTCAGCTCTTCGAGACGACCGGCCAGCTCCCGCTCGGTGTGCAGGTCGAGCTGCTGTGTGCGCAGTTCGGACAGCAGGGCGCTCGCCCCGGCGTGGGCCTTGCGGTGAAGGGCGCTCCAGCGCGTCCACTCGGGGTCGCGCAGCTGCCGCCAGTCGCGGGGCACGGCGTCGGGGCCCTTCGGGAGGGCGGGGACCAGGTCCTGTTCGAGCGCCGAGACCAGGGCGTCGGCGAGATGCAGGTCGCCCTGCTCGACGTACTTCCGGAGCACCGCGCGCGCGTCGACCGGCTCCAGCAGCGTGAGCACCGCCTCGCCGAACCCCTCCTCGCCGGGCCGGGGCGCCCCGTCGGCCGACCGAGGCAGCTCCGGCACGGCGAGCAGGGCCTCGGCCCTGGGGTGGTCCGCCATACCCGAGGCGTCGGGGTCGTGTGCCGGAACGGGGGTGCCGGACGAGCGGTCGCCTTCGAGCAGCCAGGCACGCAGCCGCAGCAGCGCGGCGCCCTCGACGCCCGGCAGCGGCGCCTCGTGGCGCACCTGCTCCAGGGCGTGGCGGAGCCCGGTGGCACTGTCCGTCCGTTCGGCGACGAGCGGGGCGGCCAGCGCCCTGGCGCGGGACAGCAGATCGGAGACCTGCTCGATGCTGCGCAGCAGCGCGCGCTTGGCGGCGGCCTCGATCGGTTCCTTCGCCTGCTTCGGCGTACGGATCTCGGCGTCGGCCTCTTCGATCATGCGTTCCGCGGCACCGCGCTTGCGGAAGAGCTGCCAGATCCGGTCGAGGTCGGCCGCCCCGGCCGTGCCGGCCGCCCAGGCGCCGACTCCGTCCAGGGCCTTCCCCAGAGGCTGGTCCGAGTCGATCAGACGGGTGCGGACCTGGGTCGCGCGGGTGTAGCCGATGCGCTGGCGCCGCAGGGCGTCGCGCAACTCGGTGGCCTCGCAGGAGAGCTGGTCCGGGGTGAGTCCCAGCACGGTGTCGGTGGTCGGACGGGTCGTGCTGAGGTCGAGCCGGTGGTAGCGCCGCAGCGCCTCGACGGCCCGTTCGAGGAGTTTGCCCCAGGTGCCGGGCACGGTGGAGGAGAGATCCGTCTGGATCAGCAGGTCGTTGGGCCAGCCCACCAGCAGACCGGCCCGCAGCGAGGCGACGGCGGCCAGCACCAGCGCGGGCCGGTCGGCCTGGAGCAGCTGGATCTCCGGGTCGAAGCCGGTCATCACGGCGGGCGCCTCCGTCTCGTCGGCGCAGGCGAAGGCGGCCTCGGCGAAGGCGAGACAGTCGGCGCGGTGCGCGGGCTCCGCCGAGCCGACCGTCATCCAGTAGGCCTCCTGGAAACGCCCCTGGCCGATCAGCCGGGTGACCGCGGCCTCGTCGTCACGGTCGCCGCCGAGGTGATGGCCGGCGTCGCCGTCGCCGGGCGCCGACGGCGAGGTCCAGGGCAGGAAAAGGGACTTCTCCGCGTCCGCTTCCGTTTCGCCTTCCGCTTCGACTTCCGCTTCCGTCAGGGGGGAGGCCGGGGCCGGCGTGGCCGCCGCGGCGGGGTGCGGGTCCGCGGTGGTGCGGTGCGCGGACGTCGCGTCCATCGGGGCGCCGTCGGCGCCCGTGCCGGTCGGCTCCGGCTCCGGCGCCTGTGCTTCCGACGCTTGAGGACGGACTTCGGACGTGGGGTCCGTCTCGGTGACGGCCCCTGCCCGGGGCGCCGGAGCACCGTCCGCCTCGCGGACCTCCGTGTTTTGGACCTCGGCCTTTTGGACCTCCGCTTCCCGTACGGGCACGGATTCCCTGGGCGCGGCAGGCGCGGGCACCGTGGCCTGCCCGGCCTCGGGGGACCGGGCCGAGGACGGCTCCGTGGCCGTGGCCGGGGTCGCCGCGGGCTCCGCCTCCGGGCTCGAAGGCGAGGCCGGCGCGGGGGTCTCGGTGGACTCGGCGGTCGTGGTGGCCTCGGCGGTGGGCCCGGGGATGGTGGCGGATGCGCGGTGCGGTTCCGCCGCGGGCTCCAGCTCCAGGTCCGGTTCCGGTTCCGTCATCGGCGCGGATCTCTGGCCCGGATCGACGGCCGGGGGCTGTTCGGGAGCGGCAGCCGAGGTTTCTTCCGGCGCCGGGGTCTTCTCCCGTGCGGCGGCCGGCGGAGGACCGTCCGACGGTGCCGCGGTGGGGACCCCTGCCTCCATGAGTTCGCTGATCCGCGACTCGAGGGCGGTCAGCGACTGTTGCAACGGGATGCGGTGCGGCGCGTCGGCCGAGGTCCGGTCCAGGAGGACGCGAAGATCCTCGCGGTCCTCGCCCAGCTTGCGCAGTTCCTCGGCGCGCTCCGCTGCGGCCTCCCGGAACTCCTGGACGATCGCGTCGAGTTCGGCGAATCCCGCTTCCCCGGGCCATTCGCGGTCGCCGAGGGCGAGCAGGTCCACGATCGCGGACCGGGCCTGCCGCCATTCCTCCAGCCGCGTGGCCAGGAGCTCCGGGACGGAGCGTCCGGCTCGGACTTGTCCGAGCGTCTCCTCCAGCACCCGGCCCAGTTCCGCCGACCGCTCGCTCAGCGCCTGCCTCGACGCGAGCAGCCGGTCTTCGCTGATCTCCACGGTCAACGGGGCGTCCTTTTCTCCTCGTACGACATCCGCATCCGCGTTCGTATCCGCATCCGTGTCCGTCTCGCCGTCGTCCTCGCCGTCGGACTTGCCGTCACCCGGCCCGTCCTCGTCCCGGCCGGCCGGATGGCACGGCCCGTCTCCTCGTTGGCACGGGCACGGTGTTCCGGCGGCCGAGGCGGCCTCCCACAGATCGTCCCAGTGGTCCCCGACCGTTCCGCCCTCGGCGACGGGGTCGCCGGCGAGGACGAACAGCGTGATCTGCGCCAGCACGGGGTCGATCCGGCGGAGCATCCGCCGCAGGCGATCCACGGAGGGCTGGACCAGATCGTCCACCGGATGCCCGAAGCACCGTTCCAGACGGACCATGGCCCAACCCGACGAGTACCGCGCGATCGCCTCGAGGCTGCCCGTACTCGTACGGCTCAGCCAGACGCGAGCGGCCTGGGTCTCACGGCGTCTCAGGCGCGGTGCCGACGCGCTTCTCCCGTGGGTGGTGATCCCGGGTATGTACGCCAACACGCCGGGGATCATGAGCAGTTCTCGGAGGGCGCGGTCGTCCAGCCCGGTCACCCAGGCACGGAGCCCCTCCGCCTTGGTGTGCATGGGCCGATCTTGTCAGAAGCGTGTGCCGGCGTACGCGGTTTCCGTCGGATACGGAAGATTCGTGGAGGCGCGGCTTCCGCGCCGCCCGCCTCCCGCTCCGCGCCGGGTGCGGAAGCACCCGTGAAACGAGGCACGCCTCTCCCCTCCGGTCGGGGACCGGACGGGAGAGGCGCGACGGGGAGAGCCGGGTCAGGGCTTGACGCGGACCACCTGCGGGTCGTGGTCGGAGGCCTGGACGGCGAACTCGCTGTTGATGTGAACGACGTCGTAGTGGGTCTGCTGCGTCTTGAACGCGGGGCTGACCAGGATGTGGTCGAGCACCTGCGAGTTGCCCTGGTAGACGTACGAGTAACGCTCGGACGCGGGCAGCTCGTTCACCAGGTCGCGCAGCACGCCGTCCTTGGTGAGGGTCTGGAGCGCGGGGGAGAACTGGTAGTCGTTGAAGTCGCCGAGGGAGACCACCCGGGCGCCGGAGTCGGCGGCCAGAAGCTTGGCGACGAAGGCGCGCTCGGCCTCGGCCTGCTTGGCGCGCTGCACCTCGGAGCTGCGGGTCGGGGCCTGGAAGCGGCTGTCCAGGCCCTGGTCGCCGCCCTTGCTGTTGAAGTGGTTGGCGATCACGAAGACCGGCTTGTTGTGGAACTTGAACTGGCCGATCAGCGGCTTGCGGCTGCTGTTCCACGCCTCGTTGGCCGGGTCGATCCGGCCGGGGGAGGCGGTCAGCGAGGTGCTCTTGCCGGTGCCGGTCACGTCCACGGCGGTGGTGGAGTCGCCGCCGGCTATGTCGGTGAAGGACACGCGGTCGGGGTTGAACAGGAACACCTGGCGGATGTTGCCGCCGGGCTCGCCGCCGTCCTTGCCGTTCACCGGGTCGATGGAGCGCCAGTCGTAGGCGGGACCGCCGGCCGCCTTGATCGCCTCGACGAACTTGGCGACGGTGGCACCGGCCGTGACCGTGCCGTCGTTGACCGGGCCGTTGTCGTCCTGGACCTCTTCCAGGGCCAGGATGTCGGGCGAACGCAGGTTGGTGACGATGCCGGCCGCGAGGTCGGCGAACTTCTGGTCGGAGTCGCCCGGGTCGAGGTTCTCGACGTTGTACGTGGCGATCGTCAGCTCGCTCGGCAGGGCGGGGGCGGTGACCTCGCGCTGCAGTCCGCTCGACTGGAGGTCGCCGATCCGGTTGGCCTGCACCGCGTAGCCACCGTAATTGGTGTAGTCCAGCGGGCCGTTGGTGGCGCCGGTGAGCCGGTCGCCGACGTCGGCGACCGGGAAGTCGGCGACCGCGCCCAGCGACTGGAGCATGATCCGGCCGGAGTTCTGCTTGTCGTAGCCGAGGTACACGGAGCCGCTGCGGGACGAACGCGGGTCCTGCTCGCGGGCGTTCACCCACAGCTCGTGGTACGAGTTGCTGGCCTGCGTCACCGGAACGTCGCGGATCTCGACGTTCATGCCCTCCAGCGACTCGTACAGGTCGAGCGCGTAGGCGTCGGGGCGCAGCGGGAGGGACTCGATCGAGCCGCCCGCCGCCTCCGGGGCGTATGCCGCCGGGATGGCCGAGCCGTCGAGGACCGCCGGGGCGGGTGCCGGGTTGTCCGAGGAGACGACCGTGACCTTGGGGTTGGACAGCTCGGTGAGCGACTGCGAGCCGCCCGAGCTGTTCGGGTAGTACTCGGTCACCTTGGCCGTCACCAGGACGGAGTCGCCGACCTTGACGGCCGGGCCGGTGCCGGCGGTGTAGACGAAGACGCCCTCGCTGGTGGCCGGGTCGGCGTCCGGGTTCGGGTCCTGGATCCAGAAGCCCTTCGTGCCGTACGTGCGGACGCCGGTGACGATGCCGGGGACGCCCGTGACCGTCTTGCCCGCCATGGGCGAGACGCGGGTGGCGCCCTGGATGTCGTGGACGCGCACCGTGCCGGGCTCGGTCGGGCCGGTGTCGCCGCCGCCGGAGCCGGGCGTGGTCTCGCCCTTGCTGTTGACCGGGGTGGGCGCGCCGGGCCGGAAGTCGGCGGCGTTGTCGTCGGTGTCGGCGAGGGAGGCGGCGCGGGCCACCGAGGCGGTGTTCGACGCGCCGTCGGCGCCGCCGGAACCCTCGTGGACCACGGCCGGGCCGAAGCCCACCAGGTCGACGATGCGGGGGTCGCCGGCGCAGTCTGCGGCGGTCTTGCAGGTCAGGGCCTCGGTGCCCTTGACGAGCGCGACGGTGCCCGTGGTGGCGGACAGGGCCAGGCTGCCGGCGGCGTCGGCGGTCGGCAGGTCGACGGTGCCGCCCGTGCCCGGGGCCTCGGCGACCAGGTAGCGGCCACCCGCGGCGACCGTGCCGGTCAGCGGGGTGACCCCCCACTTGCTGCCGGCGCTGGGGCTGCCCGGAAGGTACTGGAGGCTGTGACCGGCCAGGCCGAGGGCGGCTCCGGACGGGTTGGCGAGTTCGATGAAGTCGTTCTTCAGCGTCGCGCCGGAGTTGCCGCCGCCGCCGTACACCTCGGCGATGACCGCGCCCGTGGAAGGGGTGGCGACCGCGCCGGGCAGCGGGACGAGCACCAGCGACGCGGTGACCGCGGCGGGCAGGGTGGCACGCAGCAGGGTGCGGCGGATGGGGAGGGGACTGGGCACCGTTGCGGCACTCCTTCATCGCAGGACACAAGCCCGGTCGCCGCGTCGGCGCCAGGGGCAGTGAGGGATCGTCAAATTCGTGGCGGGGGATGTTCGAAGGCATCCCGCACAGATCCAGAAGCAGAAGATACGCGCGTAGAACATGACGTAACAAGGTTTGGGACGTGAACTTCTCGTCACGGCGCGCGACTGTCCCGGAGTCGTTCTCGCAGGTCGGGTCAGGTCGGGTCAGGTCGGGCGGGCCGGGCACGGGATTCGGGCCTGGGGCACGAGAGGGGAAGTGCGCAGCGGACGGGCCGGGCGGAGGTCCCGAGCCGGGCCGCCCCGCGAGCGGCCGGAGCAGGGCCGGGCAGGGGCTCTGCTCGATGTGGTCGCCGCCCCTGGATCCCGGGTCGCCGGGACGGCGCCGGGGGCGGATGCTGGGTGGTACAGGCGTCGGGGTGGCCATCGCTCGCAGGTTCGAGATCGGAGGGCGACCGTACGCATTCACAGGGTCACATGGCGATGCGTGGCCCGGTTCCGTGGAGGCGAGGGTGGGCGGGGCATTGCGGACATCCCGCCGTCGCCCTCGCCCCGTCCCTGGTGATTGCCGGTCCGCATACCGGGTACCCGGCGCAGGGAGAAGCGGCGGAATGCGTGCGCGGCCGGAGAGGGGCGCTGACATGCGGAGTGTGGGTGTCGAGGAGGAACTGCTGCTGGTCGACCCCGACAGCGGCGTGCCGTGCGCTGTGGCGCTGGCCGTGCTGGCCTCCGCCGCTCAGGAGCGAGCGGAGAAGGAGGAGGCGTTCCAGGCGGAGCTGCAACGCGAACAGCTGGAGTTCTCGACGAGCCCGCAGACGGAGATGGGCGAGCTGGCGGAGGAGATACGCCGGTGCCGGGAGCGCGTCAGCGCCCACGCGCGCGCCTGGGGAGCCGCCGCGGTGGCCCTGGCGACCTCCCCGCTCCCGGTCACCCCGTCCCTCGGGAGCGCGACGCGACACCAGTGGCTCGCCGAGCGGTTCGGCATGACGGCACAGGAACAGCTCACCTGCGGCTGTCACGTCCATGTGTCCGTCGCGTCCGACGAGGAAGGCGTGGCGGTCCTGGACCGTATCCGCCCCTGGCTGTCGGTGCTCACCGCGCTCAGCGCGAACTCGCCTTTCTGGCAGGGACGTGACTCCGGCTACAGCAGCTACCGCAGCCGGGTCTGGGGGCGCTGGCCCTCGGCCGGGCCGACGGAACTCTTCGGCTCCGCCGACCGGTACCACGGGATCGTGCGGGACATGCTGGCCACCGGGGCGCTTCTCGACGAGGGCATGGTCTACTTCGACGCCCGCCTCGCCCACTCCTATCCCACGGTCGAGATCCGGGTCGCCGATGTCTGCCTCGACGCCCGTACGACCGTTGTCCTCGCCGCCCTCTCCCGCGCGCTGGTCGAGACGGCGGCACGACAGTGGGAGAACGGCGAACCCGCGAGCCGGCACGGCGTCCCCCTGCTTCGGCTGGCCGCCTGGCAGGCCGCCCGGTCGGGACTCGACGGACCTTTGGTCCACCCTCTCAGCATGCGGCCCGCCCCCGCCGAATCCGCCGTCCGCGCCTTCCTCCACCACGTCGAGGACAGCCTCGCCGACCACGGCGACCTGTCCCTGGTCAGATCGGGGCTCGCCGCCCTCCTCGATTCCGGCACGGGGGCCCGGGTCCAGCGCGAACTGTTGAAAGGCACCGGGACACTGGCCGACGTGGTGCGCGCCTGCCTGGTGCGGACCGCCGCCTGAACAAGCGGGGAAGACCCCGCCGGGTCGGCAACGGGCCGCTCCGGCGGTTTGCCGAGCCCCAGGGGCAGGACCGCCGTCAGTCCAGTCCGCCGGTGGCTTCGAGATGGGCGAGGAAGGCGGCCACGAGGTGCGGGCGGGGGATGTCGGGGACGAGCGTGTCCGCAAGGTCGGCCTCCAGCTCCCATTCCGCCCCTAGGGCCCCGCTTCCGAGCGTGGGGCGCGCGGGAGTTCACCGCGCCCACCCAGGAGCGGCGGGCGGGATGGCGTCCCGGCCGAGGCCGGATTTCAGGGCGGTGCACAGCCAGCCGTGGACGGCTCCGGCCGTGGGACCGCTCTGCTCACCGGCCAGTTCACCGGCGAGCCGCCAGTACCGCCCGATCGACGGGTCGGCGCCCTCCACCATCAGTCCGGCGAGGCGGCGCCGGAAGGCCCGGCTGTCCCGGGCACCGAGCGCCGCGGCGTAGGCGGCGACGAAACCGTCGAGCGCCGCTCCCGGAGCCGGCGGCAGTCCGCGCGTGATCTCCGCCGCCCCCAGCTCGTAGGCCTCGGCCAGGCCCTCGTACAGGACTGTCGGCCGATGCGGAAGACGCGCCAGGTGGACGGCGGGTGCCGGGGCCGTGGCGACGAGCTCCCGAAGCCGGGCGTAGGCGAGGACCTGCTCCGGGGCCGGGTGCTCGGGAAGCTGCGGCACGGCCGCCTCGACGACCGCCGCGGCGAGCTTGGCCGGGAATCGGACGGGCAGAGTACGACGCCAGAACCGGGCGAGCGCCGTCGTGTCGGGCGGCAAGGTCACGGCACCCAGCAGCCGCAGCCGTTCGGCCCGTTCGCGCGCGGGGCAGCCCTGGAGCAGCCGCAACGACGCCTCGCGCCAGCGCAGTTCGGCGATCCCGTCGCGCACCTCGCGCAACTTCCCCGCCACCAGGTCCTCCAGGGAGCCCTGTTCGTCGAGCACCCGGCCGACGGCCACGACCGGAAGGTCCAGTCCGCGCAGCGCCCGGATCGCCCGCAGTCGCTCCAACGCCCCTGCCCCGTAACGGCGATGACCGCCCGTGCTGCGACCGGACTCCGGCAACAGCCCACGGTCGGAGTAGAAGCGCACGGTCTTCACCGTGACGCCCGCCCGTTCGGCGAGTTCCCCGATGCTCCATGTCTCGTCGTCGGCGCCCATGCCCGCCACGCTACCCGTGCCGACGCCGTGGTCCCGACGAGCGACTGCCGCCGGCTCACGGGCGCTCGCGTTGCCGTACCGCCCTCGCCCCCTGCGGGTATCTCGCCCGCCCTTGCCCCCGTACTTGTATCTCCCCCGAGGGGAGTTCCTACCGTGCCGAGGGCCGCCGCCACGCGGCGACATGGCTCATTCGATGCCCATGCGATCGGGCGGCATCGTGCGGCAGGCGAGGAGAGCGAGCGAGATGACTGCTTTTGTGCTGGTGTCCGGCCCCTTCACCGGAGGATGGATCTGGGCGGAAGTCGTGGCGCGGTTGCGGGCGGCCGGAGCGCAGGCGTACGCGGTGACGCCGGCCGCGATGGGCGGCGAGGGCGACCGTACGCGGGCGGCGGACGTCGATCTGGAGACCCACATCGACGATGTGCTGCGGGTGGTGGACCGGGTGCCGACAGGGGCGGACGTGGTCCTGGTCGGGCACGACTACGGGATCCATCCGGTGCTCGGGGCCGCCGACCGGCGGCCGGAGCGGATCGCCCGGGTGGTGTACCTGGACGCGGGGATGCCGGGCGACGGGGACACGGCGCTCGCCGCCCTGCCGGACGGGCCGGGACTCCTCGCGCGGGCCGGGTCGACAGGGCTCGTGCCGCCGCCGCGTGGAGAGCGGTGGCGGGACTGGGGCAGTACGGCGGGACTGTCCGAGGACGATCTGGACCGGCTCGACCGGCTGGCCGGGCCCCAGCCCGTACGGACCCTGACCCAGCCGCTGCGCCTGACCGGCAGCCCCTTCGACCGGCCGACGACCGGTGTGCTGTGTACCGCGAACGGCTCGGGGATCGGCATGGTGGAGGCGATGGTGGCGAACGGCCCGGCACGGCTACGGGTGTTGACCGGCCCGCACGTGCGGTTCTTCGAACTCGGCACCGGCCACTGGCCGATGCTCTCCGCGCCCGGCCCGCTCGCCGGAATTCTGCTCCGCGCGGCGGCCGGTGAAGGACGGCGGCTCGACCTGCCCGAGGCCGGTCCGGGCGCACCCCATGGCGCGGATGCCCACGGCCCCGCGCACCCCGTGAACTTCCCGGTCGACGCACCGGCATGTCCGCACGAGCGCCAGGGGCGGCTCGACCTGCACCTGCCGCGGGCCGAAGGGCCGCGTCCGGCCGTGCTGTTCGTGCACGGCGGTCCGGTGTCGCCGGACCAGCGGCCGAGGCCCGGACGGATGCCGGTCCTCCTTGGCTACGGCCGGTACGCGGCCTCTTTGGGACTGGTCGGCGCGAGCGTGGACCACCGCCTGTACGACCTGACCGACTACCCGCGGGCGGCGCGGGACGTGGCCGAGGCGGTGGACGCGCTGCGCGCGGATCCCCGGGTGGACGGTGATCGGATCGCGTTGTGGTTCTTCTCGGGCGGCGGGCTGCTGGCGGCGGACTGGCTGAGCGCCGAGCAGCG
Organism: Streptomyces sp. NPDC048718; assembly: GCF_043198875.1. Classification (NCBI taxonomy): domain Bacteria; kingdom Bacillati; phylum Actinomycetota; class Actinomycetes; order Kitasatosporales; family Streptomycetaceae; genus Streptomyces; species Streptomyces sp. NPDC048718. Next base: position 86,194 of record NZ_JBICVG010000013.1, read on the forward strand.
TCCGTGGCTGCGCTGCGTGGCCCTGACCTACCCGGTGCTGGCGCCGCCCCCGTCGTGGCGGGCGGTGGACACGCGGTTCCGGCCGGTGGCGGCGGTCACGGCGGCCGGGGCGGCGACTCCGCCGGTCGTGCTGACCCGGGTGGGCCGGGAGCACGCGGTGTTCGCCGCGACGGTCGAGGAGTTCGTCACGGCCGCCGCGACGGCCCGGGCGGAGGTCGAACCGGTGGACGTACCGGGCGCCCGGCACGGCTTCGAGACGCTGGACCCGGAGCGCGCCGACGAGGCGCGCGAGGCGATCACCCGGGCCGCCGGGGCCGTGGTCCGGCGGCTGACGGCCTGACCGCCTTCCCGCCTGAGATCGTCACGCTGTGTGAACACCCGTCCGGTGCCCGCGGCGGGTACCTTCGCCTTCCCCCGCAGCGAGGGCATTCCATCTCCACCCGCTGTTCCACCCCTGGGTCCAGGTGCGAGAGGCGCCGGATCGGCAGGCTGAAGACATGACAACCACCGAATGGATCACCGACATCATCCTCGTCCTCGTCGTCTTCCGGCAGCTGCGGGAAGGACGGCTCGACCTGAAGACCTTCCTGATCCCGCTCGGGATCGTGGCCTTCGTGGCCTACAGCTACCTGGGCGCCATCCCCATGGCGGGCAACGACCTCGTGCTGATCGGCACGCTGATGGCCGTGGGCGCCGTGCTCGGCGTCGCAGGTGGCGTCTACACCCGCATCCGGGTCGCCGGTGAGCACCTGCTGATCAAGGCGGGCGTGGTCTCCGCGCTTCTGTGGATCGTCGGCATGAGCGCCCGCATGGGCTTCCAAGTCTGGGTCCAGAACGGCGGAGGCGCCGCCGACGTCGCCCGGTTCAGCGCCACGAACCACATCACCAGCAGCCAGGCGTGGGTTGCGGCCTTCGTTCTGATGGCGCTCACGGAGGTCGTCACCCGGCTCGCGACGATCTTCGTCCGCAGCCGGATGGTCGCCCATCAGCAGCACCCCGCCACGGCGACGCGCTCCGCGTCCGCTCTCGACCGTACGGCCTGACCGTGGGCTATGGTCGCGCCGTGCCCGAAGCCCAGAGCGTCCCGGAACAAGGGCCGGCTCCGCACCAGGGAGCCGGCCTCCGGCTTGTTCCCGGTCAGAATCCCTGGCTCCAGCGGGCCCTTACCGTCTTCGTCATCGTCGCGGCGTTCTGGACGGTCCGGCCGCTGGGCCCGAGCGGCCGGGGGCTGGCCGTGGCCGTCTTGCTCCTGGTCAACTCCGCCGCGCTGGCGGCCCGGCATCTACCGGAGGACTGGATCCCGCCGCGCCTGGTCCCGGTCTGGCTGACCCTGGGCATCGTGGCGGCGGCCGCCCTGATCGGCGTCAGCAGCACCGGCTCCAGCTACCTCTTCGCGTACTTCCTCGTCGGCCACATCGGCGTCCGCCTCGAACCCCGGAAGTCGCTCACCCTGGCGGCCCTGTGCGGTCTGCTGTGCGGCGGCGTCCTGTACTTCCGCCTCGGCCCCGGCCACAACCTGCTGCCGTGGACGCTGGGCCTGACCACCGGCGGCCCCGTCCTCATCGGCATCCTCAACCGCAGCCGCGAGAAAGCCTTCGCCGCCGCCCTCTCGGCCGCCGAGTCGGCGGAGCGGGCGGCGCGGGCCGAGGCGAGGACCGCCGTCCTGACCGAGCGGAGCCGGATCGCCCGCGACGTCCACGACGTCCTCGCCCATTCCCTGGCGGGCATCAACATGCAGCTGGAGCTGGCGGACGCGCTGATCGACACCGGCGACCTGGAGCGGGTCCGCGAAGCGAACCGGAAGGCGCACAGCATGGTCAAGGAGAGCCTGAAGCAGGCCCAGTGGACCGTGCACGCGCTGCGCGAGGACGCGCTGCCGCTGGTCGAGTCCCTCACCGCGATGCTGGACACCTCCGGGCACCGCGACGCGCTCACCGTCACCGGGACCGTCCGTGAGGTCCCGTCCCGGGTGACCCAGGGCCTGCTGCGGATCGCCCAGGAGTCGCTGACCAACGCGGCCCGGCACGCGCCTGGCGCCGAGGTGCGGGTGGAACTGGCGTTCGGGGCCGCGTCGACGGCACTGCGCATCCGCAACGGGCCGGCGACCCGTACCGTCAACACGGGAACCGGTACCGGCAGCGGGATGGGGCTGATCGGCATACGCGAACGGGTCGCCCTGCTGGAAGGGACGATCACCGCGGGCCCGGTCACCGAAGGACCGGAGGCGGGCGGATGGCAGGTGGAAACGGTGATCCCGGGATGAGTGAACCCACGAAGGACGTACGGCGGTTGAAGGTGGTCGTGGCCGACGACCAGGCGGCGGTGCGCGAGCCGCTGGCCGCCGTCCTCGGCCTGTCCGGGGACTTCGAGGTCGTCGCGGCGGCGGCCGACGGGACCGAGGTGCTCGCGGCGGTGGCGGCGGGGCCCGTGGACGTGGTCCTGATGGATCTGCGCATGCCCGTGATGGACGGCACCGAGGCGACCCGGCGGCTGACGGAGGAGCACCCGGAGGTGGCCGTGGTCGTGCTGACCACCTTCGCCGACGACGACTCGATCCTGGCCGCGCTGAGCGCCGGGGCGCGGGGCTACCTCACCAAGAACGCGGGGCGCCAGGACATCGCCCGGGCGATCCGCGCCGCCGCCGCGGGACAGTCCGTCCTCGACCGCGAGGTACGGGACCGGCTGCTCGCCACGCTCCGTACGAAGCCCCCGGAGCCCGCGCGGCCGCTGCCCGGCGACATCACGCCCCGCGAACGCGAGGTGCTCACGTTGATCGGCCAGGGTCTGCCGAACCGGGCGATCGCCGAGAAGCTGTTCATCAGCGAGGCCACGGTCAAGACGCACATCAACAACCTGTTCGCCAAGGCGGATATCAAGGACCGCGCCGACGCCGTCCGCCGGGCCATCGCCGCGGGCCTCGCCTGAGGCCACCCGCCCGCCACCCGCCCGGCCGGCCGTGGGGCCGCGGGGCGGGGCCGGCGGCCGGCTGGTCACTGCGCGAGGTAGCCGCCGTCGACGGGCAGGACGGCGCCGGTGATGAAGGAAGCCTCGTCGGAGGCGAGGAAGAGGACGGCGGCGGCCACCTCCCGCGGGGCTCCGAGCCGGCGCATGGGGTGGAGCTGTTCGATGTCCGCGAGGTACTCGGCTCCGCCGGGCTCGTCGCGCAGACGGGCGACGCGTTCGGTGGTGATGGTGCCGGGGGCGACGGCGTTGACGCGGATGCCGCGGTCGGCCCATTCCACGGCGAGGTGCTTGGTGAGGCCGGAGGCGACGAACTTGGCGGGTCCGTAGACCGCCTGTCCACGCTGCCCGGCGACGCCCGAGATGGACGAGACACAGACGATGGCGCCACCCCCACCCCCGCTGCCGTCGTCCGCCGGGGCCATGGCCTCGATCGCGTACTTGCAGGTGAGGAACATGCCCCGGCCGTCGATCGCCATCACGTGGTCCCAGTCTTCGGCACCGGCATCGGTGATCTCCGACAGCGGGATGACCCCCGCGTTGGCCACCAGGACGTCCAGCCGGCCGTGCCGCTCGACGGCGGCGGAGATCATCCGGCGGGCGTCCTCGTCCCGTGAGACGTCGCCGACCACCGTGGTGACCGCCTGCGGCAGCCGTTCCGCCAGCCGCCGCAGACCGTCCTCGTCGAGATCCGCGGCCACCACCATCGCACCCTCACGGGCGAAGAGTTCGGCTACGGCGCGACCGATCCCATGGGCCGCGCCGGTGATCACACAGGCCTTCCCCGCGAGCCGCCCGCCGGCCGTCCCCGTTCCGGGAGCGTTCGCTGAGGATCCGCCGGCTGCGGCGCTACTCGTCTCCGTCATGACACCGGACTGTAAGGGGATCATGCCGGACGGTAAACCGCGCGGACCGCGCCGACGGCCGAATGGCGGCGCGATCGCGGTATCGGCCGGGTCCTGCGCCGGGCCGGGCCGGGCCGATCCGGTACGGGATGTCAGTCGTCCGGAGTGCTGTTCGAGGCGTCGCAGCTCCAGCAGTTCCATTCGCCGGGAAGCTCGTAATGGGTCGTCGTCCAGAACCCTTTGGGCCGCCCGGCGATCACATTGGTCTCCCAGCAGTTCCAGCACTCGAACTCGAAGTCCTCCATGACGTCATGGTGGCAACGGACAGGGAGCGCGCGGAGCGGGTTGCCGGAGAAATGACCGGATCGGGCCTCCGGCAGGACACACGTATGACGATTCTTTGTGGTGCGACGTGGCCCCGACCGGCGAGCGCCCTCACGTGCCATGTCCGGCGTCGGTTGTCAGGAGATCCGCGGCCAGGCGACGCCGGTGTGGCGTTCGCTGAGTTCGAGGAGCCGGGCGCGGGCGGCGGGGTCGTACGCCTGGGGGTGGGCGCGGTCGGGCGTGGCGCGGTTGAAGTAGGTGCCGGTGGTGCCGGCGAGGGTGGGGTCGGTGATCAGGCGGAGGGTGTTCGTGGTGCCTTCTTCCAGGGTGCTCTGCACGGTGAAGAGGTGCGTGACGATCTTGGTGGGCATGTAGGACGCCGGGTGGAGGGCGTTGACGGTGACGCCGTGGCCGCGCAGAAGTTCGGCGTGGTCGAGGGTGAGCATGATCTGGGCCAGTTTGGCCTGGCAGTATGCCTGGACACCGTCCCAGGAGCGCTCGAGGAGCGGATCGCCGAAGTCGAGGGGGGCTTGCCCCGCGGAGCTCACGTTGACGACGCGGGCGCCCGCGGTGCGGGTGAGGAGCGGGGTGAGCTTGGAGCTGAGGACGTAGGTGGCCAAGTAGTCGACCTGTAAGGTCAGTTCGATTCCGTCGTGGCTGGTCCGGCGGGCGAGTTCGACGCCGAGGCCGGCGTTGTTGACCAGGACGTCGAGCCGGTCCCGGGTGGCGACGCGGTCGGCGAGGGCGCGTATGTCCGCCAGTGAGGAGAAGTCGGCGTTCTCGTAGGCGAGCCGGGTATTGCCGGTTTTCTCGCGTAGATCGTGGATCAGGCGCTCACCCTTGGCGGGGTTGCGGCCGTGGAGGATGAGGGTGGCGCCCTGGGCGGCGAGTTCGTGGGCCAGGGCCCGGCCGAGGCCGTCGGTGGCACCGGTGATCAGGACGGTCTTGCCGTGCGTCGACGCGGGTTCATGGCGGGTGGTGGTCATGGTGGCAGCCTCGGTGTGGTGGCGGGGTGTCAGACGACGGGGTGGCCGCTGGCGGTGGTGGCGGGGATGTCCTGGTGGACGTCCCAGTGCTCGGCGATCAGGCCGTCCTGGATGCGGTAGATGTCGACGACCGCCTGCCCGTTCTGGCCGGGGGCCGGGGTGAAGAGGCTGTGGACGAAGACGAGGTCGCCGTCGGCGGCGGTGCGCTCGATGGCGAAGTGCATCTGGGGCAGCCGGCCGCGCAGGGTGGCGATCAGCGTGGTCAGCGCGGTGCGGCCGTCGGGCAGGTTGGGGTTGTGCTGGATGAGGTCCTCGGCGACGTACTTGTCGGCCAGGTCGGTTGCGCCCTGGTTCCAGACGGTGTTCATGAAGTCGGTGACGAGGGCGGTGTTCTGGCTGGTCATGATGGTGTGCTCCAAGTGGGTCGGTCGGTTCGGTGTCATGGGGAGAGAGGTGCGGGGCATCAGGCCCGGCCGGCCGTGGCGGCGGCCGGCGTGGCCGACGCGGTGGTGCCGGGGCGCCGGCGGCCGGAGGCCCGGTGGGCGACGGCGGCCGCGGCGAGCGGGAAGAAGCCGGCGGCGGGCAGCCAGGCGGTGCCCAGGGCCGGGAGCAGGGTGGAGCCGAGCAGGCTGCCCAGGCTCATGCCGAGGTAGAGAGCGGAGGCGTTCAAGGCGAGGCCCAGGCCGCTCTGGGTGGGCACCAGGGAGAGGAGCCGGGCCTGCTGAGGTGCCTGAAAGAGTTGACTGAACGCCGCCCACCAGGCCAGCGCGGCGAGAGCCGCCGGGAAATTGGCCGGCAGGAGCAGCAGTGCGGCGAACGCGGTGCCGAATCCGGCGAGCGCCACGGTGATGGTGGCGGGGCCGCCCAGGCGTTCGAAGACCCGTCCGGCGGCGGCGTTCCCGGCGACTCCGGCGATGCCGAACACCATCAGGGCCAGGGCGACTTGGCCGGCGGTGGCGTGGAAGCGGGCGGCGAGATAGGCGCCGGCGACACCGTAGACGGTGAACTGCGCGGCCATGAACATGAGCGTGGTGGAGATGGCGGGCAGCACCCCGGGGGTGCGGGCCACCGGGCCGAAGGCGCGCAGGGTGGTCGCCTCGCCGCGCTCCAGCGTCGGCACCAGGGCGGCGATCAGCGCGAGCGAGAGCAGGGCGAGGGCGGAGATGCCTACGGTGGCCCAGCGCCAGCCGAGGATGTTGCCCAGGCTGGTGCTCAGTGGCACCCCGAGCACCGTCGCCGCGGTCATCCCGGCGAATACCGTGGCCAGCGCTCGCGCCCGGCGTTCCTCGCTCACCAGCATCGATCCGGCGACCGAGGCGGAGGGGCCGAAGGCGGCGCCGCCCAGAGCGGTGAGAACGCGCGCCGCGCACAGTACGCCGTAGTTCGGGGCGAGCGCGGCCCCGAGGCCGCCGGCGGCCATGATCGCGAGCCCGGTGAGCAGGACGCTCTTGCGGCCGAGTCGCCGCAGCACCACCGGGGCGAGCGGGGCGGTCAGGGCGAAGGCGGCGGCGAACACCGTGACGAGCAGGCCGACTTGGGCCTGGGTCACGTGCAGGTCCTCGCTGATGGGGGCGCTGAGGCCGACCACGGCCAGCGAGGAGGTGCCGAAGGATAAGTACCCCAGGGCCAGTGCCCACAGGGCCGGTCCGGTGCGGCGGGAGGACATCACTCTCTCACTTTCAATACGGTGCGGTGCGGTTCGTAATTAATTACATTACGGTGCGGTCCGTATGTCAATCCCGTAAGGTGAAGTCCATGAGCGGACGACCCAGAGACCCCGGCGTGGACGACGCCATCCTGCGTGCGACCACGGACCTCGTCGCGGAAGACGGCTACCGGGCGGTGAGCATCGAAGGCATCGCGGCCAGAGCGGGTGTCTCCAAGCAGACCGTCTACCGGCGCTACCGAGGCAAGGGCGAGGCCATCCTGGACGCCCTGTCGGCCATCGCCCTCGGCAAGTTGCCCGTACCGGACACCGGCACGCTGCGCGGCGACCTCGCCGAGCTGCTGACCGCCACCTTCGAGGCGCAGCAGGGCATCAGCGGCGTCCTCAACCGGGCGCTGGCCGCCGAATCCATTCAGGACGAGGCCTTCGCCCGCCATGTATGGGAGCGCCTGATCCTGCCCCGGCGCGACGTGGTCCGCGCGCTGATCGCCCGCGCCCGCGAACGCGGCGAAGTGGCACACCCTGGCGACGACTTCCTCATTGACCTTGTCTACGGGCCGATGTGGTATCGCCTGCTGTTCGGTCGCGAGGGGCTGGACGCGGCCTACGCCGAGCAGCTCGCCGACACGGTCACCGCGGTCGCGCGGACCGCCTGAGCGGGAGGGGCGTATCCGGCAGGGGTGGCCGCGCCGGTGTGCGGCGCTCGGATCGCCGGCCGGGTGTGGGTGGCCGAGGCGCGCCGTGGTGCGGCAAGGGGCAGACCATGGCCGCGCTCATCGCGAACGGACTGACAGGTCGTCAATTTCTCGGACTCCGAGAGTCGGACCCCGGTGACAGTGATGAGGTCGAACAGCCGAGTTCGGCAAGCCGGGTGATCGAGAAGCCGATCGGGCATGCCCTCGGCCCCGGATGCCATGGACCCGGCTTGCCTTCGCGAACGCCACCATGCCCCACGCTCACTCGCTCCGGCCGGCTCACGGCCGGAGCGGGCACCCCTGGTGCTGCTCGCCTGATCACGGCGGCGTAGCGTGGCGGAATCTTCACTACCGCTGGATCACGGAATTCATCTTTTCGGGTGTGCAGCCGATAAGCTCCCCACCGTGCGCGCGAGTTGACGGATCGTAACCGTCCATCTCGTGCTGCGTGCTCATCGGTGCGGTGTCCGTGAGCGCGCCCTGTTCGTCGTACATGCGAAGGATGCAGATGGAACTCGCCACTCCGCCTCCGACCGCACAGGCTCCCGTTGCCTGGCGCGGCTGGTGGCTGCTGCCACTGGGCCTCGGCGGCGGGACTGCCGCCGCCACGTTCATGAGCGCGGACCGGATATCGACGGCCGTCGCGGGTCTGGCGGCGACAGCCGCGAGCGCCGTATGCGTGCGCCTCCTCCTGCGCACCCGCGCCCAGGAGGGCCGGGCCGCGGAGACCCACCGCGCCGAGTTGGCCCAGGCCTCGCAGCAGTGGCAGAAGCATGTCGCCGACATGGAACGCCATGCCTCTTCCAAAATGGCCGATCAGGCGCGCCGGTACGAGGCGCAGCTGGCGGAGCAGTCCGCGGCGTTCCAGGCCCGACTGGCCGAGGAAACCGAGGCCTTGCAGGAGCGGGCGGACCAGCTACTGGCCGCGGTGCTCCAACTCGGGGACGTGCAGCTGCCCGACGCGATGCGGCGGCTGCGCGACGGCGAGGCGATCGACGACATCCTGCCGCCCGGCGATCCGCGTACGGTCGCCGACGCCGGCTTGCAGGCCGGACTGGACAAGATCCTCAAGTCCGCCTTGACCGGCATCGAAGCGGAGATCGACCGTTCGGCCTCCGCTGAACAGGCCGTGATCAGCATCGGCAGCCGTATCCACGTTCTGACCAGCTTGCTGCGCGGCCGTCTGCACGAACTGCAGGGGGAACACGGCCGGCTGCCGGCCGTCGCGAGGGGCCTGATGGAACTGGACCAGGCCCTGGGCCCGGCCGACGGCCTCGCCGCCAGCATCGGCGTCCTCGCCGGCTCCGACCGCCCGGGCCGCCAGTGGCAGGAACCGCAGCCCCTGCTGAGCGTGGTGCGCGGCGGCGTCGGCCGGATCAAGGAATTCCAGCGCGTGGAGCTGCGCCGGCTGCCCGAACTGGGCGTCGACGGACGGCTGGTGGATCACCTGACGCTGCTCATCGCCCATCTGCTGGACAACGCCACGCGGTACTCGCCGCCCACCGAGCCGGTGGTCGTCTCCGGCAAGGAAGTCCCCAACGGCGTCGGCATCGAGATCCAGGACTCCGGCAAGGGCCTCAGCGAGGAAAAGAAGCGAGAGGTCGAGCACGCTCTGGCCGGCTCCGCGCCCGGCGCGGGTCTCGGCGGCATCTCCGAGGACGCCAACATCGGCCTGCGTGTGGTCGGCAAGATCGCCCGCCGCTACGGCATCCGCGTGACGTTCGCGGACTCGCCGTGGCTCGGTACCTCCGTCGTACTCGTCGTGCCCTACAAGTACTTCAGCCCGCTCGCGGCGCCCACCGCGCCCACCGCCCCTGCCGCGCCCGCGTCCACCGACTCCGGCGCCCCCACCGCGCCCACCGCCCCTGCCGCGCCCGCGTCCACCGACTCCGGCGCCCCCGCCGCGTCCACCCCCGCCGCGCCCACCCCCGCGGCTTCCGAGACCGCGGCACCCGTGAGTGTCCCGTCCGAGGACGCACCGGCCGCCCGCCCCGCCGTCGGCGATGCCACCGGCACCACGCCAGGCGGTCTGCCCCGGCGCCGGCGCCGGGCCGACGCGTCGGACGGCCCGTCGACGTCGTCCGAGCGTGCCGACCGGGCCGCTGTCGACGCGGTTCCCCCGGACGCCTCGTTCGCCGGCCTCGCCGCGTTCGCCGCAGCCGGCCGCGAGGCCCGCACCCCTACCCCTGCCCCGGTGTCCCGGACCTCCGAGGCCGCCCACGAAACGACCGTCGGTGGACCGTCCACCGAGCACCGCACTGAAGAGAGCGACTAGCCCCCATGACGTACCAGGGATCCGATGTGAGCTGGGCGCTGCACGACCTTGTGGACAGCTTCAAGGAGGTCCGCTTCGCCGTCGTGGCGTCGAGTGACGGAACGGCCATCGCCGGCCACGGCGCCGACGACCCGGACGACGTGGACCGCTTCGCCGCCGTGGTGGCCGGGTTGCAGTCGCTGGCCACACCGGTCGCCAAGCAGTTCCCCGAGCACGGAGGGCAGCTCCGCCTGGCGATGATCGAGGTCGACGGCGGTCATCTCTTCGTGGTCCGCGCCGGTGTGGAGACCTATCTCGGGGTCGTCGCCCGCGAGGGTCTCGACCAGGGCCTGCTCGGCCACCAGATGCAGGACCTGGCCCGCCGTATGGGCGAGCTTCTGGGTACCACGCCTCGCCGGGAGGAGCCCTCTGAATGAGCGCTCCCCGCGGCCCGGTCGATCCGTCCGGCCTCGAGCGTTACTACGTCCTCACCGGAGGGCGTAGCGGACCGGGCGGGTCGGCCACGACTCTCGACGTGGCGACGCTGGTGGTCTCGCGAGCCACGCCCGTCCCGGGAATGCAGCACGAGCACGAGGAGATCCTCCGGCTGTGCCGTGCCCCGCTGGCGGTGGCCGAGGTCAGTGCCCACCTCCGCCTGCCCTTCAACATTGTCGCGGTGCTGTTGTCCGATCTACTCGGGGACGACCGCATAGAAGCTCGTGACCCCATCCCGGCAGACGCTGGTGGCAGGTACGACGTCAAGCTCCTCGAGGAGGTACTCCGTGGGCTCAGAGCAAGGCTTTGACCCGTCCCGGCGGCCGGCCGGCGATGACGCCCGTTCGGTGAAGGTGATGATCGCCGGGGGCTTCGGCACGGGCAAGACCACGATGGTCCGCTCGGTCAGCGATATCGAGCCCCTGACCACCGAGGAGACCCTGACGCAGGCCAGCGCCGGCGTCGACAACCTCATCGGTGTCACCGACAAGACGCACACCACCGTCAGCCTGGACTTCGGCAAGATCGCCCTCAACGATTCGCTGACGCTGTATTTGTTCGGCACGCCGGGGCAGGAACGGTTCTGGTTCCTGTGGAACGGGCTGTTCAAGGGCGCCCTCGGCGCGGTGGTCCTGGTGGACACCCGGAGACTGGACACCAGTTTCCGGGCCATCGAGGAGATGGAACGGCAGAAGGTCCCCTTCGTGGTCGCGCTCAACGTCTTCCCGGACTCCCGTGACTACCCGTTCGACGAGATACGCGACGCTTTGGACGTTCCCCCGGACACGCCGGTCGTCGCGTTCGACGCCCGCGACCGGGCCGCCAGCCGTGACGTGCTCGTCACTCTGGTCCAGTATTTGAAGGACCACTCGGCCGCAGCCCTGGAGCCACGATGACCGACGAGACCCTGACCGGACCCGAAGCAACGGGCTGCCCCGTCACCGGAGGCACGGATATTCTCCGGCTCTACGGTCCCGAGGTGGCCACCGATCCTCAGCGCATCTACGGGCGACTGCGCGAGAAGTACGGCTCCGTCGCTCCCGTGCTGCTGGAGGGCGACGTCCGCGCGTGGCTGGTTCTCGGCTACCGGGAGAACCGCCGGGTGCTGGACAACCCGCTGCAGTTCAGCCGTGATTCACGGATCTGGAGCGACTTCCGGGAAGGTCGGGTCGAGGCGGCGTCCCCGCTGATGCAGATGGTGGGCTGGCGTCCGGACTGTGTCTCGCAGGACGGCGAGCCGCACCGCAGGCTGCGCGGGGCCGTGAACGACAGCCTGCACGCGATGGCCGGCCGCGGCATCCGCCGTCACATCACACATTTCGCGAACAAGCAGATCGACGCGTTCATCGATACGGGCCGGGCCGATCTGGTGGCCGACTTCGCCGAGTATCTGCCGATGCTGGTCCTCACCCGTGTCTTCGGGCTCGCCGAGCGGGAAGGGCGCACCCTCGCCGAGTCCAGCAAGCAGGTGATCAAGGGCGGCGCGGACGCTCTCGCCCACAACGGACGCATCATGGACATCCTCGGTGAACTCGCCGCGCGCAAGCGCGCGGAGCCCGGGGCCGACTTCGCTTCGAGCCTGATCGGGCACGGTTCCGGTCTCGACGAGGAGGAGATCGTCAACCATCTGCGTCTGGTCCTGATCACCGCCCACACCACGACCAGCAATCTGCTGGCCCGTGTCCTCCAGCTCGTTCTCACCGAGACCTCCTGGCTGTCCGGCCTGGTGAGCGGGCAGCTGAGCCTCTCCGCGGTCGTGGAGAAGGTGATGTGGGACTCCCCGCCGCTCGCCGTACTGCCGGGCCGGTTCGCCACGGCCGACCTGGAACTCGGCGGCTGCCCGGTCAAGGAGGGCGATCTGCTCGTACTGGGCCTCACGGCCGGCAACCACGATCCGGCCATCCGCCCCGACACCGATGTGTCGGTCCAGGGCAACGCCTCGCACCTGGCCTTCAGCGCGGGCCCGCACGAATGCCCCGGGCAGGGCGTCGGCCAGGCCATCATCGAGACCTCGGTCAACATCCTGCTGCACCGGCTGCCGAAGCTCCGCCTGGCCGTGCCGCCGTCGGAGCTCACCTCCACGGCGTCCACATGGGAATCACGGCTGGACAGTCTGCCGGTCGAATTCGCCGTCTGAGGGCACCACACCGGCGACCGAGTGAAGGCACCACCCCGACGGCCCGGCCGCCGGGGTGGTGCCTTCGCGTCACATGGTCAGCAGGTCGTCCACGGCCCCCCGCCCGGCCAGTTCGGCCGTGGCCACCGGGCCGGTCTTGTCGGCGGCGTACCGGCCGGTGGTCAGCGCCCACTCGTAATTGCCGTTGATCCAGTGCCGGATGGCCTCCACACCCTTCTCCACCCGGTCCCGTTCCTCCACGTCGAGGCCCAACTCGTCGCACATCTTCGGGACATGGGTCTCGAGAGCCAGGTACTCCTCAAGACAGTCCGACGTCATGCGGTACGCCTCGGCGGCGGCCTCCTCCCACGTGCATTCCCGCTCCCGGCGCAGGACGGCTATGAGGTTGTGGCCGTCCCCGCGACGCCGCTCGCGCTCGAAGGAGTGGATGTCGTTCATGAAGCCGATGGTGTCCGCGGCCAAGTCCCGCAGCCGCTCCATGACCGGATGCGCCATGGCCGCGGCCGGCACCTCGAAGCGGCTGCTGCGCTCGCCCGCGTCGATGCTGTGATGGATGCCGACGGTTCGGCGCCGGAACTCCGTGTACGCGTCCAGACCGAGAGTTCCGGCCAGCCCGCGGGCGGCGAGGTCCACCTCCTCGCAGTGCGCCACCAGGAACCGCCCCCACGAGGCGGCGAACCGGGTCTGCCAGGTCAGGGACATCCCGCTCGACAAGGACTCCCAGACCTCGGCCCAGGCCAGGGTGATGGGGCAGGCCACCCGCGGCTCGGTACCCGCCGGACGCAACGGCGTGGCGATCAGCTCGCGCGCCACCTCCGCCACCCGATCCGCCCGGTCCGGCCGGCCGGCGTCGAACTGGTCGTCGAAGAGGAAGGCCAGGGAGAACCAGTTCATCAACAGAACCAGGTCGTCCGCCGAGGCGTATGGGTAGGTACGCGCCGCGGCCTCGGAGAGGTCCCAGGACTGGTACTCCGCGAAGCCGGCCTCGCTGCGTACCAGTCCTCTGTCCCACACCCAGCGCAGATGACGCTCCCGGGCGTACTCCAGGTGAGGACTGACCGGTGTACGGAAGGGGAGGTCGAACAGCACATCCTGAGGCATACGCGTTTCCTTTCACCCAAGCGGAACGCAGAGCGACCAACCGGACTCCCTGCGTACGCGAACGTAGGCTCATCGTATGGACGTTGAAACGGAATCCGTCACGGGGGAGTCGCTTAAAGGATCTTCATCACGTCAACTCGCCGGTTTCGTCACGATGCGGGGGCCGTGAGCCGCCGACCTGACGGCGCGTCGGCACGGGCGATCCGCGCTGCTGTGGGCGGACCGGAGGGGCCGGTCTCGTCGGCTGGTTCCCCGGCCCTCTTCATCTGCGAGAACAGGTGTCCGGGAGGTAACCGGACAGCGTCCGGCGGGGTTCTCGCCAACGTCCCCCGATCGGCTGCGGTCCAGGTGGTCGGTCGGCTGCACTGGTCCCCGGCTGTTCGCAGAGGCCGGGAAAGTGCGCAGAGCACGAGGGTGGGGGCGGGAGTGGCTGTCGCATGATGACGATCAACGTGGGGGTAGTGCTCGCGATCATCGTGGTCATGCGGCTACGCCGCAGGACCCAGGCCAGAAGCCGTGCTGAGGAACGCAACACCGCGCTCTTCATCCTGGCGCTGGGCATCGTGATCGCGCCGACCCCGCTGGGCCAGGGCATCTTCGACATGATCAAGCAACTGGTGAGCGGCGTCTCGCAGGTCGGCATTTGAGGCCGTGGTGAAGCCTGGCGTGGCGGAGAGAAGCGCGCGCACGGTGTCCAGCCGTCGTCGGACGAACCACAGGGGTACCGGCAGCCACCTCGCGGATTGATCGGCGTGGCGTCAGAGAGGCTGGAACGCCGCTCAAGTGGGGAGGGACAGTACGACCCCGCGGCCCCGACGCCCGCGGGACGACGAGAGGACATGCCCATGGCGCGAGCCCACCGGCCGACCGGCACCGACTCCGGCGCCCGTTCCCCGGGAGCGGCCCCGACCGCCCGGCGCGACCGGCTCCTCCGGCTGGGCGCTCCGTCCGTCGCGGCGACCGCGCTGACGGCGACCGTCGCGCTGTACATGGCCCTGGTCGCCTTCGGGAACATCACGGACTTCGGGACCAACCAGCAGTTCGTCCAGCACGTCCTGAGCATGGACACCACGTTCAAGGACCCCGACCTGATGTGGCGGGCGGTCGAATCCCCCGTCCTGCAGAACGCCGCCTACGTCGCCGTCATCGTCTGGGAGACACTGGCCGGGGTGGTCCTCCTCGCCGCCACCTGGCTCTGGATCACGGGACTGCGCCACGACACGTACGAGCGCGCCCGCGCGGTCAGCACGGTGGGGCTGGTGATGACGCTGCTGCTCTTCGGGATGGGCTTCCTCGCGATCGGCGGCGAGTGGTTCGCGATGTGGCAGTCGTCCCACTGGAACGGACTGGACGCCGCCGCCCGCAATGTCGCGCTGGCGGCCTTCACGCTCCTCGTGGTGCACCTGCCCGGCGTGCGCCGGACAGGTGCCGAACGGACCTGACGCGCCTTCCGTCACACGGAGAGGGCGGCGCGGCACGTCGCGGGGGAGGAGAAGCCGGGTTCGCTAGGAGTTGCTCCACCCGGTCGTGCTGGAATACGAGTCCAGCAGGTCCACCACGAAGACCAGGGTCGAGTCCGGCGGGATCAGCGGCGAGGGCGACTGGTTGCCGTAGCCGAGACGCGGGGGAACGACGATCTCGCGCCGGCCGCCGACCCTCATTCCCCGCACTCCCCGGTCCCAGCCCTTGATGACCTTGCCGCCGCCCAGGGCGAACTTGTAGGGCCGGCCCCGGTCCCAGGAGGCGTCGAATTCCTTCCCGGACTCGAAGGTCACGCCGACGTAGTGGACCCTGACCACCATGCCGGGCTTCACCTCGGCCCCGTCCCCGACGATCAGGTCCCGGATGGTCAGCTCGGTGGGAGCGTCCCCCTCCGGAACGTCGACCTCGGGCTTCGTCGGTTCACTCATCGCAGCCTCATCACTCTTTGTCGGATGCCGCCGTACGGCCCGGCCGGACCCATGGACATTCCATGCGGCAGGTCGTCACGCTACCGAGAATGCCGGGTCCCGGAGCGCACCGGATCCAGCGCCCACCGCGATGCCTGCCCTTCGCTTGCCCCGCGCTTGTCCGCGCGGCGGCGGTCACCGTGACCCGGCCGAGGCCCTGGTCCCGTCGTCAGCCGACGATGGCGACCGGCGCGTCCCACGCGTTGCGGTCGACGTTGATGGTGTAACCGCCGCGGGTCTCCTTGCTGTTGGCCTTGAACTGGTGGCCGCGGCTGTGGTCGGTGTACAGCTTCGGGTCCCAGGGCCAGTCCTTGGTGGTGGTCTCCTGGCCGTTCCACAGGGCGTACCAGAGGTTGCCGGGGAGGTCCGTGCGGTCCTTGGCGGTGGCGATGGCCTTGGCGCTGGAGGTGCTGAAGCCGTAGAGGCCGGCGCGGTAGGTCTTGGCGCGCAGAGTCTTGGTGAAGGACCGCACGTAGGCGAGGGTGGCGTCGTTGCAGGCCTTGTTCGTGGTGTCGTACGACTCCATGTTGAGGTAGATCGGGCTGCCCGCCTTGATGCCGAGCGCCGCCGCCTTCGCGACCGCGTCGTTGGCGTTGGCGGCACCGACCGAGGCCGCGGTGGCCGCGGTGAACCTCTCCTTGTTCCCGCTCTGCTGGCACGGCGGCTGCGCGCCGACGTACAGGGGGATGACCTTCCAGCCGAGCGTGTCGACCGACTTCACCCAGGGCTTGGTGAGGTTGGGCTGGGCGCAGCCGCGGTTCTTGCCGCCGATGTAGACGGCGGCACCGCTGTAGTAGCCGTCCTTCTTCCACGCCGTCATCGCGCTGAGCGAGGGCGCCGTGCAGGCGTCGAACGCCCGGCCCGTGTAGGTCTTCTGCGCCGGCCACGTGGTGGCGGCCATCGAGGTCTGCGCCGCGACACCGGCGCCGGCGACGACGGCGACACCCGTGGTCGCCAGGGCTATGTAGCGGCCTCTCTTGGACAGCCGATGCTTCGCCATTTCCCCACCTCATCTGATGCTCCGGCCCCGGGTCCGGGGTCGGCCCACCTTAATCCGGGGGCGGCGGTGCCGCGGCGGCGGCCCACTGGAGGCCGTCAAGGTCAAGGACGGTGTGGACCTCGTCGGTGACTGATGCCCAGCGGGCTGTCCTGGAGGGGTGGGTGCGTCGGCGGTCGACGGCCCAGGCTCTGGGCCAGCGGGTCACGGATCGTGCTGGAGTGCGCCGAGGGGCACTCGATCATGGAGGTGTCCCGCCGGTTGCGGATCACTGCGGACACGGTCCGCACCTGGCGGCGCCGTTTCCTGGAACGCGGCCTGATCGTTCTTCTCCGGGATGACAGAGACGATTGCGCGTCTGTGCAGACAGGCGCGGTTGGCTCTGGAGGAGTAGGCATTGTCGGAGGCCACCGCGCCAGGCCGGGTGCGCGGGCGGCCGGCCGCCGGCAGCCCTACGCCCAGGATCCTCGTCAATTGCTCGCGAGCGTCCGCGTGACGACCTGTGCCTGGAAGGGCAGATCACCGCTCCGCCACATTCAACTTGCGTAATCTCCCCCGCACTTCCCTGGCCCGCGCCAGAATTGCGGACATGTCGAGTCGAACTGATCTGGAGCGGTCCATCCGCACGCTCTCCGACGACGAGGCCGTCCGCGCGCTGACCGCGCTGGCGGAGGACCGTGGGCTGCTTCCCGCCGCGCGCGACATGGCTTCGGAGGGCGGCGAGCTGAAAATCGAGGTGGCCGCCGCGGAGCTGGAGCACTACGCGCATTCCGATCCACTGGCCGCATCTCAGGGCGAGTTGGCCCGTCGCGTACTGGCCTACGCGGTGACCACGAGCGAGGAGCTGGCGGAGACTGTCGGCGAGGCCGTCGCGTACGCACGGTCGCCCATGGACCGGTTCGACCCCGTCACGCTCTCGGTCGCCGCGCTCGCCATCACCTTTCTGCAGACCGAGGTGACCGCGAAGCGGGACGCGGAAGGCAAGTGGAGCCTGGCCATCCGCAAACGGGCTATGCGGGACTCCTCCCTCGGGCGGGTCCTGACGGCCCTGCTGTCGCAGATCACCGGCGGTAAGTAGCCACCTGATCCGGAGGGGAGCGGAGAGGAGGGGGTACGGGGTGACGATCTCGGCGAGGGTGCCGTACACATGGCACTGCGAACCCTGTGGACGGGAGCGCACGGCATCCGCCTGGCGGATCATCGACGCACGTGAGCGGGCCGACGTCCTGACGTCCCCCGCTCCGGGCGTCTCCTGGCTGGACTGCCCCGTCTGCGGCACGAGAACGCACATCGAGGCGCCGCTGCTGGTCCTGCGCCCGGGCCGGGTGGCACCTCTGCTGCTCGCGGTGTCCGTCGCCGAACTTCAGCACGGCGCGCCGCCGTCCGCGCCGTCCCTCCTGGAGCAGGCCGGCCGAGCCGGGGCCTTCGTGGGCCGCGTCTTCCTCGGGCAGGTGATCCCGCTGCCGCGCCGGCTGCTCCCGTACGTCCTGGCCCGCGACCTCGAACGGGATCTGACGGACCCCGAGGCAGCATGCCGGGAGTTGCGGCCCGAGGGAGAGCTCCGACGGTTGCGAACTACCGGGTCTTCCTCCGTGTCCTCGAAGGGGAACGCGAGGACACCCGGATCGCGGAGCTCCTGGCCGCGACGCTGGGCTGCCTGCCCGGCGACCTTCCCGAACTCGTCCGCGCCCACCCGGAACTGACGGACGGGACCCGCATGCGCGACGCGGGGCGCACGGAACTCCGCGCGGCCGAGGGCACACCGCTCGAAGAGCCCCTGCGTATCCGCCAGCGGCTCCTGGACGAGCTGTGCGACGGCCACACGCCCACGGCGGTCGCGATCCGCCACTGCGCCGAGGCGTGGGCCGCCCTGGGCGGCGGCCTGCGGTCACGGCTGCGCGTGATGTGCCTCAAGGTACGGAACCACGACGGGCCGGAGATCGTCCCCGTGGCCCGGGAGGCGCTGGCGCTCGCCGCCGACCTGGGCGAGGAGGACGTGGAGACCGAGCTTGCCGCACGGCTCGGCAGGCAGTTGGTACTGGCCGTCCAGAGCGGGCGGGAGCCCGATCCGGCCGAGGCCGTCCAGGTCCTCGAACGGGCACTGCGCCGGCTCCCCGAAGGCACCCTGCAGTGGGTGGAGGTCGCGAACAACCTCGCCGTCGCACACGGCCTGCGCGATGACGGCGACCGGCTGGAGACCTGGGAGACGGTACGCGGCCTGCTGGCGCGCGCGAGCGCACTGGACCACCGTGAGCACCCCGAGGTCTGGGCCCGGGTCCAGACCAACTACGGATTGCACCTGTCGGAACGACCTGGCCGGGGCCCCGATGACCTCACCCTCGGGATCGAACACGTCCGGGCCGGGCTGGAGAAACGCTCCCCCGAGTGGAACCGGGTCGACTGGGCCTACTCGATGCTCAACCTCGGCCTGCTGCTGTACCGCCGGGCCGAAACGCAGGACCTGCGACAGGCGGAGCGGTGTTACCGGGAGGCCCTGCGGCACCTCGGCCTCCGTGACGACGCGACGCTGTGGTCCCGTATCCAGTGCAATCTGGCCGACCTGCTGCTGTCCCGCGATCCCGTCGACGCGCACGGCGCGCGCGAGGCGGCGACCGCCGCCCTGGACCTCGCCGCCGCGCGCCCCGGCTTCCTCGACACCGGTCACATCACCTGGCTGCTGGCTCGGGCCAACGACCACCTGGAGGGCGCGGACAGCGCCGGGAGCGAGCGGCTGCGCCGCACCGCCCTGGCGGCGACACCAGCTGCGGTGTCCCCCTCCCGGCACCTCGGCATCGCCCGGGAACTGCTCCACACCCACACCTCCGCGGGACGGTGGAACGAGGCGGCCGATGTCGCGTCGGACATGCTGACCGCCGTGAACGCGCTGTACGACGCCCAGGTCACCGGCGCCGGACGCAGAAGCGTCCTCGCCCAGGTCACCCGGATCGCCCGGCAGGCTGCCTATCTGCTGGCCAGGGCGGGCCATCCGGAACGCGCGGTCGAAGCCATGGAACGCGGACTGGCCTGCGAACTCTCGGTCACGGCCGGCCGGGGCACGCAGGACCTCGACGTCCTGGAACGGACCGACCCTGCCACCGCCCTCCGCTACCGGCAGGCACTGGCCCGCTACCGCTCCACGGTCGGCGCGGAACCCCGGGCGGCGACCGGCGTCCCCGTCCTCGCGGCGCGCGAGGAGGCCGACGCCGAACGCGCCGTGCGCGCGGCCGTCGAGGAGATCCGCGCGATTCCCGGCTTCGAACGCTTCCTGCGTGCTGACGAGTTGGCGGACATCGTCCGGGCGGCGGGCGGCAGCCCACTGGCCTACCTGGTGAACGCGCCCTGGGGCAGCTACGTCCTCGCGCTGCCCCGTACAACGGGCACGACAGCGGACGCGGCGGCGGGCACGACGGCGGACGTGCGGACCGCCGTGCGGGCCGTCCCGGTGCCGGACGTGAGCAGCGAGTCCCTCGTCCACCTCCTGCTCGTGGATCCGGCCGACCCCGACCCCGCCCCGGGGCTGCTCCTGGCGCAGGAGGGCGGAGTGCTCCGGCGCAGACGTCAGCTCCCTCGCGCCCTTGACCGGCTCGCCGCCCTCGCGCCGCTGCTGCGGCCGGTGGCGCGGCTGCTGGCAGACGACCCGGAGAACGCGGCCGTCGTCGTCCCGACGGGGCTTTTGGGCGTGGTGCCGCTGCACGCCGTACCGCTCGGGGAGGACGGCGTACTCGACGACCTCGGCACCCTGACCGTCTCCCCGTCCGCCGCGGTGTACGCGGCGTGCCGCGCCGCGGCCGGCCGGCCGCCCCGGGCCGTGCCCCGGCTGGTGGCCGTGGCCGACCCCGACGGCTCACTCCCCGGCAGCCAGGCCGAACTCGCCCAGATTCGCGGTCTGTTCGGGGACAGTCGGTGTGCGGTGGGCTCCGCGGCGACCGTGGACTGGGTGCTCGGCCACCTCGCCGAGGCCTCGTACCTGCACTTCGGCTGCCACGGCAGCGGCGGGTTCGACGGGGCGGGCGGCACCCTCGCCCTGGCCGACGGGAGCCTGGACATGGACACCCTGCTCCACCGGCGGCTGTCCGCCTGCCGGCTGGCCGTGGCCGGCGCGTGTCAGTCGGGACGCTACGCGATGGTGGAGGCGCCGGACGAGTTCCGCGGGCTCGCGGCCGGCTTCCTGCAGACCGGGGCGGCGTGCGTGGTGGCCGGCCTGTGGCAGGTGAACGACATGGTGACCGCGCTGCTCATGACGTACTTCTACGAGCTCGTCGCACCCGCGCCCGGCCGAAAGGAGTTCTCCCCGGTGTCGGCCCTGCGGCAGGCACGCGGATGGCTGCGCGAACTCACCGGGGAGGAGCTCGCGCGGTACACCGCCTCCCGGCCGTGTCTGGCGGCCCTGACCGACCCGTACACCGCCCGGCTCACGCCCGGCGAACGGCCTTTCGCCGCACCGCTCCATTGGGCCGCGTTCACCGCGTGGGGCGTCTGAGCGCTTTGCGCCGGTGTCGTCTCCGTCAACTCCTCTGCGTCGGCCCCCGCTCTTCGAGCGAGTACAGGGCGATCGGCCCATAGGGGGACCGCGGGGTGTCCACCCGCATGATCGTGTACCGCCCGCCGACCAGTCCCGAGAGGATCACCGTGGCCGGATGGCGGACCATTCTCCCGTTGGCACAGTTGGGCTCGCAGATGGCCACCAACTCCTGTCCCCTGGCCTGGGCGGTGGGCTCCCCCCAGTCCGTCCAGACGAGTCCCGAGAGCCGGCCGTTCCCGTCTCCGCAGTGGAGGATGAACGACTCGGGTCTGGCCAGGTACGTCCCGGCGCAGTCCGCGATCGAGGCGGGCCGGGTGCTCTGCCGCGGGGGTTCGCTCGCGGGTGGCCGCCTGGAGGGTTTTGTCGCAGGGGAGCTCTCGACCGGCGGGGTCGGCGCGGGCGTGGTCCGCGGGGGCGCCTCGGTGGCCGGTCCGACGGTGGGTTCGGCGGGCGGGGCGTCGGTCGGCTGCGGGGCCGCCGTGGCTGTGACTTCGGGGTCGGTGATGACGCCGGTCCCGCCATCGGGGCCGGACACGAAGAGGACGACGCCGACGGCCGCCACCAGGCCGAGGGCGATCCCCGCGCCGACCGGACGCCTGCGCCGGTCCGGTACGGACGGGGGCACCGGCTGCGCCGGATTCATCGGCGTCGCCGGAGGGCCCGGAGGCGACGGCGGCTTGTCGACGACCACCGCGGCGGGCTTCGGAACGACCGGCCGCCGCCCCAGCTCCTCCCGCAGCCGGTCGATTTCCGCCTGCTGCTCGGCGATCAGCTCATGCACCTCCAGAGGCCAGGGGCGCGCCGCGGGCGTGAGCCGGCCGATGTCTTCCAGGAGCTGGTCCGCGCTCGGCCGGTCGGCGGGGTCCTTGGCCAGACAGCCGGCCGCGATCGGGCGGATCCTCGCCGGGAGCCTGCCGAGGTCGGGCTCGGTGTGGACGATGTTGAACAGGGTCTGCGGCAGGGCGGGGCCGACGAACGGTCCCTCCCCGGTGCACGCCATGAACAGCACCGCCCCGAGCGAGAAGATGTCGCTGGCCGCCTCCACCGGCTCGCCCCGGGCCTGTTCCGGGGACATGAACCCGGGTGAGCCGACCAGCAGGCTGGTGGTGGTCAGCGTGCTGCCGTCCTCGCTGTCGGCCGCCCTGGCGATACCGAAGTCGATCACCCGGGGTCCGTCGACGGCCAGCAGGACGTTGGACGGCTTCAGATCCCGGTGCACCAGACCGGTCCGGTGGATGGCGGCCAGCGCCGAGGCCAGTCCCCGGGCCATCCTCAGCACCGACTCCTCGGGCAGCGCCCCGACGGCCGCCACGACCTGCTGAAGGGAGAGCCCGGGGACGAACACAGAGGTCAGCCATGGCTCGGGGGCGTCGGCGTCCGCGTCGATGATCGTGGATGTGTACTGCCCGGAGACCTTTCGGGAGGCCTCCACCTCCCTGCGGAAGCGCGCCCGGAAGCCGTCGTCCTCGACGAACTGCGTCCGCACCTGCTTCAGCGCGACCAACTGTCCATCGGGCGCGCTGCTCAACAGAACCCGGCCCATGCCGCCTTGGCCGAGCTCCGCGATCGTCCGATACCTTCCGACCGTCACCGGATCGGCGTCCGCTAATGGTTTCACCCTGTCCCCCGTGTCCAAAGAGCCGCCGGAACAAGTCTCGACGCCCCCCGAGGTCTACGACAAGACACCGGACCCAAGCGGGCTTCGGGAGCGTGCCGGATGCGGTGTACGCATAGGCATCACGCGCCGCGCCACACCACTCGCGTCACCGGCGGCAACGCCGGCATCGGGTACTTCGTCGCCGAGCAGTTGTCGGCAACCGGAGCGACCGTCGTGCTCGGCAGCCGGAACCCCGTCAGGGCGGACGTCGCCGCGGCCTCGCCGGTCCACCGCCGGGCGCGCACCCCGACGCCGAGTGTCCCGCCGGCCCATCGAAGCGGAGTGGCCGCCCGGGGCTGCCGCGAAGCGGCATCTTGGCCGCCGGCGATCCGTTCCGGGGGCGTCCATGTGACCGGTGGTCGGAAAGGTTGTTGCCGCAGCGGGGCGGACCGGGGGCGATGTCGGCCGATTCCCTTGGCGCGGCAGGGGCGCAGCCACCGGCCCCGGGTGCGACCCGGAGTCGGATCGGCGTGGAGTGGCTCGGCTGTCAAGCGACCACTTCACGATCATCACAGGCGGGAACGGTTCCGTCGTGCCTGATCACGCCCCATTGTGGAACCGGCGGCGTGATGCGAGACTCGCGCACCAACTGATCGCTGAAATAGGGGAGTTGTGGCGTGAGAGGCGCGCGTGTGAAGGGGGCGGCTGCTGTAGGTCTCGCCCTGTTGCTGCTCACCGGCTGCGGAGAAGGAGACACACGGAGCAGCGGCCCGGCAACACTCGATCCGAAGGCCGACATCACCAAGCAGTCCCTCACGGTCTCCATCTGGGACGGTTACAGCCCCGAGGACCTCCCCGAGCGCGTCGAGAGGGACCTGGGCGTGCCGGTGAAGATCGCGCACCACGCCACCAACGAAGAGATCATGGCCAAGCTCACGGGCGGCGGCGCGGCAGGGAACGACAGCGGTATCGATGTCGCCTTCGTCTCCGGCCAGTACGCCCAGGCACTGAACGCGGCCGGACTGCTCGAGCCCGTCCACGCGGACCTGATCCCGAACCTCAAGAACCTCTACCCCGAGGCCCGGCGGCTCGCCTACGACAAGGGCAACACCTTCTCCGTCCCCTACACCTGGGGGACGACCGGGATCTGCTACCGCACCGACCTCGTGGAAGGGCCCCCGACCAGCTGGAACGACCTCCTCAAACCTCCGCCCGCGCTGAAGGGGAAGGTCACCATGATGACCACCGAGCGCTGGCTGGCCCTCCCGGCACTCAAGGCGCTCGGCCACTCCGTCAACACCACCAGCGACCGGGAACTCGCCGCCGCCCGCACTCTGCTCCTCGACGCCAAGAGAAACCTGCTCGCCTACGACGACACCACTTTCGGGGACAGGCTCGTCAAGGGCGAGTCGGCGATGGCGGAGGCATGGGACGGCTGGTGCCCGACCGAGAACCCGAAGATCGAGTTCACCGTCCCGAAGGAGGGCAGCGACCTCTGGGTGGACACGATGGTCGTACTGAAGTCCTCCAGGAACAAGGAGGCCGCGCACGCACTCGTCAACTACATCCTCGCCCCGGAGATCCACAGTTGGGCAGCCGAGAACATCCTCTACAAGGTGCCCAACCAGGCCGCCATGGCGCAGCTGGACCCGAAGGTGCTCGAAGCGAACGCACCGCTGCGCATGCCACCGGACGAGCTGCTCAGGAACGAGTCCGTCATCGATGTCGGCGAGGCGGCCACGAAGTACACCCGCCTGGCGACCGAGGTAGCCGCCGGCTCATGAAGCGGTGGCCGCTGACCGGGCCCGGCCTGACGTATCTGACCGTCCTCATGGCCGTCCCCCTGAGCCTGGTGCTGAGTTACGCCTTCCTCCGGCGCGGCCGCTTCGGCGGCGTCGTGTACGAGCCGACCATCGAGAACCTCACCCGCCTCGCCGACCCGCTCTACGCCGACGTCTTCCTCCACTCCACCTGGATCGCCACCCTCACCACCGTCCTCGCCCTCCTCGTCGGCTATCCGACGGCGTACGTGATCGCCGGCCTCCCGCGCCGTCGGCAGACGATCGCCCTGATCGCCGTCGTCCTGCCCTACTGGACCAGCTTCCTCATCCGCGTCTACGCATGGATCGTGCTGCTGAGCGGCCCCGGCTGGCTCAACAAGACGCTGCGGGCGATCGGCCTCGGCCCGGTGAAGGTCCTGTACACCGATGCCGCCGTCGTCATCGGATTGCTGTACGCGTATCTGCCGCTGATGATCCTCCCTCTGTACGCGTCCCTCGCACGGCTCGACCCGCGGCTGCGCGAGGCCGCCGCGAACCTGGGTGGTGGGCCGTGGGCCGTCTTCCGTACGGTGACGCTTCCCCTCACCCTCCCCGGGGTCCTCACCGGGTGCCTCTTCGTCTTCGTACCGAGCTTCGGCAACTTCGTCGTCCCCGAACTGCTCGGTGGGGGAAGGTCGGTGATGGCCGGCAACCTCATCCGCGACCAGTTCCTCAAGGCCCGCGACTGGCCCTTCGGCTCGGCGCTCGCCCTCGCGCTGCTGACCGTGCTGATGCTGCTGCTCTTCGCGCGTGCGTGGACGGCGAGGAGGTACGCGAGCCGATGACCCGCCCCCGCAACAGGCCGGCGACACTCCTTCCGTTCTGGCTGACGTACGTCTTCCTCTACGCGCCCGTCGTCGTCCTCGTCACCATGTCGTTCAGCGCGGGTGGCTCCCCGTACGCCTTCGAAGGGTTCAGCCTGCGCTGGTACGGCGAGTTGGCGGGAGACGACGAGGTCCTGCGCGGGCTCGTCAACACACTGATCGTCGCGGCCGGGTCCGCGGCGCTGTCCACCGTCCTCGGCACCCTGCTCGCGATCGGCACGGGCCGTGGCACCCGCTCACGGCTGCTGGACGCGGTGACCCTGCTCCCCGCTGTCGTCCCCGATCTGCTGCTCGCCATCGGCCTGCTCGTCTTCTACGCCGCCGTTCGGCTCACCCTCGGCCTGCACAGCGTGCTGCTCGCGCACACCGTCTTCGGCATCGCCTTTGTCGCCGCGCTCGTGCGGGCCCGGCTGGCACACACCGATCCCTCGCTCGAGGAAGCGTCCCGGGACCTGGGCGCGCCGCCGCTGACGACATTCGTCCGTATCACCCTGCCGTCCCTCGCCCCGGGCATCGCCGCCGGGGCCCTGCTCGCCTTCACGCTCTCCGTCGACGAGTTCGTCATCGCCTACTTCACGGCCGCTCCGACCGAACCGACGCTCCCGGTCGTCGTGTACTCGATGGTCCGCTTCGGCGTCACCCCGGAGATCAACGCGCTCGCGACACTGCTGCTGACGGCCAGCTTCACCGCCGTCGTCGCCGCGCAGCGGCTCACCCGTACGACCACCGCACGCGCTTCGGAGGCCATCGAATGATCGAGATCAAGGGGGTCAGCCACCGCTTCGGAGGGACCACGGCGCTGGACGACGTCTCGCTGGACATCGGCGAGGGGGAGTTCTGTGCCCTGCTCGGGCCGAGCGGCTGCGGCAAGACGACCCTGCTGCGTATCCTCGCCGGATTCGAGACTCCGGACGCGGGCGAGGTCACGCTCGACGGAGAGGACCTGTTGAGAGTGCCGCCGCACCGGCGTCCCGTCAATTTGATGTTCCAGTCGTTCGCGATCTTCCCGCACATGTCGGTAGAGCGGAACGTGGCGTACGGGCTTGAGCGGGAGCGGCTTCCGCGCGCTGAGATACGGGAACGGGTCGACGCGGCACTCGCCACGGTCGGCCTGACCGCGCACGCCCGCCGCGGGCCGCACCAGCTCTCCGGCGGACAGCGCCAGCGCGTCGCGCTCGCCCGGGCGATCGTGAAGCGGCCCCGTCTGCTGCTGCTCGACGAGCCGCTGTCCGCGCTCGACAAGCAGGTGCGGCTCAAGATGCAGCTGGAGTTGAAGCGGCTTCAGGACGAGGTCGGCATCACATTCCTCGTGGTGACGCACGACCAGGAGGAGGCGATGTCGCTCGCCGACCGGATCGCCGTGATGAACGCGGGCCGCATCGAACAGACGGACGCACCGGTGGCCCTGTACGAACGGCCGTGTACCGCCTTCGTCGCGGGCTTCGTCGGCGCGAACAACCTCTTTCCGGGGCCGGACGGCATCACGGCGGTACGTCCGGAACGCATCCGTATCGGGGACGACGACGGCGAGGACGACGGCGACGGGGACCGGGACGGAGGTGGCGAGGGCGTCCGGCTCACGGGCACGGTCGTCGACGTCAGCTTCCACGGCGGCACGTCACACCTCGCCGTGCGTGTCCCGGCCCTGGACCGACCGGTACTCGTCGCCGTCCAGGGCCCGTCCCGTGTCGTGTCCGGCGAGCGGGTCTCTCTTTCCTGGCCTCCGGAGGCCGCCGTCCGTATTCCCGCCGGCATACCTGTCGGCCCGACCGAGGGGGAAGCACCATGACAGAGCGCCGGTTCACCGTGCTGTTCGTACCGGAGAGCGCGTACGGGCCCACCAACAACTGCGTCGGCATCGGCGATGTCCTGCGCCGCCGCGGCCATCGTGTCGTCTTCGCCGCCGAGGCCTCCTGGAAGGGCAAGCTCACGGCGCTCGGCTTCGAGGAGGACCTGGTCGACCTCGCGCCCACTCCGGAAGGAAAGCAGGAGGCGGGCCAGTTCTGGAAGGACTTCGTCCGGGACACCGCCCCGGATTTCCGCAAGCCGACCATCGAGCAGCTGGCGACCTGGGTCAAGCCCGTCTGGGAGGAGCTCATCGCCGGCGTCAAGTACTGCGAGCCGCAACTGCGGCAGATCATCGAGCGGGTCCGGCCCGATGTGATCGTCGAGGACAACGTCGTCTGCTTCCCCGCCCTGGTGACCGCGGGCAAACCGTTCGTCCGCATCATGTCCTGCAACCCCCTTGAGCTGAGGACGGACGACGTGCCCCCGGTCTTCTCCGGTCATCCGTCGGCGGACCGCACCGGCTGGGCGGAATTCCGGGAGGAGTACGACCGATCGCACCGTGCGCTCTGGGAGGAGTTCAACGCGTGGGTGGTGGAGCAGGGAGCCCCGGCCCTGCCCGAGCTGGACTTCATCCATCAAGGCGGGACGAATCTCTACGTCTACCCGGAAGCCGCGGACTACGAGCGCACGCTCGACCCGGCCTGGCACCGGCTGGACTCCTCGGTCCGGGAGACGGACGAGAAGTTCGAACTGCCGGCGGCCCTGCGCGACGGCGACGGCGCGTTGATCTACTTCTCGCTGGGATCACTCGGCTCTGCGGACCTGGGGCTGATGCGGCGTGTCATCGGCGTGCTGGCCGGGACCCCGCACCGCTACATCGTGTCCAAGGGCCCGCTGCACGAGGAGATCGATCTCCCGCCGAACATGTGGGGCGCGGAATTCCTGCCGCAGACGTCGATCCTGCCACGTGTCGATCTCGTCATCACACACGGCGGCAACAACACGACGACCGAGGCCCTGCACTTCGGCAAGCCGATGGTGCTGCTGCCACTGTTCTGGGACCAGTACGACAACGCCCAGCGGATGGACGAGCTGGGGTTCGGCGTCCGGCTGGACACTTACCGCTTCACGGACGGGGAACTGAAGGGGACGCTGGAGTGGCTGCTCGCGGACAACGCGCTGAAGGATCGGCTGGCGGGCGTGGGGGAGGAGATCCGTCGCCGAGACGGCCTACGCAAGGCGGCGGACCTCATCGAAGGCGCTGCCGCGTCGGCGACGGGGCGATGAAGAACACGATCGAGTCACCCGGTACGCGTTCAGAAGGGATGCGACCGTTCGGCGACGGCGCGCGAGACCAGCCGGGCAGGCGGTCCACTGGATGTGGCTGCTTCACATGAGGGCGATCCAGCCGATGCTGAACAGGGCAGCGAGGAGTTCGGCGTGGAGAGAGCGAGGAAGTACGTCAGGCGCCGCTACGTGGTGCGCCTGCTCCTCGCTTTACTGCCTCGCTTCGCGGCCCTGGTCGTCATGGTGCTCTCCTCCAAGGCGTCCGCCTCGTGCGTCTCGCAGCTCGCCCGCCGCTCCGGCGGCCTCGGGGCCCTTATCTCCCCTCACGATGGTCTTGCGCAATGAGGAGCTTCCTCCCGCACTCTGTGTGCGGGGAGGAAGCACGCGCGCCCGACGGGTGGCCCTAGCGGCGCGCCTTGACGCGGGCCGATGCCGACTCGGCGAACCTTCGATCGCGCGCTCGGTGGCGCGCGGTGCCGGCTTGCCCGGCCTCAGGGTGTCGCGCTGACCAGGATTCCTCGTCCCGCGTGGAAGCGCTCGAATACGTGCATGGGCAGCGATGCGGAGTCCGCGTTGTGGGAGTAGCCCGACGGATTGTGGAACCGTACCGTCTCGCCATGGACCTCGTGGATCAGCACGAGATGCCCTCCCCGTCGCGGTTCGTGGGTGCCGGGGTCGCGAATCTCAGGGGACACCGAAGCGATCAGGGCTGTCCCGGGGCGTACCGCGCGGGCGGATTCCTGGATCGGCGTGTTCTCGACCAGTTCGCATTCGAGACCGAATTGCGAGCCGACCCAGGCCATGAACGGCCTGTAGATCAGTCCCTGGACCCCGCCTTGGGGTTCCACCACGTAGCAGCCCCAGCCGAGGGCCTGCGACAGGAGTCGACGCATCGGCAGCCGGACGTCCGTCCAGCCGTGGAGCAGGGACTGCAGGCATGCCAGGCCGCAGATTTTGCGGGACCAGAAGAGGTATTCCTCGCCCGAGTGGTATCCGTCGGAGGCCCAGTCGTGCAGTTGCGAGGGGTCGGTGCGTCCCAGGAAGACGTCCAGCCTCGATGGGGCGGCACGCCGTATGACGACCTCGTCGTTCCGGCCCAGGCTTCCCCACTGTGAGACGTACGGCAGGCTTCCGTCAGGTGACGGGAAAGTCGAAATAGACATCTGGATAGGGCTCGCTTCTCAGCGTGTAGTGCCACCATTCGAAGGCGTAGCGGGCAAATCCGCATTTCTCCATGATGGAGCAGAGGTGCTCGCGGTTCTTCGCTGCGGTGGGCGTTATTCCTCTTGCTCCATGATGTGAGATCGGGTCCATGAGGTCGTAGCCGCCGCCCATGCAGACGTCTTCTCCGGTCGCGAGGCTGTAGAGCGTCAAGTCGACGGTACTGCCGCGACTGTGGCCCGACTTGGCGGCCACGTACCCCCTGTCGAAGAGCTCGGCTCTGTCGATGTCGGGGTAGTGGCGCCGCTTTCTCCGGCCGTCCTCCGGCTGTTCCGACCAGCGACGGAAGCAGTCGACGGCGCGTTGCGGACGGTATCCGTCCCAGACGAGCAGGCCGAAGCCGAGGGGCGCGGCCTCTTCTTGCGCACGCCCCAGGGCCGCGCACAAAGCCCTCGTGCCGACTATCCGATGTGTCAGATATCCGTCCACCGGCTTTCCGGTGAAGTTGTCCGAGGTGGCGTACTTGGCATCCCACCGGATCCCGGGAACCAGTTCGTCCAGGTAGACGAAGTCGTCGTTCATCGCCTTTTTTGGTGCAGTGTCACCGACACGAGCCGGTCGATCACGCCGGAGAGCGGCATGCCCGCGGCGGCCATCATGCGGGGGTAGCGGCTGTAGGAGGTCATGCCGGGAAGGGTGTTGACCTCGTTGAGCACCACCTGGCCGTCGTCCTTGAGGAACATGTCCACGCGGGCGAGCCCCTGGCAGCCCAGTGCGCGGTAGATGGCCTTGGCGCTCTCCTGGACAAGCCGGCGCGATTCCTCGGAGATGTCGGCGGGAACGATGAACGTCGAGTTCTCCGAACCGGTCTCGGGCGAGTCCTCCTGGTGGATCCTGAAGAACCCGTGCGAGAGGTCCACGCGGTCCACCTCGCCCGCGATCGGGGCGGACGGGTCCCCCAGGATCGCGCAGCCGATCTCACTCCCGGACACGGCCTCTTCGATCAGGACCTTCGAGTCGTACTGTCGTGCGGCCTCCAGCGCACTCGGCAGGTCCTCTTCTCCGACGACCTTGCTGACGCCGAAGGACGAGCCCGAACGGGCCGGCTTCACGAAGACGGGATAGGGAAGCCGACCGGCGTCGACCTTCTCGTCCGCCGCGACCACCCGGAAATTCGGCGTGGCGATTCCCGCGCTCTTGACGATGGCGTAGGTCAGAGCCTTGTCCATGCATATGGCGGAGCTCTGGATGTCGCAGCCGGCATAGGGAATTCCGGAGAGCTCCAACAGCCCCTGGATCGCACCGTCTTCGCCGAGCGTGCCGTGCAGGACGGGCAGCACGAGGTCCAGGCGGATCACTTCGAATCGTCCCTGTTCCAGGACGAGAAGTCCGTGGACGCTTCGATCGGGTGACAGTACGACCGGACGGGTGCCGCTGTTCTCCCCATCCTCGCCGGGGGATTCACAGAGATTCCAGACACCGGACTGCGTGATGCCGATCCAGTACGACTCGTACTTTTCGGAGTCGAGGTTCTTCGCGACCTCCCGAGCGGACTTGACGGAGACGGGGTGTTCTTCGGAACAACCTCCGAAGATGATGCCGATCTTCAACTTGTCCATGCTTTCCCGCTTTCGAAGTCGAGGCAGTTGACGAGGGTGTTGCTGATGATGTCGCTCAGCGCGTGATCGGTGTAATAGGCCGTGTGCGGGCTGATGAACACATTCGGCAGCTCCTGCAGGAGCAACAGCTGACGGTTGTCGATGGGCTTGTTCCGGCAGTCGGTGTAGAAGATTCCTTCTTCGCCGTCGATGACGTCCAGCGCCGCGCCGCCCAGCCTGCCGCTCTCCAATGCCCACAGAAGGGCTTCGGTGTCGATGAGCGGCCCGCGTCCGGTGTTGACGATGAACGCGCCGTGTTTCATCTGCTCGATACGCCGGCGATCGAGCAGATGGCGGGTTCCCGCGTTGAGCGGGGTGTGGAGCGTGACGATGTCGCTGTGCCGGAGCAACTCGTCGATCGACAGGTGACCGGCGGCGGTGGCAGGGCGGTTGTCACAGGACAGCACGCGGCAGCCGAAGCCTCGCAGCCGGTCGATGACCGCGGTGCCGATACGCCCCGTGCCGACCACTCCGACGGTCAGGTCGCGTAACTCCTTGCCGCGTATCTCACTGAGCCGGTAGTCACGGGCATCGGTGCGGCGGACGGTGTCCTTCGCGTGGCGCACGGCCATCAGCATCAGCATCAGCGTGTAGTCGGCAACGCTGTCGGGCGAATACGCCACGTTTCCGATGGAGATACCGACACTCTCCGCGTAGCTCACGTCGATGTGGTTGCATCCGACGCTTCGGGTGGAGAGGTACTTCACGCCGGCCCGGCTCAGTGCGCTGAGCGTGGCACGGGTGACGCGTGTCTTGTGGCCGATGCTGACGCACCGGTTCCCGGCCGCCAGGCCGCTATTGGCTTCGGACACCGCCTCTTTCGTGACGGTGGGCAGCACGCCGAAGCGCGGCGCCATTTCCCGGAAGAGAAGGGCCTCATCCGGTTCGCATCCGTAGACTGTGATTCCCGTTGTCGAGACGGCCCGGGAGGACGACGCCGGCGCTCGGGTGCGGTGCACCGCCGCTCGCGTTGATCCGTTCGAACTCATGTCTTCTAGACAAGAGAACGTGGTGTTGCCGGAGCGTATGCGTTTTTTGATACGCCGACGATATGCCGACCGCCGCAAGCGCGCGACGATGCTCGTCTTGACAGTCAAGGACGGGTGCACGCCCCCGCGGGCGAAGACGGCGGGGCCCGACCGACAACGTATCGTCGGCGTATCGGAAACCGTATACACCCCGGCAACATCGCGCTCTTTTGGCTGGAGGGTATGCGTACCAGCGAACCAGCCTCCGTCCTCCTCCACCTCATCGATCCTTGCGCGGTCCGGGCATGATCCCCCTCAGCCTCGGCGAAATAGCCGCAGTGGTCGGCGGCAGGGTCCAGGGCGACGACTCCGTGACGGTGACCGCGCCGGCCGTGCTCGACGGCCGGCAGGCCGAACCGGGCGGCCTCTTCGTCGCCTTGGCCGGCGAACACACCGACGGCCACGACTACGCCGACCAGGCAGGCCGGGCCGGCGCGGTGGCTTCGCTCGGCTCCCGGCCCACGGCACTGCCGACCGTCGTCGTCGAGGACGCCGAAGCCGCGTTGCAGGCGCTCGCCGCCCACGTCGTGGCACGGCTGCGCGACGGCCTGACGGTGGTCGGGGTGACCGGGTCCCGTGGCAAGACCAGCACCAAGGACCTGCTGGCGGCCATCCTGTCGAGCGTCGCGCCGACGATCGCCACCACCGGCTCGCTCAACAACGAGCTCGGCGTGCCGCTCACCATGCTGCGTACCAGCGCGGCCACCCGCTTCCTCGTCCTCGAGATGGGAGTGCGCCGCATCGGCGACATCACCAAGCTCACCGGCCTGGTCGCGCCCGACATCGGTGTGGTCCTCAACGTCGGCCAGGCCCACCTCGGCTATCTCGGGTCGCGCGGGGCGATCGCCCGGGCCAAGGGCGAGCTGGTGCGGGGTCTGGCGCCCGGCGGCACCGCGGTCCTGGGCGCCGACGATCCCCGGGTGGTCGCGATGCGAGCGCTCACCGACCGCGCGGTGCTGACCTTCGGCCACGCGGAACACTCCGACGTGCGCGTAGTCGACGTGGTGCTGGACCGGCTCGCCCGGCCGTCCTTCGCCCTGCGGACCGCCACCGCCCTGGCTCCGGTCACCCTGCCGCTCGTGGGCACCCACCAGGCGCTCAACGCGGCGGCTGCCACGGCGGCGGGGCTGGCGGCCGGCGTCTGCCTCGACGCGGCCGCAGCGGCGCTTCCCACGGTCTCGCTGTCGAAGTGGCGCCTGGAGCTGCGCGACCTCGCCGGCGGCGTGACGCTGCTCGACGACTCCTACAACGCCGACCCCGACTCGACCCGTGCCGCCCTGGACGCGCTGGCGGCGATCGAGGGCGGGCGTCGTATCGCCGTCCTTGGCGAGATGCTCGAACTCGGCGACGGCAGCGAGGCCGCACACCGGGCCGTCGGGGAGTACGCCGCCCGCCGGGCCGACGTGGTGGTCGCGGTCGGCTCACGCCCGCTCGCCGAAGGCGCCGGGGAGCGGGCGGTGGCGCCGGCCGACAACGCCGCGGCCGTCGAGTGGCTGCGCGGTCGGCTCACGGCCGGCGACGTGGTGCTCGTCAAGGCCTCCCGCGGGGCGCGCCTCGACGAGGTCGCCGCCGCGCTGGCGTCCGGTCGCCCCGATGGCCGGTAGCGGGACCGAGGCACGGCGGGTAGGCGCGGCTGCGGCTGTTCGGGCGCGGGTCGTCACGGCGAGCGATCACGCCGTGTCCGCTGTACCGCGGCGTGGCCCGGCCCGCGCTGAGTTTCCTACCGGACTCCGGCTTGAGCGTCGCCTGTTCGCGGGTGCGCCGGCGCGGCGGGCAGTTCCACCGTGACGCGCAGCCCGCCGGCGGGGCGGGGGGTGAGGGTGAGGGTGCCGTCGTGCGCCTGGGTGATGCTTTTGACGATTGCCAGGCCGAGACCGACACCCGCGTGGCCGGTGCGCAGGCGTTCAGTGCCGCGCTGGAACGGTTCGGTGAGTGTCGAGACCAGCCGCGAGGTGAGCTGCTCGCCGGTGTTCTCGACGGTGAGCACGACGGTGCGGGGGCGGACGCTGGTGTTCACCCATACGACGCCCTGGTCGGGCAGGTTGTGGCCGATCGCGTTGTGCAGAAGGTTCGTGGTCAGCTGCAGTAGGAGGGCCTGTGAACCGATGGCGATGCTCATCTCGCCGGAGGTCTCGATAGTGATGCCTTGCTTCTCCGCCAAGGGCAGGAGCGTTTCCGTGGCTTCTTCCGCCATGAGGGACAAATCGACGTGTTCTCTGGTGAAGGACCGCTGGTTGGCGCGGCTGAGCAGGAGCAGTGCTTCGGTGAGGTCGATGGCCCGGGTGTTGACCACACGCAGGCGCTCGACAAGCTCGCCGATGTCGCGGTCCGGATCGTCGCGGGCCACATCGAGGAGCGCCTGCGTGACCGCCAGTGGGGTACGCAGTTCATGAGAGGCGTTGGCCGCGAATCGCTGCTGTTCGGCGACGTGGGCTTCGAGTTGGGCGAGCATCATGTCGAAGGAGTCGGCGAGTTCGCGGAACTCGTCACGGCGGCCCGGCAGGCCTATCCGGTGGAAGAGCGGCCCATTCGCCACCCTGCGGGTGGCGTCGGTGATGCGGATCAGCGGGGTGAGCATCCGGCCGGCCAGAAGCCACCCGCCCACCAGGCCGAACACCAGTAAGAACGCCAGCACCAAAATCCCCGCCGGGACGAAGACGACCGGGCCGAAGTTGGTCGGGTCGAAGACCCGCAGAAAGTCGGACCTGTCGGGGACGGCGAGGCTGCTCGACCTGCCCCTCAGCAGGAACACCCACACGGCGGCAAGCAGCAAGGCGCCCGCGACCACGAGGAATCCGGCGTAGCTGAGGGTGAGCTTGAGACGGACGCTCAGTCCCTGACGCCTACCCACGCGCTGTGTGGCCATCGGCGTCCGCGCCCGTGTCGATGCGGTAGCCGACGCCGGGAACGGTGGCGATCAGCCAGGGCTCGCCAAGGCGCTTGCGCAGGGCTGAGACCGTGATGCGCACGGCGTTGGTGAACGGGTCCGCGTTCTCGTCCCACGCTCGCTCCAGCAGCTCTTCCGCGCTGATGACGCCGCCTTCGGCGGCGACGAGGACTTCGAGTACGGCGAACTGCTTCCTGGTGAGCGCGATGTAGCGGCCCTCGCGGTAGACCTCGCGGCGGAAGGGATCCACACACAGGCCTGCGATCTCGCGCACAGGTGGTCTGTTGTGGGCGCGCCTGCGGTCGAGTGCTCTGAGTCTGAGCACGAGTTCGCGCAGCTCGAAGGGCTTGGTGAGGTAATCGTCGGCGCCGAGCTCGAAGCCGGTGGCCTTGTCGTCGAGACGGTCCGCAGCGGTCAGCATGAGGATCGGCATGCCACTGCCGGAGGCGACGATGTGCTTGGCTATCTCGTCACCGCTCGGTCCGGGGATGTCCCGGTCGAGGACGACGATGGCGTAGGCATTGGTGCTCAGCAACTCCAGAGCGGTATCGCCGTCACCGGCGATGTCGGCCGCGATCGCTTCCAGGCGCAGCCCATCGCGGATGGCCTCTGCCATGTAGAGCTCGTCTTCGACGACTAACACGCGCATGGCCCCATGCTACGAGCCGGTGCCATATCGTCGGCGTATCGAAAACCGGAGACGGTCTCGGCTTCAGCCGGCCTGCGAAGTTCCCGGTGTCGCGGATCGACCAGATTCTGGTCCGCGGCATGCAGCCGAGGAGTGCGTGGCTGTTTCCGGCCATGAGCGGTGACCACCGGCCGGTAGCGGCCGGAATCGACTGGTGAACGCCGGCATCCGCCGGACGGGTATGTATCGTCGGCGTATCGAAAACCGCATAGGTCCGGACAACATCCCACTGCATTGAATGGCAGCATGTCCTCCAAGTCTTTCAGCGCACCCACCCGAATCACGGCCGGACATCCGATGGTCAGGCCGATCAGCGCCGCTGAGCATCTGGCGTTCGTGCAGACCCAGCGATCAGTCAGCTTTCTGCAGACCCCGGCGTGGGGCCGCGTCAAGACGGAGTGGCGCAGCGAATCCCTTGGCTGGTTCGCCGGTGGGCGCCTGGTCGGTGCCGGGCTCGTCCTGCACCGCCCGGTACCGCGGCTCGACCGTTTCACGCTGGCATATCTGCCCGAAGGCCCGGTCATCGACTGGAGCGGCGATATCGGTGCGTGGCTCGATCCGCTGGCGGCGTACCTGAAGGAGCACGGCGCGTTCGCGATCCGGCTCGGCCCGCCGGTGGTCACGGACACCTGGAGCGCGGACCAGGTCAAGGAGGGTATTGCCGACCCGGGGGTCCGGCGGCTGACCGATCTGCCGAGGCAGTCGGGCGACCCGGTGAGCGTCCGCGTGAGCAGCAGGCTCAAGGACGCGGGCTGGCTGCCGCAGAACCCGCAGGACGGATTCGGGGTCGGGCATCCGCAGTTCAAGTACGAGGTCCCGCTGGCAGGCAGGACCGAGGACGAGCTGCTCCGGGGCATGAACCAGCAGTGGCGCCGCAACATCAAGAAGGCGGCCAGGGAGGGCGTCGAGGTCACGGTCAGCGACGGGGGCCCGGCGGATCTGAAGGCGTTTCACGACCTCTACGTACACACCGCCGAGCGCGACCACTTCACACCCCGGCCGCTGCCCTACTTCGAGACCGTGTTCGCGACACTGAGCGCCGAGGACCCCGAGCGGATCAAGCTCTACCTCGCCCACCACCAAGGCGACTTGGCCGCGGCCACCGTCCTGGTCCGCGTCGGGGCCCACGCGGTGTACGCCTATGGCGCCTCCGCCACCGCCAAGCGCGAGGTACGCGGCTCCAACGCCTGCCAGTGGGCGATGATCCGCGACGCGCTCGCGGCCGGCTGCGACGTCTACGACCTGCGCGGCATCACCCCGACCCTCGACGCCGACGACCCTCATGTCGGCCTTGTGCGGTTCAAAGTCGGCACCGGCGGCCGGGCGGTACGGTACGTCGGCGAGTGGGACCTGCCGCTGCGGCCGATGATCTACCGGGGCTTCGACCTCTACATGAAGCGGCGCGGTCGCTGAACCGCACACCCGGTGACGCGAGCGCGGCGGCGCAGGCCCCGGCGGCGCGGTGTTCCGCCTCGCTGCCGTCGTCGATCCGCGCCGCGATCGCCTTCGGCCTCGAACCCTCGGTTGGCGCCCTCACCGTCCTGCGTGGCGCGCTCACCGGCGTGGCGGTCGTCCTCCGGGGCGGCCGAGGATCGCACCACTGAAACCCTGTGGGCGAACACGCTGCGGACCGCAGGTGACGTCGAACATCCCTACGTACTTCCCGTGGGCGTGCTTGTGGACATGTGCCGGAAAGCAGCGGCGATATCCGGACTGTCCGCCAGTTCTGTGAGCGCCCGTGCCATGGCGGAGCCCGGCTCGCGTGTGAGGGTGGCGAGTCCGACCGGTGCCACCGGGGAGGGATGAGCCATCGGCACCGCCCTCATGCCGTTCGGTACTCCGAAGACGTTGAGCCATGTGTACGGAACGATGGTTGCCCACTGGCCTGCCCGGACGTGGGCGAACAGTGCGGCGACCGAATCGGTCTCGACCCGTGGTGAGGGGTTCAGTCCTGCCTCGGCGAACACGGCCTCCAGCACCTGGCGCCCCTGCATCTGGCCGGCCAGCAGACACAGCGGTAGCTGCGACGCTTCCGCCCATGTTGCCTCGGTCCGCAAGTCGAGACTTCCGGCGGTGGTGTGGTCGACGAGCAGCACGTACCGCTCCTCGTACAGCGGCACCGCTTGGATACCTTCTGGCAGGTGGTGCAGATAGGTCACCCCCGCGTCGATCTCGAAGTTCCGCAGTTGCCGGACGATGTCCTCGGACCTCAGGTCGGCTGTCACTTCGACGGTGACGAGTGGATGCTGTGCGCAGAACGGGCTGGTCAGCAAAGCGACGGCGCCGGAAGCGGTCGGAATCGCGCCGATCCGGAGCCTCCCGCTCAGTCCGGTCCGCAGGGCCGCTACCTCGCCTCTGAGGGCGTCGCGGTCGGCCAGGATGCGCTGCGCCCACATCACGATGCGCTCGCCCTCGGGCGTCAGCCCCTCGTACGTGCGGCCGCGTCGCACGAGGGAGACGTCGAGCTCGTCCTCGAGCTTGCGGATCGCCTCCGAAAGCGCGGGCTGGGAAACGTGACAGGACTGGGCGGCGCGGGCGAAGTGACGCTCCCGCGCGAGGGAGACCAGGTATTCGAGTTGGCGAAACAGCACCTCACGGGTCTACCCGACCGCGGGCCGGAACGCCAGTCCGCGGTACTCGTGTCGTCCCGGACGCAGCGAAGGCGGGCCGGTCACGGGACGGCCAGGGGTGCGAGCCGTTCCTCACCTGTGTAGACGTTCATCGATGCGCCTCGCAGGAAGCCGACCAGCGTCAACCCGGTCTCCGCCGCGAGGTCCACGGCGAGCGACGAGGGCGCGGAGACCGCGGCCAGCATCGGGATGCCGGCCATCACCGCCTTCTGCACCAGTTCGAACGAGGCCCGGCCGCTGACCATGAGGACCGTGCCACGCAGCGGCAGCAGCCCCTTCCTCAGGGCGTGCCCGACCACCTTGTCCACGGCGTTGTGCCGGCCTACGTCCTCGCGCAGGCACAGCAGCTCGCCGTCCGCGCCGAACAACCCCGCCGCGTGCAGGCCGCCGGTGCTGTCGAACACCCGTTGGGCCGCCCGCAGCTTGTCCGGCAGCGAGGTCAGCAGCTCCTGGCCGACGTGCAGGGAGTCCTCGGCCACGGACCACGCGGCGGTGGTGCGGACCGCGTCCAGACTCGCCTTGCCGCACAGACCGCACGACGACGTGGTGTAGAAGTTTCGTTCCAGCGACGCGTCCGGGGGGCTCACGCCGGGTGCGAGACCGACGTCCACCACGTTGTACGTGTTTCCGCCGTCGGCCGTCGCGCCCGCGCAGTAGCGGATGCCGGCCACGTCGGCCGCGGCGTGTACGACGCCCTCGCTCACCAGGAACCCGGCCGCGAGGTCGAAGTCGTTGCCTGGGGTGCGCATGGTCACGGTCAGTGGGCGGCCGCCGACCCGGATCTCCATCGGCTCCTCGGCGGCGAGGGTGTCGGGGCGGTGGGATGGCCGGCCCTCCCTGATGCGCAGGACACGCCGCCGCGCGGTCACTCGTCCCATGGTTCGTTCCTTTCCTCGGCGCCCGGCTCCGATGGTGGTGCGGCAGGGCCGGTCGTACGGGTGAGCGTCGACGGTACGGCCCGGGGCGCGGGCGGACCGTACTCCCACGCCGTCCGGGTGGGGCCGGTCACGGCAAGGTCCCGGCGGCCGTACCAGGCGGCGACCGGAAGAAACAGCGGTCCCACCGCCGCCGGGCCCGTGGCCGGCCGACCGGCGTACACCACCGGCGGCCGGCGCGAGCACGGCCCGGGGCACGTGTCGGCCGCCCTGCCGGCCGGCCGCCCGGAGCCCCGGCAACAGGCCAGGCAGCAGCCCCCGTCGGTTCGTGAACATGGCAGGGACCGGTACGACTGGTCTGTGTCCCTCGGCCCGGGACGCCACCGCGAGCGGGGTGAACTGGTGCGCGCCCCACCCGGCAGTGAACATCGCCGCCGCTGCCGGGGCCGGCCGCGCACGAAGAGGGCAAGGGCGTGGGGCGGAGTGCCCTTCCGGCTCATCAGGCGGTGGAGGACGGTTCGAGGCGGACCAGGATGCCCTTGGAGGTGGGGCAGTTGCTGATGTCGGCGACGCTGTCCAGCGGCACGAGCACGTTGGTCTCCGGGTAGTACGCCGCCGCCGAGCCACGGCTCGCCGGGTACGCCACCACCCGGAAGCCCTCCGCGCGGCGCTCCCGCCCGTCGTGCCAGACGCTCACCAGGTCCACCAGTTCGCGGTCGGCGATGCCGAGTTGGGCCAGATCCCCGGGGTTGACCATGACGACCCGGCGGGCGTCATGTATGCCGCGGTAGCGGTCGTTCGGGGCGTACCAGATGGTGTTCCACTGGTCGTGCGAGCGCAGGGTCTGCAGCAGCAGATGCCCCTGGGGGATCTCCGGCATCGTGAAGTCGTTGCGGGTGAAGACGGCCTTGCCGCTCGGGGTCGGGAAGACTCCGTGGTTCACCGGGTTGGGCAGCGTGAAGCCGCCGGGCACGGCGACCCGGGCGTTGAAGTCCTCGAAGCCGGGCACCACGCGGGAGATCCGGTCGCGGATCGTGGCGTAGTCGGCCTCGAACTCCTCCCAGGGGATGGCGGGTTCATCGCCCAGGACGGCCCGGGCGAGCCGGCTGACGATCGCCACCTCGCTCAGCAGGTGCGGGGAGGCGGGCGGTAGCTTGCCGCGGGAGGCGTGCACCTCGCTCATGGAGTCCTCGACGGTGACGA
Source organism: Streptomyces sp. NPDC048718 (assembly GCF_043198875.1). NCBI lineage: Bacteria > Bacillati > Actinomycetota > Actinomycetes > Kitasatosporales > Streptomycetaceae > Streptomyces > Streptomyces sp. NPDC048718. The sequence continues at coordinate 126,572 of NZ_JBICVG010000013.1, forward strand.
ACTGCTCACCGGCGGCCTGGATGTCCCGGTCGCTGCGGCCCAGGGTGGGCAGGATCAGCGCGGTCTCGCCGCAGACGGTGTGCGAGCGGTTGAGCTTGGTGGAGACATGCGCGGTGAGTCGGCAGCGGCGCAGGGCCTCCTCGGTGACCTCGCTGTCGGGGGTGGCCCGGACGAAGTTGCCGGCGACGCCGAGGAAGACCTTGGCGCGGCCCTCGTGCATGGCGCGGATGCTGTTCACCGCGTCGAGGCCGTGGTGCGCGGGCGGGGTGAAGCCGAATTCGCGGCCCAGCGCGTCGAGGAAGGACTGCGGCATCTGCTCCCACACGCCCATCGTGCGGTCGCCCTGGACGTTGCTGTGTCCGCGCACCGGGCACACGCCCGCGCCGGGGCGGCCGATGTTGCCGCGCGCCAGCAGGAAGTCGACGATCTCACGGATGGTGGGGACGCCGTGCTTGTGCTGGGTGACGCCCATCGCCCAGCACACGATGATGCTCTTGCTCGCGAGTACCCGCTCGAAGAGCTCCTGGATCTCGGCGCGGTCGAGACCGGTCGCCGCCAGGATGTCGTCCCATGAGACCTTCCGGGCGTGCTCGGCGAACTCCTCGAAGCCCGTGCTGTGGGCGCGGATGAAGTCGTGGTCCAGTACGGTGCCGGGCGCCGAGTCCTCGGCCTCCAGGAGCAGCCGGTTCAGGGCCTGGAACAGGGCGAGGTCGCCGCCGGCTCGGATGTGCAGGAACTGGTCGGCGATCGGGGTGCCCCGGCCGAGGACGCCGCGCGCCTTCTGGGGGTGCTTGAAGCGCATCAGCCCGGCCTCGGGCAGGGTGTTGACCGCCACGACCTGACCGCCGTTGCGCTTGGTCTCCTCCAGCGCCGACAGCATCCGCGGGTGGTTGGTGCCCGGGTTCTGGCCCACGACGAAGACCAGGTCGGACTCGTGGATGTCGTCCAGACAGACGCTTCCCTTGCCGATGCCGAGGGTCTCCCCGAGCCCGAAGCCGCTGGACTCGTGGCACATGTTGGAGCAGTCCGGCAGGTTGTTGGTGCCGAACGCGCGGGCGAACAGCTGGAGGAGGAAAGCGGCTTCGTTGTTCAGCCGGCCCGAGACGTAGAACAGGGCCTCGTCGGGGGAGTCCAGCTCGTTCAGCTCGCCGGCCAGCAGGCCGATCGCCTCGTCCCAGCCGATCGGCTCGTAGTGGGTCGCATCGGGGCGCTTGACCATCGGCTCGGTGAGTCGGCCCTGCTGGTTGAGCCAGTAGTCCGACTTGGTGTCCAGCTCGGCGATGGAGTGCTCGCGGAAGAACTCGCGGGTGACGCGCCGCGAGGTGGCCTCGTCGTTGATGTGCTTGGCACCGTTCTCGCAGTACTCGTTCCTGTGCCGTTTGTCCGGCGAGGGTTCCGGCCAGGCACAGCCGGGGCAGTCGATGCCCTTGGCCTGGTTGATGTTCAGCAGGGTCAGCGCGGTGCGGCGGGGGGATGTCTGGCTCAGGGAGTACTCGAGCGCGTGCGTCACGGCGGGTACACCCGTCGCCCACGTCTTGGGCGGGGTGACCTTCAGGTCGTCGGTCGGGTCCTCGATGCCGCGGCTCATGTTTTCTGCCTCTTTCCGAACTTCCGGATTCCCTGATGACACTGCGGGAGTAACTTCGCGGAAATCTCGGATCTCTGTCAAAGAGGGGGTTCCGATGACGTGAAAGGTATGGCTTATCACGCCCTTCCGAGGTCCCTGGGCTGCGGCTTCACGGCTTGATAAGTGGCGCCGATGAATATATCGGCATTTCCTCTTTGACTTTCCTGAAGAACTGCTCGAATCTTTTTGACAGCGCCGGAAGACGTTGACAGGCGCCGGGAGTCGTTCAGGAGGAACCTGCCGTGTACGTGGCTGCTCCAGTCCCACTGGTGGACCGTTTCGGCAGAATCCACACCGATCTCCGGGTGTCCCTGACCGATCGGTGCAACCTTCGGTGCGCGTACTGCATGCCTGCCGAAGGTCTGAACTGGCTCGCCCGGCCCGAGGTTCTCACCGACGACGAGGTAGTCCGTCTCGTCCGTGTCGCCACCGAGCGGCTCGGTATCACCACGGTCCGGTTGACGGGGGGCGAGCCGCTGCTGCGGCGTGGTCTGCCGGCTCTCGTCGCCCGCCTCTTCGCACTTCCCGCCTCGCCCGTACTGTCCATGACGACCAACGGGATCGGGCTGGCGCGCACCGCCGTCGCGCTGCGCGAGGCGGGGTTGAGCCGGGTCAACGTCAGCCTGGACACCCTGCGCACCGACCGGTTCGCCGAGATCACCCGCCGCGACCGGCTGCCTGACGTCCTTGCCGGGCTGCGCGCCGCGCGGGACGCGGGGCTGTCCCCGGTCAAGATCAACGCAGTGCCGGTACGGGGGGTCAACGACGACGAGATCGTCGGTCTGACAGCGTTCGCCGTCGAACACGGCTATCGGATGCGGTTCATCGAATCGATGCCGCTGGACGCGCACGGCGCCTGGGACCGGGACCGGATGGTCAGCGCCGCGGAGATCCTGGACCGGCTTGGCGAGCACTACGAGCTCGTTCCCGTGCGGCGGCGGGACAACGCCCCCGCGGAGGAGTGGCGCATCGCCGGCACGGACGCGGTGGTCGGCGTCATCGCCAGCGTCACCCGACCGTTCTGCGGAGGCTGCGACCGGGTACGGCTGACCGCCGACGGACAGCTGCGCAACTGCCTGTTCGCCACTGAGGAGTCCGACCTGCGGGCGCTGCTGCGCGGTGGCGCCGACGACGAGGCGCTGGAGGGCGCCTGGCGGAACTGCCTCGCCGGGAAGGGCCCCGGCCATGCCATCGGCAGCACGGAATTCCGGCGCCCGAAGCGCCCCATGTCCGCCATCGGCGGCTGACGGAACCACGAACGACGAAGCGAAAGGTGAACACGATGCGCCGATGGATCGCCGCGGTCCAAGACGAGCTGGGCGTCGACCTCGACGTCGACGTCACCGGCCTGCTGGACATGACCCGGATCGTCGCCCACGGAGTGTCCCGCCCCGCGGCCCCGCTGACCGCGTTCCTGGTCGGCTACGCCGCCGCCCGCGCGGGCGGCGGCGAGGCGGCGGTCGCCGAGGCCAACCGCGGGACGATCGCCCTCGCGGAACGCTGGACGACGGAGCACGCCACCGAAGACGCCGGGACCGCGGCATGACGGATGCGCGAGCGGAAGCCGCGAGCGGGGGCGTCGCCGAACCGGGCGTGGCCGACTGGCGTCCCTCACGGGGCGCCCGTACCGCGGCCCACGCGATGCCGTGGACGCAGGCACGGGCCGTAGCCCGTGACACCGCCGAACCGGCGACGCTCGCTGCCGTGACCCTGGACCTGGCCGACGCGTTGGGGCACGCGCTGGCACAGCCGCTGACCTCGCTCGGCGACCTGCCGCCGTTCGACGGCTCGGCCATGGACGGCTGGGCCGTGGCAGGACCGGGACCGTGGCGACCGCGGGCAGGGCGGGTGCTCGCGGGAGCACTGCCCGAGCCACTGCCCGGCGGCACCGCCGTGGCGATCGCCACCGGCGCACCGCTGCCACCCGGGGCCACGGCCGTTCTGCGCGGCGAGCACGGAGAGATCGCCGACGGGCTGCTGTCCGGGTCGGTGGAAGACGGCCGCGACGTCCGACCGCGCGGCCAGGAGTGCGCCGCCGGCGAACTCCTGCTGCCCGCTGGTACGACCGTGACGCCGGCCGTACTCGGCCTGGCGGCCGCGGCCGGGCACGACAGCCTGAGCGTGTATCGCCGCCCGGTCGTGGAACTACTGATCCTCGGCGACGAGTTGCTCGACTCCGGCCCGCCCCGCGGCGGCCGGGTGCGCGACGCGCTCGGCCCGCTCCTGCCGCCCTGGCTGCGTGCGACCGGCTCACGGGTCATCGGCCGTCGCCTGATGGCGGACGACCACGGGCTGCTGCGCGCCGCCGTGCGCGACTCCGCCGCCGATGTCGTCGTCACCACCGGCAGCACCGCGGCCGGGCCGGTGGACTTCCTGCACGAGGCCCTCGACGAGGCAGGCGCCCGGCTCCTCGTCGACTCTGTCGCCGTCCGCCCCGGCCACCCCATGCTGCTGGCCGAGCTGCCGCCGGCAGCCGACGGCCGGCCCCGCCGACTGGTGGGCCTGCCCGGCAACCCGCTCGCCGCCGTGGCCGGCACGGCGACCCTCGCCCTGCCGCTGCTGCGCCGCCTCGGCGGGCACACGGACGGCGCCCCGCGTCACCTGCCCGCCGCCACGGCGCTCCCCGGGCACCCGCACGACACCCGCCTGCTGCCGGTGCGCCAGGTGGGCCACGCGGTCGCACCACTCCCGTTCGACGGGCCCGCCATGCTGCGCGGCCTGGTGCACGCCGAAGGACTCGCGGTCGTCCCGCCCGGCGGCGTCCGCGCCGGAGCCGGTGTCGAGGTGCTGGACGCACCCGCACCATGACCCCAGGAGACACAGCCATGGACATCGCCACGACACCCACTGGCACCCTCCGCTACTGGGCGGCGGCAAAGACGGCGGCCGCCACGGCAGAGGAGCCGTATCGCGCGCGGACGCTCGCGGAGGCGCTGACGCACGCCCGGTCCCGCCACGCTGACGCGCCGCGGTTCGCCGAGGTGCTGGGCTACTGCTCGTTCGTCGTCGACGGCCGTCCGGTGGGCGACCGGGACCACCGCACGATCCTCCTGTCCGACAGGGGAACGGTCGAGGCGCTCCCTCCGTTCGCGGGCGGCTGAGTCCGTGCGCACCGACGAACCCTGCCCGCTCACCCCACGAGGACCAGCACCATGACGAACTTCCCGGACGCACCTTCCGGCCCGATCCGCCTGCTCGCCGTGCGCGACACCCCGCTCTGTCTGGCCGAGGTGTACGCGGCGGTCGGCGACGACGCCGCCGGCGGTACCGCGGTCTTCGTGGGCACCGTGCGCGACCACGACGGTGGCCGGCCCGTGAGCCTCCTCGAGTACAGCGCCCACCCGCGTGCCGGGGACGAGCTTCGCCGGGTGGCGGAGAAGACGGCGGCCGACTTCCCCGTGCGAGCCCTCGCCGCCGTGCACCGCACCGGTCCGCTGGCCGTCGGCGACATCGCGGTGATCGCCGCCGTCTCGTGTCCGCATCGCGCTGAGGCGTTCGCGGCCTGCGCCCGCCTGGTCGAGGACCTCAAACACCAGGTGCCGATCTGGAAGCGCCAGGTCTTCGCCGATGGCGAAGAGGAGTGGGTGGGCGCGTGCTGAGGGGCCAGAGGACAGCCGTAGCCGCAGGCGAGACGCGCCCCGTGCGCCCCGCCTTCCGGCCCCTGTGGTGACCGTGCGAGGCATGCGGGGCCGGGTCACTCGTGCGAGAAGCGCGCTCTCCCCTCGGGGCGCGCTCGCCCTGCACAGCGTGGACGGCGCGCTGTCCTTCGCCCTGCGGGCCGCGCTGGCCATGGCCCTGCCCGCCGTGCCGATGGCGCTCGCGGGCCGAGCGGACCAGGCCGTCTACACGATGCTCGGCTCCTTCGCCACGACCTTCGGCCGCAACCTCCCGTACGCGCGCCGCGCCCGCGTGCTCGCGGTGGTCGCGGTGGCCATGACCGCCTGCGTGGCCGCCGGTTCGGTACTCGGCGCCTGGGCACGTCCGCAGGCTGGGGGAGCGGGCGCCGCCGTGGTGATGGCCGTTACGGCGCTGGTGGCCGGACTCGCCAAGTTCGCCTGCGACGCGGCGCGGCTCAGCGGGCTCGGGGCCGTGATGCTGCTGTTCTCCTTCGCCGTGGCGGCCAACGGCTCGCCCGGGCCGTCCGATGTCCTCCCGCACACCGCGCTGACCGCTCTGGGCGCGGCCGTGGCGTGGCTGCTGGCCGTGGCGGGCCGCCTTGTGCACCCCGACCGCCCGCAGCGCGTCGCCGTCGCCGCCGCGCTGCGTGAACTCGCGGCTCTCCTGGAGGCGATCGGAGCGGGGGAGGACGACGGGCTCGCGCGGCACCGGGCCACCGCCGCGGTACTGCAGGCATTCCGCACGATCGGCCGCATGCCGCCGACGGCGACGGAGCGGCGGGATCCGGCGCGGGACGACGCGTGCGTCGCCCTGACCGATCTGTCCTGGTCGTTGCTGATCGACTCGGCGCACCGTCAGCCAGCCGATCCCGCCGGTCTGGCACGATCTCTGCGGGCGCAGCTCCGGCCGCTGGTGAGCCGTCGGGCCGGGGCTCTCGATTCCGTCCCCGAGCTGACGAGACTGATCGCGAACTCCCGAGCCGGCCCGCCCACCCCTGGCGACCACGCCGCTTTGGGCCGAGCGGCCTCGCCCGCCGCCGAACGGCGGGCCGCGGAGCTGGTGACGGGCCCCGATCGCCGCGGTCACGGCCGCATGCGGGTACTCCTCGTACCGGCGCTGCGGATGGTTCTCGGCACCGGCCTCGCGGGCGGCGCGGCCCTCGCCCTGGGCCTCGGCCACGGCTACTGGGCGGCGATCTCCGCAGCCGCGGTGCTGCACTCGATCAATGTGCGCACCGCCGCACAGCGTGCGGTGCAGCGGACCCTCGGCACCGCCGCCGGCCTGGGGCTCGCGCTGGGAGTGCTGGCGCTGGAACCCGGCCCCGTGGCGCTGGTTCTCGTGATCGTGCTCCTGGAATTCCTGCTCGAATACGTCGTCGCCCGGAACTATGGACTGGGTGTCGTCTTCCTGACGCCGCTGGCGTTGCTGCTCAGCGACCTGGCCACGCCCGCGCCCGCCGGGGCCCTGGTGACGGACCGGGCGCTGAGCAGTGTGCTCGGCATCGTCGTCGCACTGCTCTGCGCGCTCCTCGTGGTGCACGGCCACGCGGCTGTACGTGCGGAACGGGCGCTGGCCACGTGCACGGCGGCCTGCGCGCTGGCGGAGCGAGCGCTGACGGAGCGCGCCCGGTCGTCGTACCCCACCGTTCAGACCCGCCTCGCCGCGGCCGTTGTCGAGCTGCGCGAGGCCGACGACGCGGCCGCCGGCGAACTGTGGCCGGCGGAGGTCGACCCGACCGCGCTGGCCGCCGCGGAACAGCGCGCCCACCGACTGCTCGATCGGCTCGTCCGGGGTCACTGACACGCCGGACGAGCCGCCCGTCGGCCGGCCGGGCTCAGGCGGAGGGGCTGATGGTGACCTTGACGTGTTTCATGATCGGCTGGTCGCTCTGGGTGCTGTAGTCGCCCAGCGCGCACAACACGTTCATCTCCGGCATGTAGCCGGCCGCGCAGCCGCGCGGGATGTCGTACGGAACGGCCAGGTAGCCCTTCAGACGGCGTTTGCTGCCGTCCTTCGCGGTGCTCGTGATGTCGACGGCGCTCATGCCGGCGATCCCGCGCTCACGCATGTCGGCCCGGTTCATGAACACCAGCGTGCGGAGATTCTTGATGCCCCGGTAGCGGTCGTTGTCGGAGTAGATCGTCGTGTTCCACTGATCGTGCGACCGCATCGTGCCGAGCGCCAGGGTGCCCGGGGCCGGGATGACGTCGGGCAGCTCGGCGGTGGAGAACTCGGCGCGGCCGGAAGGAGTCAGGAAGACGAGTTCCCGGGCCGGCTGTTTGATGCGGAAGCCGAGCGGCAGACGCACGCGCCGGTTGAAGTCCTCGAAGCCGTCCAGGACTTTGGCCATGGTGTCGCGGATCCGGTCGTAGTCCTCGGTGTACCACTCCCACGGCGTCCCGCTGTCGGGCAGCGCGGCGCGCGCCATGCCGGCGACGATCGCCGGTTCGGACAGCAGGTGCGGGGAAGCGGGCCGCTTCATGCCGACCGACAGGTGGACCATGCTCATCGAGTCCTCGACCGAGGTGCTCTGGATCCCCTTGCGCTGGTGGTCCTTCTCGGTCCGGCCGAGGCACGGCAGGATCAGCGCTCGGCGACCGTGCACGATGTGACTGCGGTTGAGCTTGGTGCTTACCTGGACGGTGAGCTCGCACTTCTCCAGCGCCGCGCACGTGTACGGGGTGTCGGGCGCCGCGAGGACGAAGTTGCCGCCCATGCCGACGAACACCTTCACATCGCCGCGGTGCATCGCCTTGATGGTGCGGACCGTGTCCAGGCCGTGCGCGCGTGGTGGGACGATGCCGCAGACCTCGGCGAGACGGTCCAAGAACGCCTCGGCCGGGCGGTGGTCGATACCGCAGGTGCGGTTGCCCTGGACGTTGCTGTGGCCGCGTACGGGGGAGGGGCCCGCGCCCTCCCGCCCCAGGTTGCCGCGGAGCAGCAGCAGGTTGACGATCTCGCGGACGGTGTCGACGCCGTGTTCGTGCTGGGTGAGCCCCAGACACCAGCTGACGATGCTGCGGTCGGCCTCCCCGTACACCCGCGCCGCCTTCAGCACGTCGGCCCGGCTCAGCCCCGACTGCCGCTCGATCACCTCCCAGGGCGTCGCCTCACACAGCGCCTTGTACTCCTCGAAGCCGACAGTGTGGCGCTCGATGAACTCCCGGTCCAGCGCCTTGGGGTCGGTGGGCGACTGCTCCAGGACCGCCTTGGCCATGCCGCGAATGAGCGCCATGTCGCCGCCGATCCGGGGCTGGAGGTTCAAAGTGGACGTCTTCGTGGCGCGAAAGGTCGCCATGTCCTTGAAGTCGTGGGGGATGATCGTCCGCGTAGCGGCGGCCTCCACAAGCGGATTGACGTGCACGATCTGTGCGCCGCGCTTGTGGGCCTCGGCCAGCGCGGTGAGCATTCTGGGCGCGTTGGACGCGGCGTTCACGCCGAAGATGAACAGCGCGTCGGCCGCCTCCCAGTCCTTCAGGTCGACGGTGCCCTTGCCGGTGCCGAGGGACGCCTGCAGAGCGCGACCGCTGGCCTCGTGGCACATGTTGGAGCAGTCCGGCAGGTTGTTCGTGCCCAGCTCCCGTGCCATGAGCTGGTAGAGGAAGGTGGCCTCGTTTCCCAGCCGTCCCGAGGTGTAGAACGCCGCCTGGTTCGGATCCTCCAACTTGCGCAGCGTGCGACCGACGAGTTCGAAAGCGTCCTTCCAGTTGACCGGGACGTAGTGATCCGTGCCAGGGTCGTACACCATCGGCTCGGTCAGCCGGCCTTGGTTCTCGAGGTCGTAGTCGGTCCACGAGGCCAGTTCGGTCACCGAGTGCGCGGCGAAGAATTCGCGGCCGACCCGCTTGCGGGTCATCTCCCATGTGACGTGCTTGATGCCGTTCTCGCAGATGTCGAGATGAAGCCCCTTGGTATCGTCCGGCCAGGCGCATCCGGGGCAGTCGAAACCAGTCCGCTCGTGGTTCATCTTCATGATCGCCCGCGGGCCGTCCACCGGAAGGGCGCCTTCGCGCGCCATGAAGCGGCTCACGCTCTTCGCCGCGCCCCACCCGGCGGCCGGGTGATGGTACGGATGGAATTCGGGCTCCCCCTGGGGAACGGGTCCCACCCGGGGCCCCTCCGCGGCTTCCTGATCGTCCTTACTGGTGGTCACGACGCTTTACCCTTCCCGGAGGGCTGCGGGGATGAAACAACCTCTCCGGGCAGGCTAAGGGCGCCGCTGCAAGGCTGCCATCCGAACTTCGGCCTCCCCAGCGTGCGGATCAGTGCGTACGCCGACCCCACCTGACCGAGCACTACTGGGACAGGCACATGCGCCCCCTGATGTGTGAGGCAAGCCAGAGGCGCCTGGCGACCGGCACGGTCCCTGGCCGGGCGGCGGTAGCCCTTCCCGACCACACCCGATCCGATGACGACGGCATGATGGCCGATACCGGGAGTGAACGCATCACGCTGGGCCGGTACCGGTCCAGCGTGATTACCCTTCCCACCCTGCGGGGATCGTCCTGCTTCGTCTCGGAGAACGGACGACATCCTGCCCCCGTGGCCCGCGCGGCACCGCCTCACGACGGTCAGGGGAGCAGCACGTCCAGGAACGCGTTGCTGTACACCCGGTGCGGGTCGAACTGGTCCAGCGCCGCGGACGCCTGCGCCCACTGGGCCGGTCCGTAGGCCGCGGGCAGTTGTGTGCCGATCACCGTCTGGTCGCTCCAGGCCGCGGCGGCGGTGTAGGCCCAGCCCTTGGACCACTCCACCCTGGTCTGGGCAGTGGTGCCGTCGTACCGCTGGAACAGGAACTGCTCCAGCTCCCGCATGAACTCCTCCGCGTGCGGCGTGCCCGGAAGGGTGGTCACGTCCAGCCACACGGCCGTGTCCCACGCGGGGTGAGCGGCGTCGGGGCGGAGCGTGGACAGCAGCGGGGCCTGGGCACCCGGCACACCGCAGTCGGCCGGAACGTCGAGCCCGGTCACCCGGACGTCGAACTGGCCGTTGACCGGGAACCGGCCGCGCGAGGCATACGCGTCGAGCGACTGGCTGTAGTACGTGGCGAATTCGTGGACGACCTGTTGCACCTGGGACCTGGTGGTCAGCACCGTGAAGCCGCAGGTGGCGTAGCGCAGCGTCGTCGACTTGAGGTACAGGAGGGTGTTCTTGGACCTGCCCCAGATGTCCGCCGAGAGGGTGGCGGCGAGCCCGAGGTTCGTCGCGCTGAATTCGGCGGCGCCGAGCGCCGGCGCCAGATACCAGGCGGCGTTGGCGACGATGGTGCCGACCAGGTCCGCCACGGGCTGCGGGATGTTGTCGCTGAACGGGTAGTTGTAGGGCTGCGTCACCTGACGCGAGAGCAGCGGCCGGCTCGGGGACACGGTCCAGGTCTTCAGCCATGGCCGGTCGGTGAAGGCGAACCACACCGCCTCGGCCCGCCCGGAGGCGTCCAGGAAGCTCTCCAGCGTCCGCCCCGGACTCCCCGGCGCCGCGAACAGTTCGGTCGCCGGGATGTCCGTGCGACTGACGCAGCGCAGTCTCTGGTCGGCGCCGACCCGCAGCACCACCTCCGTGAGTAGGGAGCGGCCGAGGTGGGTGAGGAGGGCGGCGCACGCGCTCTCGTCCCGTTGGAAGGTGCGCAGGACGTACTGGCCGGAGTCCGCGTCCCAGACCACCGCGGTCAGTTCGACGATCAGGTTGGACAGGGACCCGTACGTGTGTCCGGCCGGCCGCTGCTCGCCGAGGGCGGGGATCGCCGTCCCGTGGGCGTCGATGGCCAGTGCTCCGCCGAGCGTGATGTCACCGGTGGCGGGGGAGGCGGTGAGGCCGAGGCCACTGCCCTCCAGGAGGGTGAGCAGTGCCTCGATGCTGATTCCGGTGGCTGCCCGCACGGTGCCGGGCTGGATGGATTCGACGGTCGCGTCGGTCAGGTGCGCGGTGGTGTCGACGAGGAGGAGCGGTGCGTCGGGGGGCGTGCCCTGCGTGATGGTCAGCGGCGCCCAGCCGTGTGAGGCTCCTCGCGCGCGGACGGTCCAGCCGTGCTGCCAGGCCCAGTTGACGACCTCGACCACCTGGCCGGGGCTGTTCGGCGCGCAGGCCCACAGCGCCGGGGCGGTCAACTCGGCGGTCCAGTTGCGGTACGGCGTGCGGTACAGCTCCACACCGGGAGGAAAGTCCGGGGGCGCCCCGGCCTCCACCGCCGGCGCGGGCGAGGAGGGAGTCGGGTCCTGGGACTGCGCGTCAGCGGCCATGCGATCACCCTTTGAGGGGAGTCGGGACCGGACAAGGCGCGGGTCGCGCTGTCCGGTTCTGGCCCTCCTCATGAAACACCCGCGCCGCAGGGGCGTGCCATGGCCGAGGAAGGGGCGCGTGGGGAACGGCGGAGCCTGTCGCGGGCTCTGGGGCGCGCGGCGCCTCCCGGCCGCGCCCTCGCGCGCCGGAACCGCCCTCGCCGCTGCGGAGCGAGCCCTCGCCGACGGAACGACACGGCGTCGTACGGCGCCGCCTGGCCGGGCTCGGCGAGACCGATCTCCACCAGGTAGTCGTCGAGCTTGCCCTCGACGTCCTCCCACGAAAGGAGCTGCTCGGACCAGTCGGCATGCTCCTTCGAACCGGCCACCGCGACGTCACCGGTGCGCAGCTCCTCGGCGAGCGCGGTGGACACCATGGCCTCGAAGTGCTTGCCGCACGAAGGCACCGGGCCGGTTCTTGTCCCGCACGGCTTTCTGCCAGTTCAGCATGGCGAACGAGATGTCGACCGGGCGGCCGTCCTCGTGCCGCTCGGGGATGAAGTCGCGCAGGTTCTTGTGGCTGCGCGCGTGCGCGAGCGCGTCCAGGACGCGGCTGTCCTCGGAGGTCGCCCGCAGCTGAAGACGGCTGGTCAGGTCGTACATCGTGGAGCGGTCCTCGAGCAGGTGCCCGTACAGCAGCACCTCCCAGAAGTTGCCGTGATGGGCGGAGACCTTCTCGATCCGTTCGTACCGCCCCTCGAACCCGCCGAAGCCGTCCACCGCCGCGGCCGGCGCTCTCAAGGCGCCGACCTGCACGCGCAGGGCCTTCGCCATCGTGTGCAGCGCGGGCGCGAGCCCGACGCCGAGCCGGGCTGCGACCGTGTCAGGGGCGGCGTCCTGGTCGAGGTCCCCGACCGCCGCCAGGACCTCGGCGGTCAACGCCGCCGCCTTCTCCCGCGCGGTCTGGGCAGGGCTGTCAGTGTCGATGTGCTGAAGCACCGTGCGTAGTTCCCGATCGGCGACTCCACGGGGCCTGCTGCTCCCGGATCTCCTCCAGCTCCGCCTTGGCCCGCTTGACCTGCAACGCGATCCGCTTGCAGAACATCGTCGTCAGGTCGTCCCGGGCTCGCATTCGCGCCTTGTGTACCAGGCACACCAGCAGCGCGAGCCGCTTCACCAGGCCGTAGTCCCGCAGCCCCGGCGCGTCTGCGGCGTCTGCCTCCCCGGCGAAGTCCGCGATCTTCCCCGAGGCGACACCGGCCGGCCACACCCCGGTTTCGCCCAGCTCGTCCACCCACCCCAGGTGCTCGGTCTGGGTGCGGAAGTGCGACCAGGTCGGTGCCTTGGCCGACTGCTTCAGCCGGTTGAACCTCGTGGTGCCCGAAGCGTCCTTCTCCGACAGCAGAGCCAGCAGCCGCTCCCGGTCGGCCTCGCCGAGCCGGTCGTAGACGCCCGTGCAGATCGAGGCGTTCACCTCGGTACGGACCTTCGCCGCGAGCGCGTCCAGCGTGGTGAAGCCCGGCAGCTCCAGCCCGGCCTCCACGACCTTCTCCAACGCGACGTTGATCAGATCCGCCGGACGGTTCTTCGACGCGGCCTCGCTCCGCATCACCGCCTCGGCGATCCTCCGGGCCTTCGCTTGTCATACGACAGGCCCGTCCGCCGGCGCACAGCGGTCCGCTGCCGCTCCGCCGTACGGTTCGCGGCCCTCGCCACCGTGCCCTCCGGCAGGTTGACCGCGCGGCGCACGAAGTCGACCACGGTCTCCGGGATCTCCTCCAACTTCGGGAAGCACCCCATCCGCTGGTACGACTTCAGCGTGAGCAACTGGGCCAGGAGGTGCTCGTCACAGTCGGCGCGGGCCGCCGCCCACTCGACCTCGTCACGGCTCGGCACGAAGAACAGATGCAGCTCATGCGCGGTGATCAGCCGCTTGAACCGCGGGAGGTTCCCAGGATTATTACCAGCGGCCAGGTGTGCCGGACCGAAGGCCAGTGTCTGGAGACCAGGCGGCCATGAAACGTCCAGACGCGTTGGGATCAGGATCAGCCACGCCTACTCGAACGCCGCCCGCGTCGCGTCCTGCACATTCGCCACCTGCAACGTGGCCGGCTCGCCGGCGCCACGGGTGCCGAAGAACCGAGCCCACGCGTGCGCGGTACCCCTCTCACCACCGAGTGAACGGGCCTGATCCCTGCGGTGATCAGCAACGGCACCACCATGCCGGTGCGGGCATCAGCGCCTATGCGGCCCGGAGATCCGTCGGAGCATATGCGTTCGGAGGGGAACAGTCGGTGCCGGGGCGGGCGTGGTCGTCGCCGAACTGGCGCCAGACGTCCTCGATGAACCACCGCAGTGTCCGAGCGGTGCCCTTGATCAGTGGAACCATCCGCTCGCGCGGACCCGAGCCCGGGCGCCCTTGCCGTGGGAGAGACGGTGGCCGGGCGGTGCCTGCCTTGCCTGTCACCGCCGCAGCCCCGACTCCGTACCAACCTGCCCAAGAGCTACCAGCCTTGCGGGTAAGTAAAGAGATGATCAAGGCAAGCGCGCGAATGCCCCTAAATGAGCCATATGGAGACCTTGGTTCCGATTGTTCAACCTTCACCAATGTGGTGGAGGTGTGAAATTGTCGCGCTGTAAGCGGCAGCCGCGTCTCGTGGGGGGAAGGGCGAGCGCGCAGGCACCGCTGTGTCCCGCAAGCTCAAGTGTCATGCCCATGACTCGACGCTGCCGATCTGTCGATCAGATGGGCAGACGCACATGTCATGGCTCCACGACGTCCGCAGACGCAGACGTCGCTTCCGGGTCGCACTGACCCGGGCCACGAGCGCCACCGCGCTCCTCACGGCCTCGGCCGTACTGATGGGCCTGGTCCACGCGGCGCCCGCCGCCGCGGACACCACGCCGCCCGAGGACACCGGCTTCATCCGCAACAGCATCGGCGAGAAGCGGCGGCTCGACCGCTGCATCGCCGGCGCTGCGATGCACGCCGGCGGCCCCCTGGTGAAGGCCAAGGCCATCGAGGGCCTCGCGGGCACCGAGGAAACGCTGCGCACGGTCGTCGGCAACACCGACTTCATGGACCTCGATCCGCTGGGCACCGCCAAGCGTGACGACCAGGCCGCTGGACTGACGTACTCGAACAGTGTCTCCGCGCGCAGGAGTGCGCTGGAGAAGGCGAACGAGCCCTACGTCCGGTCGGCGTACACCAGCCCGGACATGAAGTGGCAGATCCCCGCGTTCGGCGCGGACCTCGTCCCCTTCACACATCGGTGGAAGGGGGAGCACGGCCTGGGATGGGACGGGCACACCAACGCCGGCGCGGAGGCGGTCGCCCGAGCCAGGGAGATCGCGGCGCAGACCAAAGGCCAGGACAGCTGGAACGACTGGGCCTCGGACCTCATGCTCGGTGGCGACACCCCCGCCACGGACAGGGTGTCCGGCACGACCTCCAGCGACATCGCGTCCTATCTGAAGCACGGTGGCTTCCTCAAGGAGGCGCCCGCCAAGGACTCGGCCGAGTACCGGGTCGAGATCGAGGACCTCAAGCAGGCCTGGGCCGCGTGTAACTACCAGAACCCGGTCGACATGCGGCGCGTGCTGAACGAGCTGCTCATGACGGCGATGGCCGAGTGGGAGCTGGAGTACGCCGGGCAGGAGCCGCAGCGCTCCGCGATCATCAAGGCGGACGCCGCCGCGGCCGACGCCACCCGTGAAGCCGCCGACAACCTGATCGAAGCCCTGGCCGATGCCTGGGCCGTCGACCAGATCCAGACCTGGCGGAAGTACTGGCAGGACAACAAGCCGATCGGCGGCGTGACCCCGCCGGACCAGGCCATGTACGCCCAGGCCGACGCCGACGTCACCCGTTACCGGGCGCGGATCGACGCCCTCGTCGCCTCGGCGACAGAGCAGGCTGCCCTGGCCAAGACCGCGGCAGGAAAGGCCACGGCGGCACAGCAGGAAGCCTGGGCCATCGCGGACACCACCCATGTGCCGCGTGGCCGGGGCCTGATGTACGCCCAGCAGTCGGTGCAGGTCGCCCGGGCCTCCTCGGCCGCGGCGACGGCGGCGGCGAAGGCGACGGAGACGGTGCGGCAGGCGGCGAACGCGTCGGTCGCCAACTCCGGCGCCCTGCTCGCGCGGGCGGAAGCCGAATCGCAGGCGGTCAACGCGGAGTTCCGGCGGGTCGCCGCCGAGGAGGCCGCCGCCCAGGCGAAGGCCTCCGCCGACAGTGCCGAGGAGAACGCCACCGCCGCCGCGCAGGCGGCCGACACCGCCGCGACGGCGCGCACCACGGCCGAGCAGAAGCGGGACGAGGCCAAGACGGCCGCTGAGAACGCGGCGAGCGAGCGGGCCAAGACCCAGGCCGAGAAGGCGACCGCCGTCGCCCAGCGGGCGAAGGCCGCCGCCGAGCGGACCAAGGCCGTCGAGGCCGAGCAGCGTGCCTCGGCCCAGAAGACGGCGGCGCAGAACGCCGAGGCGACCGCCGGCACCGCGAGCGAGACCGCCGCAGCGAAGCGGAAGACCGCCGACGCGACCGCGAGCGCCGCGCAGACCGCACGGGAGAAGGCCGCCGCCGCACTGGAGGCGAAGCAGGCGACCGCCGCCCGCGCCACCGCGCTGGAGGCGGCCGCAGCGGCAGCCGAGGGCACGGCCGCCGCCGCCGAGACCCGTACCGCTGCCACCGCCGCCCGCACCGCCGCGACCGAGGCCGCCACCGCGGCCGGCACCGCGCAGACGGCGGCCGACCAGGCCACCGCCGCCGCCGTCGCCGCACGGTCCGCCGCGACCACCGCCGAGGGCGCCGCCGAGCGCGCCAAGGCGAACGCGAGCAGCGCCTGGTCGGCGTACTACACCTCGACCCAGGCCGCGTCCTCCGCACACGCCGCCGCCGCCACCGCGCTCGACGCCGCCCAGGACGCGGCCACCCGCGCCGGTCTCGCGTCGAAGGCCGCCGCGAACGCCACGGAGCTGGCGAAGCAGGCCGAGCAGGACTCCGTGACCGCCGCGACCAGCGCGCGGGAGGCGGTGGCCTCGGCCGGAACCGCCGTGGGCCGCGCCTACGCCACCGGCCAGGCCGCGCTCGCCGCCCGCGACAGCGCCATGGAGACGGCCGAGGCCTCCACCGAGGCGGTCACGACCGGTACGCCGTACCGGGAGAAGGACTCCGCGGCCGCGTTCGCGGTGCTGGTGGGCCAGTCGTCGAAGACGATCGCCGAACAGCAGGCCGCCGCCGCCGCGGCCAAGGCCGCCCAGGCCGCGCGGGCCGCCGCCGACGCCGAGGCCGCCGCCACCCGGGCGCACGGCGACGCGAAGCTCGCGGCCGAGGCCGCCGCCCGCGCCGCCGCCGACTCCGTCCGCGCCGCGGACGCGGTCACCCGCGCCCACAGCGCCGCCGCGAAGGCGGCCGGCGCCCAGGCCGGCGCGAAGACGGCTGCCGAGGCCGCATCGGACCACGCCGTCCAGGCCGGGAACGACGCGGCCGGGGCCCGTACCACCGCCGACGAGGCGAACACCGCGGCCACCGAGGCCGGCCGGGAGGCCACCGAGGCCGAACGGCACGCCGCCCAGGCCCAGGAGCAGGCCGACCGGGCCGGCGAAGCCGCCAAGGACGCCTCCGACCAGGCGACCGGCTCCGAACAGGCCGCCAAGGACGCCGAGTCCAAGGCAGCCGACGCCACCGGTCACAGCACCGCCGCCGAAGAGGCGGCGAAGAAGGCCGAGCAGGAACAGCGCGAGAAAAACGAGGCCGCCCACAAGGAGGCACTCGCCCAGGGGGTCACCCCGATCCAGGGTGGCGCCGGCAACTGGCCCGTGCTCAACGAGCGGGAGGAGAAGATCCTCCGCGACGCCTGCGGCCAGACCTGTGTGAACGACTACCGCAACGGCCTCGCGGCGGTCTCGGTCGACATCGTCCAGTGGGCCACCGACAACGGCGGCGCGATCCTCTTCGAACAGCTCGACGCCGCCAAGGTCAAGCAGTGCCTGGCCGGTTCGGACGTGGAGCAGTGCCTCTGGCGGCTCGTCGACATCCCGGCCTCGGCCGCGATCGTCGGCCGCGTGCCCGCGCTCGCCCAGGCCATCGAGCGGGTCGCCACCGGCATGCGGCAGATCTTCACCGCCGCCGACAACGCCCTGCACCGGCTCAACGAGCTGACCCAGGTGATCCGCAAGACGCGGGAGACCCCGCGCCTGGACCGCTGCCTGGCGGGTGTCGCCCTGCACGCGGGCGGCGCGCGGATGAAGGGCAAGGCCATCGAGGCCCTGTCCGGCACCAACGCCCAGCTGCACGACATCGTCGGCGAGCCCGGCCTGATGTACCTCACCGCCCTCGGCCAGGCCAAGCTCCAGGACCAGCAGGACGCGTACGCCTACCGCGACGCCGTCGGCGCGCGTACCTCGAACCTCGAACACGGCAACCGGCCCTACGCGCTCAGCTCGTTCGACAAGGGCATCACCCTGGACGCCCCCGCGTTCGGCGCCGACGTCATGGAGTTCACGCTCTCGACACAGGCCAAGCTCGCCGCCCGCCTGGGCCAGGACGGACACTCCCTCGCCGGGAGCGAGTCCATCGCCCGCGCCCGCGCCATCACCGAGGAGAACCGCGGCAAGGACGACTGGTACGACTTCGCCGCCGACCTCATGCTCCGCGAGCACTCGCTGACCGACGCGGCACACCCCGGACGCACGACCGGCAGCGACCTCGCCGGCTATCTGCGGCACGGCGGCTTCCTCAAGGAGAAGGCCGTCGAGGGGACGCCCGAGTTCCGCGTCGAGGTCGAGAACCTCAAGCAGGCATGGGCCGCGTGTGACTACCAGGACCCGGTCGACCCGCGCGCCAAGCTCAGTGCCGTCGCCTCCCAGGCCTCGGCCGAGTGGGAGGCCGAGTACGCCGCCCAGGCCGCGCCACGCGCGCTGATCACGCGCGCGGAGGCGGACGCCGCCGCCTCGACCCGCGCCGCCACCGACAACATGGTGGAGGCCATCGGCCAGGCGTGGTTCGCCGACCAGATCCTGCGCTGGCAGAAGTACTGGCACGACCTGCTGCAGCGCGACCCGAAGAACATCCTCAAGCCCGACCAGGCCCTCTTCGACCAGGCGAACACGGATCTGGCGAAGGCCCGAGGCCGGATCCAGGCCCTGGTCGCCACGGCGAAGGAGCAGGCGACGGCGGCGAACGCCGCGTCGGCCCGCGCGGTGTCGGCCCAGCAGGACGCGTGGACCATCGCGGACGCGGCCAAGGCGCCGCGCGGCCGGGGTCTGATGTACGCCCAGCAGTCCGTCCAGGTCGCCCGTGCCTCGGGCGCCGCCGCCACCGCCGCCGCCAAGGCGACGGAGACGGCCCTGAACGCGGCCGACGCCACCGTCTCGACCTCGGCGACGCTGCTGGCGCTGGCGAACACCGAGGCGCACGCCGTCAGCACCGAGTTCCGCCGGATCGCCGCGCAGGAGGCGGCGGCCCAGGCGAAGGCGGCGGCGGACAGCGCCGACGCGTACGCCGCCTCCGCGGCGAACCAGGCGGCCGCCGCGAAGAAGGCCAGGCAGGACACGGCCGCCGCCGAGGAGAGGGCCCGCCAGGCCGTCGCCGACGCGCAGCGCACGCGTGCCACCGCCGAGTTGGAGCGCGCCAACGCGGCGGCCCACCGGGCCACCGCCGAACGCGAGCGGGACAACGCCGCCGGCCACGAGGCCGATGCCGTCACCCAGGGCCGGATCGCGAGCGAGGCCCGTGCCTCCGCCGAGGTGTCCGGCGCGATCGCCGCCGACAAGAGGAAGGTCGCCGAACAGGCCGAGAAGGACGCCGTCGCCGCCCGCGACAAGGCATTGGAGGCAGAGCAGCGGCGGGACTCGCTGGAGTCCAAGGCCCAGGCCCTGGAGGCGTACGCGGCTTCTGTGGAGGGGACGGACGCGGCCACGGCGGCCCGCACCGCCGCCACCGATGCCCGCACCGCCGCGAACAGCGCGGGCGCGGCCGCGTCCAGCTCCCGTACGTCGGCGAACGCGGCCACCGCCGCCGCCGTCAACTCCCGTGAGGCCGCCACGAAGGCACAGGGTGCCGCGGCCCGGGCCCAGGCCGCGTCGGACGCCACCTGGGCGTCCTACACGGTCGCGGCAAGCGCGGCCGCCACCGCGCACGCGAAGGCGGCCGAGGCCATCACCGCCTCGGCGGCGGCAGCAGCCGCCGCCGAGGGTGCCAAGGAGGAGTCCGCCAAGGCGAACACGGCGGCCACGACCGCCAAGACCGAGGCGGACGAGGCCCGCAACCAGGCCGCGCAGACGGCGTCGGCTGCCGCCACCACGGCAGGCAGGGCGTACGCGGCCGTCGCCTCCTCGCTCGCCGCCCGCGACTCGGCGGCCCAGGCCGTGCGACCCGCGCAGGAGGCAACCGCGCTCGGTACGCCGTACCAGCAGACCGACAGCGCGGCCGCCTTCGCGGTGCTGTCGGGGCAGTCGTCGTTGACCATGGCGGAGCAGCAGGCCGCTGCCGCGGCGGCGACGGCGGGCATGGCCGAGGGGTTCTCGGCCGAGGCGAAGGCCCTCGCCGCGCGAGCGGAAGCCGACATGAAGCTGGCGGCGGAGGCGGCCGCAGCCGCGGCCGCGGACTCGGCCCGGGCCGCGAAGGCGTATCAGGAGAGCCAGGTGTCCGCCGCGCAGGCCGCGGTCGACGCCAAGACCGCGCAGGAATCGGCCGCGCGCACCCAGGAATACGCGGGCAACGCCTTCTACGCCGCTCTCCTGGCGAACTCGGCCGCGAACCAGGCGCGTCAGGACGCCGCCACCGCCAACAGCGCGGCGACGGAGGCGGAGCGTGACGCCGCTCACGCCCAGCAGGTCGCCACCAAGGCGGAGGCCGACGCGTCCGCCGCCAGTGCCACCGCCGACCAGGCGGAAACCGACGCGACCGCCGCGGAGAAGGCCGCCGAGGGGGCGCGTGGCGCCGCCCAGGAGGCCCAGGCCGCGGCCGACCGCACCGAGACGGACGGCCGCGACCAACAGATCGAGGCGGGCATCGCCACGGGCATCGAGGGAGTGTGGGCGGTCCTCGACCACATCGAGTACATCGGTGAGCCGAAGGTCAAGAAGGACAACTGCAATCCGATCTTCCACGTCGGCAATTGCACGGTCACGGCCACCGTCACCTACCTGGCATACGTCGACCTTTTCTCGTGTGTGCAGCCGTCACGGCTGGGGACGTGCTCGAAGGAGAACACGGTCTACCTCGGCCCCGACGTGTCGAGGGTCGATGACAAGACCTTCACGAAGGTCCTTTCGATGGTCGAGTTCAACTCGAGCATCGACCCGGTCGAAATCCTCCTCGGCGACTTCATCGGCTGCGCCGAGCGGCTCGCTCCCGGCGGTGAGAAGGGCAGCTGGGGCGACTGCGCCTGGGCGGCGAGCTGGTTCGTCGCGGGCCCGATCTTCAAGGCGGCGAAGACCGCGATATTCGCGCTGGACGCCTCGTTCAAGACGGGCGTCGCGTTCGCCGACGCCTGGCGGATACTCCGTACCGCCGGCCTCGCCGAGACCGCCATCCAGGGCTTCCTCAGCCGCCTCCTCCGGAAGATCCCCGCGCTGTGCGAGACGGCGGGTGCCGCGACCTTGAAGGTCGCGACGCTGTCCATGGCCTCGTCGCGTTCCGACATGTTGGATTGCTTCAAGGCGATGGTGAGCAACCTCGTCAAGAACGGCGATCACATCGTTCTGGGGGTCAACCCTCACTCGGATGGTCTGGTCAAGGCAATCGAGGACGGAGTGGTGACGAGCTCCCACGGCCCGGCGAAGACCTTCAACGGCCCGGCGTATGGCCCTGAATTGCCGGAAGAGCTGGGGTACGGGGTGCGCGCACTGTGGACGGTGGGGGTGGAGAACGCAATAGCCAACCCCAAGGTGAATATCTCCGTAATCCTGGATGGTGTCGAAGGTGCCAAGACTGCTGACGAGGCGCTGGCCCTGCTTCTGGAGCGCGGGGAAAAACTCCTGGGCGACAAATGGACAATCATCCAGGCCGGCGGTAACGGAACCGCGTGGGAAATGGCCAAGCTCCGTACGGCCGTCCGGACAGGAGACCGAAACTGGAATTCCATTGAGTGGTGGATGACGATCGACGGCAAGCTCGCAAAGGTCGATCCGAAGCGTTTCCTGAAACTCGATGGAACGCCCGTTCCTGACGCTTGGTAGCCCTAGCAGAAATGGCAGATTTTGTTCGGGAGGGGCGACTCTTCAGAGTCAGCGGATTCCTCCCCTCGCATCGACAGCTGTTTCTGGTCAGTGAGGCCACCCTGGTGGACCGGGCCACGACGAGGATCGAGGTCTATATGGGGCATGTGGAGCTGATGTTCCTCAAGCCCTACTACCGCGACGGGCTCCACATTCGGCGGGCGACCGCCGCCGAGTTCGGCGTGCTCAGTGAACGGCACGGCATTCCGGCACGGGACGCCGTCTACACCTGGATGCTGGAGCGGGATGGCGGCAGCTTCGTCGTCTCCGGCAATCCGAGCTGGCGGGAGGCGGAGTACGCACTGATGGGCGACCGGCGGTCGTTGTACGATCCGCGGGAGTCCTGGCCTCCGGAGTTCCCGGCGGAGTCGGGGCAGGTGAGCTGACCGCTCGGTGGCGCGGGCACGGAACCTTCCGATGTCCGCGCCGTCCGGCCGGCGTACCGGAACAGCGAACGCCCGGCCGGGAACATCCCGGCCGGGCGTTTCTCGTGGGGAACGAGGAGGGGAAGGGTCAGCCCAGCTGGTCCAGCTGCGCCTTGACGACCGCTTCCGGGATCGCGCTGTTCTTCGGGGTCAGCATGTTGACGCCGTAGAAGGCCGCGATCACTCCGCCGTCGCGTACGACGGTGTACGTCATAGGGACCTTCTGATCGCCGACCACGCTGGTGATGCGGTAACCGACCGCCTCCTCGCCCAGCTTCGGCGCCGCCACCGACTGGATGTCCGTGTAGGTCAGGCCGAGTGTCTTGAAACCCTTGGGGCACTCCTTCAGCGAGTTCCGCAGATCGGCCATGACGCGTCGGGCGTCCTTCTCGGAGTGGGAGGCGAGCCACATCGAGCCGACGGTCGCGTTCTTCGCGTCGACGGCGTCGAGCGACCGGTGCTCGACACTCACTGCGGGGAGGTGGGTGTAACCGCCGGCGAGGCTCGCGAGCGGCTGGCACTCCGCCTTGTCCGCCTTCATGTCGCGACCGGCCTCGACCTGCGCTTTGGCGACCTTCTTGGCCATGAACCCGTTCCGCTGCCCGGTCAGCGCGGCCTTCTCCAGCGCCTTTGGACCCACCGCGCCGATCCGCTTCGCCTCCGCTTCGGCCTTTCCCTCGGCGCCGGCAGCCGTGCTCTGCGTGCTCGCCCTCGTTTTTTGGTCCCCTTCTCCGGAATTCTTGGATTCTCCACCGCACGCGGAGAGCGTGAGCAGGAGGGGCAAGAGGGTGGCGATCGGGAGAGCCCTGCGCAGTTTCATGGTTTTCTTTCTGGCGCCTGTTCCGGACGAAGATCAAAACGAATTCGATCTTACCGGTGGAGGTGATCGACTCCCGTTACGGTTTGGATTCGGATTGGCCTGCCTCGGCTGTTCCGGACATGTCCGGCCATGGTGCGATCGGGGAGTCCGAATCCTGCGAGGAGGACGCGCCGCACGGCTCGGCGCGCCGCTCGCCGACCTTGGCCACCGTATGGTCCGGCACGTCCTGGTGGGCCAGACCGAACGGGGAGCCGATCCCTTCCTGCGCATCGTGTTCGCTCCCCCCACCGCGAGCGCGGGGGCCTTTTCATTGAATTCCGCACCCAGGTCGTTGACCGTCCCACCGCCCACCGCCCACCGCCCACCGCCCACCGCCCACCGCCCACCGCCCACCGCCCACCTGGCTGGCCCGGGGGCCGGGCGGGGGCCGGGAGTCGCAGGTGGGTGAGGGCCGCGTCGAGGGTCTGCTCGGGTGTGAGGGCGCTGGCGTCGATGACGTGGCCGTCGGCGTGCATCCAGCCGGTGGCGGCCTGCCTGTAGTCGGTTGCCCGCCGGCGGCGGTAGGCGCGTACGGCTTCGCTGCGTGCCTCGTCGCCGGGGAACTCCCGGCCGGCCACGATCCGCTCCCGGAGTACCACTGGAGCGGTGTGCACCACGAGGTGGTGAAAGCCGCCGTCGGCCTGGCGCGGCGGGGTGAAGATCTCCTCGGCGTAGGCGGGGTCGGGGACCGTCATCGGCACGATGACGGGGCCGCCTGTGTGCTGGGCCAGGCCGGCGACGAAAGCGCTGGTCAGGTGCCGCCGTAGCGGCAGGTCCTGGTAGTCCTTGGGCCGGAGGGTGTGTCCGGCGAGCGTGCTGTGCAGCAGGTCACCGACGGCCTCCGGGTCGGCGACCGTCGCGCCGGGCAGGGCGCGGCGCAGCCCGGCGGCGAGGGTGGTCTTGCCGCCGCCGAACGGCCCGTTCAGCCAGACGATCATGCCTCTCCCGTGGTTGCGGCGAGCGCGCCCGTGGGCCGCGCGGGGGCCGGGAGGTGCCCGGCCCGGCCCGGCCACCGGAACACCAGCCGACAGGACGTCTTGTCCACCACGTCGCCGACAGGCAGCAGGTGGCCGGGCGTGCCGGCCGGATGGGCCGTCAGGACGGGATCGGCGTGCTTGTCGTTGTCGTCGGCGCGCACGTGACGGTCCCAGGCCCGGGCCGTGGCCGTCAGCTGCTCGGCGAGCTCGGGTCCCTGCTCGCCGAAGGCGTGGACGACCCACTCCCACGCCTTGTCCTCGGGGCGTTCGCCGTCCTTGGTCTGTACGTGGGTCAGGTAGGCGAGCGAGGCATCGCCGACGACCGCAGGCGCGTCACGGTCCTTCCCGATGGCGGTCACTCCCTCGGTCGGGGCCTGGTGAGCGGCCAGCCGGCAGAAGGAAGGCAGGGTGGTGGCCGCGTACAGCTGCAAGGAGCCGAAATAGGAGGTGGCCGCCCCCATCGTCACACCGGTGGCGACCTCGTGCCGCTGCCCGTGCAACGCCTGCTCCAAGCCCGTCGTGTCGGCGGCGGTGCCATGCTCGAAGCGGAGCGTCAGCCCGCCGTCGAGCAGGGAGACGACCGGGATGGTGCGGGCTTGCTGTCCCTGGTCACGGACGAAGCCGCAGTAGGTCCACCCACACGCGTGCAGTACCTCGCCGCGCCGCTCGAAAGCGATCGCGCGGGTGTAGCCCCCGATCTCCAGCGGCAGGACCAGGCGCCCTCCTTCGGCCAGCTGCTCGCGCCAGGCCGGGGCGATGTCCCAGCAGTTGTAGGTGATCACGCTGCCGTCGAAGCCGCCGCGGGGCACGAGGTGGGCAGGCGCGCCGAGGGCACCGTCGGCTTCGACGACGGCGACGCGTCCGCTGCCGGCCTCGGTGGTGAAGGCACGGGTGCGGCGCACGACCCACGGGTCGATGTCGGCGGTCACTACCCGCCCCCTGGGGCCGGTGACGTGGGCGATCAACTCGGCGTTGTAGCCGCCGGAGCCCGCCTCGAACACGATCGCGCCGGGCGCCAGAGCCAGGTTCTCGATCATGCGAGCTTGGAGCCAGGCCGCGGACACCGAGCTGATCGCCGTTCCGGTCTCGTCGCGGCGGGTGACGACGGCCCGGTCACCGCCGTCGTACGCGGTCGCGAGGTTCGTCTCCGGGGCGAAGCGGTGACGCGGTACGGTCCGCAGCGCCTGCCGGACCGGCTCGGAGGAAGCCCAGCCGCCGTCGATGACCGTCTTGGCCATCGCCTGGCGCAGCCGGGCGGCCTCGGCCGGCTCGCCCGGCACGGGCGGCCGTTCGGCGGCGAGCGGGTAGGAGACCACGGGCGGCAGGTCCGGGATGACGCCGGGCCACACGACGTCCAGCGCGGATGCGGCCGGGGCGAAGACGGGGCCGACGCAGGCCAAGGCGTGCAGGTCGAAGAACTCCCAGCGGTCGAACTTGTCCGCCTCCGCGTTGGTCAGAGTTCCTGTCCACGCGTTGATCCGGACGACGGCCGTGAGCCGGGGGATGCCGTGGCTGTCGTCCACCAGCATCGACACGACATGCGCGTCCGCCGGATCGGCCACCAGGCCCGTCTCCTCGGCGAGTTCGCGGACTGCCGCTGCGGCGAAGTCCTCCGCACCGCTCGTCTTGCCGCCGGGGAGATCGAGCATGCCGCGCCGGGAGCGGCCGAGCAGGACCCGCCCGGCGCGGTCGGTGACGACCGCGAGGGCGCCGGTCAGCGCGTGGCCGGTGGTCGGCCTCTTCTCTACGGCCCGGGTGTCGGCGTGGCAGGGACCTCGCAGGACCAGGACAGCCAAGCCGTCCGCGTCCAGCCGCTCCACCGTCTCCCAGCCGGCGGCGAGCACGGCGATCTCGTCCTCGTCCAGCGCGATGCCGCGCCGCTCCTCAGGCGTGTTCTCCGCCACCGGCGTGATCACGACGAGAGCGCCGCCGTCCCGCAGCCGCTCACCCAACCCGTGAACGACCCGCCCCCTGTCCCGCACGAACGGGTATACCAGGCGGAGCGTGATCAGGCCGTAGCCCGCGGCGTGGAGCGGGGCCGGGTCGTCGTGCTCGATGTCCAGGTGCAGCCACCGCACGCCCTTGACGCCGGCGTGCTCCTCGCGAGCCCGGGCCAGGGCGCTGTCGGCGAAGTCCAGGGCGTCCACGGTGTACCCGAGCGAGGCGAGGTAGGCGGCCGGCTCGCCGGTTCCGCATCCGACGTCGAGCGCCCGGCCGCCACCGTCGGGGACGGGGGTGTGCTCGGCGAGGAGTTCTCGCTCGCGCTCACCGAGCTGCCGGAACCCCTTTCCGTCGCTGAAGTGCTGC
The DNA here is from genome assembly GCF_043198875.1 of Streptomyces sp. NPDC048718. Taxonomy (NCBI): domain Bacteria; kingdom Bacillati; phylum Actinomycetota; class Actinomycetes; order Kitasatosporales; family Streptomycetaceae; genus Streptomyces; species Streptomyces sp. NPDC048718. The sequence continues at coordinate 152,821 of NZ_JBICVG010000013.1, forward strand.
TCCCACTGGTCGCGGGCGGTGTATGTCAACGTGCTGCTCCTCGTGGTCGGAGGGGGCGGTCGGTCAGGGGCGCTGTGCGGTACGGAGCCGGGCCAGGGTGCGCAGGCCGCGCTCCACCGGCTCGGGATCGCCGTGGGCGGCGCCGTAGGAGATGCCGGAGACGGCATCGAGGACGGACAAGACCGTGAGCTGGTTCTCTTCTTCCGGGGTGAGGGGGCGGCCATAGCCGTCCATCACGGCCTGAAAGAGGTCGGGCCGGCCGTGCCAGGCGTCGGAGAGCCGGACGAAGTCCCTGAGCGCCGGGCCTTCCTCCGACCGTTCGAAGTCGATGACGTACAGGATGTCGGCGGACTCGTCCCAGCGCAGGTTGCGCAGCTGGAAGTCACCATGCGTGGGAACCGCCTCCGGGGCGGGCAAGGCGGCGGCGGTCCCGGTGATGGCGCGGATGAACTCCTCGTCCCGGGCTACGAGATGGGCGCGGGCGCCGTCCAGATGCCGCTCCAGCTTCCCCAGCCACAGCGTTCCGGCGCCCGGACGGGGCGGGGCACTGCGGTGGATGCTTGCCGCGAGCCGCCCGATGTGCCGGAAGATCTGCCGCTGCTGCCCGGGCGGGTGGACGGCTCCGTGCAGAGACCGGCCTCTCACCGCCGTGAGTACCACCGCCCGCAGCCCCGCGTCGGCGGCCACCAGCCTGGGCACGGCCGCGCCCAGAGTGGGCACCCAGGTTCGGTAGGCGGTCACCTCCCGGGCATGGAAGCGGTCGCTCCGGTGGACTTTCACGAACCACTCGCCGCCCTCGGTGCCGCGGGCATGCCACACGCGGCTGCCCGTCCGGGCCCCGGAGACGTCCGTCCAGACGCTGACGCGCCCGACCGCTGTCTCGGCGAACTCCCGCACCCGCCGGTCGGGCATGTCTGCGGCCGCGCCGGCGGAGGGCCCCATGTGAAGACGGTCCGCTCCTGGCGCGAGAGCGGCCCTCAACCGGCCGGCGATCCCTGCGGTCTCCTCGGCCGGCACCTCAAGCAGTCCGGCGCTCTCCCACAGCAGGGCGGCGGTCTGTTGCCGGTCGTACGGCACGCCGGGCGGCAACGCGGCCACGTGAATGTGGACATGGGAATTTCCGCTCTTCGAGCCGAGGCTCAGCACGTAGATCCGCTCGGTCGGAACCGTCTTCTCGAGCGCCGCCCCGGCGCGGTGGACGACCTGCCAGAGCGCGGTGGACGTCTCCTCGGTGAAGTCGCCGATCACGTCCTCGCGGTGCTGGACCGGAGCGACCAGCAGTTTGCCGAGCAGGGTCGGGTACCGGTCCAGGAACACGACATGGTGTTCGTCGAGGTAGACGATCTCGTGCCGGAACTCGGGATCCCCGGCCAGCATGCGGCAGATGAAGCACGGCCCGGTCCGGGACCTGTGGGCGTACGCCTGCTCGTCGAACTCGACCCGCCTCACCGCGTCGTCCCCTTCCCCAGGTCGCTGGTGATGGACTCCTCCAACTGCCGCATGGTCGTGGTGAAGGCGGCTTCGAGGTCGATGCCGTAGAGCTCGGCGATCACGACGACGGACCACAGGCAGTCCGCCAACTCGTGCCCGAGGCCGTTTCCCGGCGGTGCCGGCCGGACGCCGTCGGCGGCCTGGGTGAGTTTGGCGAGGTCGCCGACATCGCCGACGAAGCCGAGCACGAAGTCGTGCGGCTGCCAGGTGCGGCCGTGCCTGGCCCGGTTGAGTTCGTCGTAGAGGCCATGGACGCGCATGGCCCTCCTCGTGATCTCGCTGAGGTCCACGGTCGGTCTCCGATCGTCTGGGGGGATGATGTATGGATCGGGGCCGGTCGGCTTGTCGCGCTCGCCGAGGACGAAGGTGCTGTCGTCGCCCTCGCGGGTGCCGTGCGGGGCCACGGTGTGCGTGGACACCAACGCGTACGGGGCCCGCGACGCTCCGCGGCCCAGCCTCGGAGCGCGGTTCCGGAAGTCTGGTGGCCGCCACGGAGGGCCGCCCGCGAGCGCTGAACGGACTCGGTGGATGATCCGGCTGATCTCCATGCGCCTCCAGATATGTCCGAGCGGTGTCACGAAGCCCAACGACGCCGCTTGCGCTTTCGAACGCACGTATTTCAGTCGTGTCGGGTACCCCGGGCGCAGCGGGTCGACTCGTGTTCGCGATACACGGACCCGTGCGGCACAAAGGCCCCTGCTGATGGAGGTGTTGGCCAAAACGCAGGTGATCCACCACCGCGTCCAAAGAATGGCGCGGGCGCTCTCGGCCAGGGGATCCTTTCCGCCCACCCGAGCGTTGTCCTGACGGAGACGCAGGAGTGGGAGGGGGCGGTGCCGGCCGGCCGCAGTCGCCGGCGGTGCCGGACGTGCCCGCTCCGGCCGCATGATGCCGTCCGTGCCTTCGACGTGGAGGAGTTCCGGTGCTGGACCAGACCCTTGCCGCCCTCGCCTTGTCCGGTGCCACCACCGTGGTGGCAGCGATGGCCACCGATGCCTGGGAAGCGGCCCGGACCGGTACCGCCAGGCTGCTCGGACGCGGTGAGCCACCCCGGCAGACGACCGTCGAGCATCAGTTGGACGCCGATGCCGAACTGGTCCTGAGCGAGGCCGACGGTCCCGGCGTGCGACGAGAACTCGTGCCGGTCTGGAACCGCAGGCTGGTCGCCTTCCTCCGCGAGAACCCGGCCGCCGCGGACGAACTGCGTGCTCTCCTGGACGAGATACGTCCGGCTCTGCCGCAGGGCGAGCCCCGTTGGGTGCAGCAGGTCACCGCTCATGGCCAGGGCACCGCATTCGGCGTCCAGGGCGGTGACATCCACTACCACGCGGGTCCCGCCCTGCCGCCGCCCGGCGAAGCCGTGCAGGCAGACCATGGATGAGGGCGGTGGGACCGGGACCGGGACCGGGCAGTCCGCGGTGCCGTCGTCCGTCCGGCAGAATGTCACGGCTGTCGGCGGCTTCGCGTACGGGGTGGTGGGCGCATCCGTCCACGTCTTCGGCGACGGGCTGCCGCTCTATGTACTGGAGGAGTGGCGTCCGGCCCCGAACACCGATCCGGAGTTCCTCCGCGAGCTGCCGAGCCGGATGCTCAACGCCCGCTTCGCCGTGGTCGAGTTCACGGGCCGGCGAAGCGAGCTCGCGGATCTGCGCCGCTGGTGCCGCGACGGCCCCCGGCTCGCCGCCCGCTGGCTGCACGGCCCGGGCGGGCAGGGCAAGTCCCGGCTCGCGGCCCGCTTCGCCGGCGAGGCCGTCGACGCCGGCTGGAAGGTGATCACGGCCACCCACGGCCCGGGCAGTGTGCTGCCGCCGCCCGGCAGCCAGGATCTCCGCGCGGACGGGGCAGCCGGGATGCTGCTGATCGTCGACTACGCCGACCGCTGGCCCCAGAGCCACCTGGCATGGCTGCTGAGCAACGCGCTCCTGCACCAGTCCGGAGTACGGGCCAGGGTGCTGCTGCTCGCCCGTACCGCGGACGCGTGGCCGGCTCTGCGGGCCTCCCTCACCAACCAGCAGGCGGGCACCTCCACCCGGTACCTGCAGCCGTTGGAGCCGGACGAGGGAGGCGGAGGTCGCCGGCCGATGTTCGACGCGGCGCGGCGCGCCTTCGCGGCCCGCTACGGGCTCGGCAACCCGGAGGCCGTCCCGGTGCCGAGCGGTCTGGACCATCCTGACTTCGGCCTCACGCTGGCTGTTCACATGGCCGCGCTGGTGGCCGTCGACGCCCACGCCGCGGGCCTCCCGCCGCCCGAGGGGGCGGCGGCGGGCCTGACGACGTACCTGCTGGACCGCGAGCATGCCCACTGGGCCCGGTTGTCCGGCGACGGTACCCACGAGCTGGACCCGGTGAAGCGCACCTTCCGGACCGCCCCTGAAGTGATGCGCCACGTCGTCTTCGTGGCGGCGCTCACCGGCCCGCTCCCACGTTCCGCCGGTACCGCCGTACTCGCATCGCTCGGCATCGGCCCTGCCGGACAGGTCTGCCGCGATCACGCCGTCTGCTACCCGCCGGACGGCGCACCGGGCCCGTACGCCGAAGCGGGCGCAGGCCCTGCGGCCGGCATGCCGGTTCTGGAGCCGTTGTACCCCGACCGCCTCGCCGAGGACTTCATCGCTCTCACCCTCCCCGGTCATCGCGCCGACTATCCGTCCTCGCCCTGGGCGGCGGCCGCCGTACGCACCCTCCTCGGCCGTGACGGCGACGGCACCGCCCCGGCCTGGACCCCGAGGGCGGTCACCTTCCTGGCCGCCGCAGCCGAGCGCTGGCCGCACGTCGGGTCAGGACACCTGCGGCCGCTGCTGCGTGACGATCCCCGGCTCGCGGTCGACGGCGGAAGCGCCGCACTGGCCGGCATCGCCCGCCTCGACCGGCTGGACACCCCGCTGGGCCAAGCCATCGCCGGGCACTTTCCCCCACACCGCCACGTCGACCTGGACGTGGGGATGGCCGCGCTGACGGCCCGTCTCGGCGAGCGGGTCATCGTCGAGACGCCGCTGGAAGACGAGTCGCAGCGGCTGGTGCTGCGGGCGCTGATCCGCTCCGAGACCGCCGTTCGTCACTCGTACGCCGGACAGTACGACCTGGCCGTCGCAGCCATGGAACGGGCGGTGGAGGACTGGGAGGCGGCCGCGGCCACGGTGCGGACCGCCTTCGAGGTCAACCTGGCGGAATCCCTGAACGGCCTCGGCAACTACCTCTGGCGCACGGGAAGGACCCCGGAGGCCCTGGCGGCGAGCGAACGCGCGGTGTCCCTCTGGCGGCGCTGGGCCGACTCCACTCCCGATAAGACCGGCCTGGCGGAAGCACTCGTCAATCTCGGCCTCTGGCTGGCCCAGACCGGCTGCCGCGCCGAGGCCGGACAAGCTCTGGCCGAAGCAGTGGAGCTGCTGCGCCCGGTGGCCAGGGCGGATCCAGAGCGGCACGACCACCGCCTTGCCACCGCCCTGCACGACCTCGGCGGGTGGCTGGCCGACGAGGGCCGCCGCGCCGAGGCCCTGGAGGCGACGGCGGAGTCCCTGGCCATCCGGCGCCGACTCGCCGCCGTCCACCCCGAAACCCACGAACCCGATCTCGCCGACACCCTTGTCAACCTCGCCCGCGACCTTGCCGCGCTCGGCCGTCGGGCGGAGGCCCTGGCTGCCTCGGGCGAAGCGGTCGACATTCAATCCCGCCTGGCCCGCGGCAACCCTGCGGCGCACGAACGCGGGCTCGCGGAATCACTGTCCGGCCTCAGCGCCGACCTGGCGGAAGCCGGCAGGCGGGACGAGGCCCTGGCCACGAACGAGCGGGAGATCGCCGTGCTGCGGCGGCTGGTCGAAGCCAACCCGGCCGGGTTCGAGCCGATGCTGGCGCAGGCCCTGGACAACCGGGGCCAATGGCTGGCAGAGGCCGGCCGGCCGGTGGAAGCCCTGACGCGGACCGAGGAGGCCGTGGCCATCCGGACCCGGCTCTGGCAGGAATGCCCCGCGGTCCACGAGCGCCCGCTTGCCGCCGCGCTCAGGCATCTCGGCATCAACCGGGTACGGGCCGGACGTGCGGCCGAAGGGCTGGAGCCCGCGATGCGGGCGGTGGCGATGTTGCGCCGGCTGGCGCAGGCCGTCCCGGCGGCGCATGAAGCGGAACTGGGCCGCTGCCTCAACGACCTCTGCATCGTCCTGACGGTGCTGCGCCGAGGGCCGGAGGCGCTGGTCGTCGCCGAAGAGTCGGCCGCCCTTTGGCAACGCCTGGCCGCCGACGAACCGGCGGCCCACGCGGTCGAAGCGGCCAGATTTCTGTGTACCCTCGGCCTCTGCAGGGTGCTGACCGGCCGTCCGGCCGACGCGCTCGACCCGCTGGAACGCTCCGTTGCCGCCCTGCGCCGGCCCACCGGCACCGAGGCCGCGGCACAGGCGCCCCACCTGGCCCGCAGCCTCGATGTGCTCGCCCGCGCGTACCTCGTGCTCGGCCGTACGGACGACGCCGTCGCCTTGGCGGAAGAGGCGCTCTCCCTGCGCGAGCGGCTCGCCGAGGACGCCCCCGCGGCGCACGGAGCCGCGCGGGAGGAATCGCGGCGACTGCTCGCCGGACTGCGCGGCACGACCCCGGCGCGACGGCCGGGCCACCGCCGGTGGCCGTGGCGACCTCGGTAGGCCGGTCCAAGCGCTCGGAGCGATTCATCGGTCCCTCGGGCGTGCTCCGCCTCGCGGACGTACGGCCGCCGGCAGCAGGGCCCGCGAGGACCGGTCCGCCCAGCCGGGCACGGCGCACCAGGGGACGGCGGGACGTTGGTGGTGCGGGTGGTGGTGCCTCAGCGGCGGCCGGACAGCTCCACGTGGCAGGTGCAGACGCCCTCGATGTCGACGGCCGGGCCGGTGGAGGTGCCCTGGAGGGCGGGCGGGAGCGCGTGGGCGCCGCCGGCCTCCTCCGAACTGCCGGACTGGCAGGCCGCGAGCGCCGTGAGCAGCAGCGGAAGCAGCGCCGTGGCGGCCGCCTCTGCGCTTGTACGCGGCCCCCGGCTTCGTGTCTTCAGCCCCCACCCCAAGACCGATTGCGGTGATCCTGGATGCCGGGGATCAGCGGTCTTCCGCCATCCGGAAGGCCAGGCAGACGACGGGGGTGCGATCGTCGACCGGGGTGCCGGCCTGCTCCCAGAAGCGTCGGTGTACGTCGCGCCAGGCATCCAGGGAGGCGTCGCCCTCGCCCTCGGCCCGGGCGTGCTCCCAGGTGACCTCGCCGAAGGGCATCACCTCCACGCGGGTGTACACCAGAGTGGCGATGCGCCGGCCCGCGTTGTCCAGGAGGGCCTGGCGCTCGCCGACGTGCTCCAGGACCTCGGACTCGTCGGCGTACTCGTCGAGCAGGCAGGTCGTGGCGGTCTTGGCGCCGGTCAGCACCAGGGAGTTGAGCCGGTCCCGCAGGTCACCGGGGAATCCCAGTTCCAGCGCACGCATTCCGTCGACTCGCGGCCACATCGTCCCATCCCCAGGTCACGGCCCGTCGGCCGACGGGCGTCGTACGAGTGATCATCGTACGGTGCCCCGGCCGGCGGGCTCTGAAGAAGAGCTGGATCCGGGGCGGGTCCGCGGGCTGCTCCCGCATGTGCACCGTGTGGACGAGTTCGAAGTCGGCGGGGTCGACCACCAGCCCGGCTTCCTCGTACGCCTCCCGCACGAGGCAGGCGCTCGCGGCCTCCGCCTCGCAGTGGCCCGCGATCACATGCCAGGCCCCGGCCGCGTTCGCCCAGCCGGGGTGCCGCAGGAGCCGGGTCGCCGTTCCAGCGGCCGGTGAAGAGCTGGGTCGGTACGCGGGTCCCGTCGTTGCCGGTGGCGTGCTCGACCGCGTACGGCGTGAGGCCGGCGACCGTCAGGCCGGCCTCCTCGCGCAGCTCCCGGCGGGCCGTGTCGAGCAGGGTACGGTCCTGCGGCTCCCGGCCGCCGCCGAGCACCGGTGGGACAAACTTGGAGTTTCGGTGTAAACGCGACCCTCTGATGTGCGAGGCAAGTGAGAGGCGCCTGACGGGCAAAACCCAGGTCAGGCGCCTCTTTATGTGCCCCTAGAAGAAGCCGAGCTTCTTCGGCGAGTAGGACACCAGCAGATTCTTCGTCTGCTGGTAGTGCTCCAGCATCATCTTGTGCGTCTCACGGCCCACCCCCGACTGCTTGTAGCCGCCGAACGCCGCGTGGGCCGGGTAGGCGTGGTAGCAGTTCGTCCAGACGCGGCCCGCCTGGATCGCGCGGCCGGCGCGGTAGGCGGTCGTGGTGTCGCGGGTCCAGACGCCGGCGCCGAGGCCGTAGAGGGTGTCGTTGGCGGTGCGCATGGCGTCGTCGAAGTCGGTGAAGGAGGTCACGGCGACGACCGGGCCGAAGATCTCCTCCTGGAAGACCCGCATGCGGTTGTCACCCTCCAGGATGGTCGGCTCCACGTAGTAGCCGCCCGCCAGGTCGCCGCCGTGCTCCAGGCGCTGACCGCCCGTCAGGACCTTGGCGCCCTCCTGCCGGCCGATCTCCAGGTACGACAGGATCTTGTCCAGCTGGTCGGCGGAGGCCTGGGCGCCGATCATGGTGTCCGTGTCCAGGGGGTGGCCCGGCACGATGAGTTCGGTGCGGGCGGTCGCCGCCTCCAGGAAGTCGCGGTAGTGGCCGCCCTGGACCAGGGCGCGTGACGGGCACGTGCACACCTCGCCCTGGTTGAGGGCGAACATGGCGAAGCCCTCCAGCGCCTTGTCGAAGAAGTCGTCGTCCGCCGCCGACACGTCGTCGAAGAAGATGTTGGGCGACTTGCCGCCGAGCTCCAGGGTCACCGGCTTGAGGTTCTCCGCCGCGTACCGCATGATCAGCCGGCCCGTCGTCGTCTCGCCGGTGAACGCGATCTTGGCGACCCGGGCCGACGACGCGAGCGGCTTGCCCGCCTCCTCGCCGAAGCCGTTGACGATGTTGACCACGCCGGGCGGCAGCAGGTCGGCGACCAGGCTCATCCAGTAGTGGATGGACACCGGCGTCTGCTCGGCCGGCTTCAGGACGACCGCGTTGCCCGCGGCCAGCGCGGGCGCCAGCTTCCAGACCGCCATCAGCAGCGGGAAGTTCCACGGGATGATCTGCGCGACGACGCCCAGCGGCTCGTGGAAGTGGTACGCGACGGTGTCCTCGTCGAGCTGGCTCAGCGCGCCCTCCTGGGCCCGCAGCGCCCCCGCGAAGTAGCGGAAGTGGTCGATGGCCAGCGGGATGTCGGCGGCCAGCGTCTCGCGGACCGGCTTGCCGTTCTCCCAGCTCTCCGCGACCGCCAGCGCCTCCAGGTGCTGCTCCATCCGGTCCGCGACCCGCAGCAGGACCTGCGACCGCTCGGCCGGCGCGGTGCGGCCCCAGGCCGGGGCGGCGGCGTGCGCCGCGTCCAGGGCGCGCTCCACGTCCTCGGCGCTGCCGCGCGCCACCTCGGTGAAGGCGCGGCCGTCGACGGGGCTCGGGTTCTCGAAGTACCGGCCGCCGGCCGGGGCGACGTACGCGCCGCCGATCCAGTGGTCGTACCGGGTCGCGTACGACATCAGCGAACCCTCGGTACCGGGCGCGGCGTAACGGGTCATGAGTGTGGCCTCCCTCGGACCGCGCCGGCCGTCCCTGGCCGGCGGTCTGGTCCGAGTGTGCGCGAGGTCACGTTGCGATGCCGTTGCAACCCCGCGCCGCCCGCGCCGAGTTCGGCGTCGAGCGCGGCCAGCCTGGCCCGTACGGCCGGTACTTCGCCGACCGGAACGGCCGAGGCCAGTGCCCGCCACACCGTCACGTCGTTCTCGCCCCACGCGCTGTACGCCCAGTCCGCGAGCAGCGCCGGATCGGCCCGGTCCACCAGAGCCGCCCGCAGCCGCCCGGTGAGCCGCTCCCGCAGCCGCACCACCCCGGGCGCGGACGAGGACGGCAGCAGCGGACCCGGATAGCCGCCGAGCGCCGCCGAGACGGCCCCCGAGGCCAGCCGTCGCTCCACCGTCTCGAAATCCGCGTCGACGACACGGGTCAGCCGGTACGGCCGTGAGGCCAGCAGTTCCGGGCCGAGCAGGCCCCGCAGCCGGGACAGCTCGGCCCGCAGCGTGACCGGGGTGACCGACTCGTCCTCGTACAGCAGAGTGAGGAGTTCGTCGCCGGCCACCCCCTCGGACCGCCGGGCCAGCATCACCAGGATCTCGCTGTGCCGACGGCTCAACCGCAGCCGCCTGCCCGGTAGTTCGAGGAGTGCCTCGTCCCGGCCGAGCGCCGTCAGCCGCAGCCGGTCCGCCGCCGGGGCGGGGGAGACGAGGGCGAGCTGCGACTCGGCGGCACGCGCCACCGCCTGCACGAACGCCAGGCTGTGCGGATGCGCGAGCTCGTCCCCGCCGGTGATGTCCACCGCGCCCAACGCCCGCCCGCTGTACGGGTCGTGCACCGGAGCCGCCGCGCACGTCCACGCCTGCACCGGCCGCCGGAAGTGCTCCGCCGCGCACACCTGCACCGGCCGGCCGACGGCGAGCGCCGTCCCCGGCGCGTTCGTCCCGACCACCGCTTCCGACCAGCGCGCCCCGGCCACGAAGTTCATGCCGCGCGCCTTGCGCAGCGTCCCCGGATGGCCCTCCACCCACAGCATCCGGCCCGTCGCGTCGCACACCGCGAGCAGATGCTCGCCGTCGTGCGCATACGCCCCCATCAGCTCGCGGATCACCGGCATCGCCGCCGCCAGCGGGTGCTCCGCCCGCAGGCCGGCCAGCTCCTCCTCGTCGAGCTCGATCCGGGCGGTGCCGTCCGGGCTCACCTGTGCGCGCGCCGAACGCCGCCAGGAATCGGCGACCAGCGGCCTTACCGCACAAGGGCCGGACAGCCCGGTTGGACCAGACAGGCCGGACAGGCCGGACGGGTCCGGCGGTTGGCCGGCCGTGCGCACCGCCGCCGAAGCGGAACCGTCACCGGCCGCCGCGTCGGCACGGGCATCGGCCCCGGCTCCCGAAGCCGGACCGCCCGGGGGAGCGGATCCGGAGCCGCCGCCCGCGCTCGTGAACGTCTCGTGCGCCCGTCGCACCCCTGTCCACGCATCGCTCAACTCGTCCTCCAGGCCGCGTCGTCCGTCGCGTCGAGGCCATCGTGCGGCGCGCACGCCCTGTCGACAAGCGCGCGGACAATCGGTCCTTCGTGCCCCTATCGGAACCTCCACGCCACCCGCACCGACCGGACCGCACCCCACCCCCGCCGGACACGGCCCCGTCACCCCCGACGCCCCGCACGCACGGCCGAGCACCCGTCACCTACGGGCCGAGCACCCGTCACGTACAGTGGTCCCGGGCCGTGACTGGCGCTTGAGGTGGATCACCACCGGGGAGCGGCCCGGCGGACGCGCGTACCCACCCGTACGTGCCACCGCCCCGCTGCCGTGCGCCTGGGCCGACCACCGTTTCGCGACGACGCCCAGGAGTGGCCCATGTCCGTCAGCACCGCACGCCTCATGGACGGCACCGCGCTCGCCCGCCGTACGGTCGAGGAGACCGCGGCGCGCGCCGCCGAACTCGTCCGCCGCACGGGTGTCACGCCCTGCCTCGCCACCGTCCTCGTCGGCGCCGACCCGGCCTCCGTGACGTACGTGAAGATGAAGCAGAACCGCTGCGCGAAGGCGGGCATCCGCTCGAAGCACGTCGAACTGCCCGCCGAGACCACCACCGAGGAACTCGTCGCGACGATCACCGCGCTCTCCGCGGACCCCGGCGTCCACGGCATCCTGCTGCAGCACCCGGTCGGCCCGCACATCGACGAGCGCGCCGCCTTCGAGGCCATCGCCCCGGAGAAGGACGTGGACGGTGTCACCATGGCGTCGTTCGCCGCCATGGGCTTCGGCCTGCCCGGCTTCGTCTCCTGCACCCCCGGCGGCATCATGCGCCTGCTCGACGCCTACGACGTGGAGCTCAGTGGCAAGCGGGCCGTGGTCGTCGGCCGCAGCGCCATCCTCGGCAAGCCGGCCGGTCTGCTGCTCCTCGGCCGTGACGCCACCGTCACCTACTGCCACTCCCGCACCACCGACCTGTCCGCCGCCGTCCGCGAGGCGGACATCCTGGTCGCCGCCGTGGGCAAGCCGAAGTTCATCAAGGGCGAGGACATCAAGCCGGGCGCCGTCGTCGTCGACGCGGGCTACAACCCCGGCAACGTCGGCGACGTCGACTTCGACAGCGCCGCCGAGCGCGCCTCCCTCATCACCCCCGTGCCCGGCGGCGTCGGACCGATGACCATCGCCGTCCTGCTCGCGCAGACCGTCGACGCGGCGGAGCGCCAGGTCACGGCGGGGTAGCCGGTCGTGCCGGGCCCCGAGGGCGCGGAGCCGGTCCAGGGTCTCGTACGGGCCGCGACAAGGTCACGGTTGCGTACAGGCGTGCCTCAGGAGGCCATGATCGCTCGCCATACGGGCACCAGCCGGGCGAACCTGGGTTCCATGCTCCACCCGCCGACGGAATCCCCGTCCCGCGATACCCGGCCCCCGAGACGGCCGGGCGCCGTCGCCCTGCCGCTCACCACCGCGCTCGCCGCCGTGCTCGCGCTTTCCATGACCCTCACCGCGTGCGGCGGCGACGCCGACGGCGTCAGGCGCGCCGGGCCGCCCACCCCGTCCGCGACACCCGACGCGTACGGCACATCCGGTACGGCCGGAAAGCGCGACACGCCCGGCGCGCATGGTGCGGACGGCGGACGAACCGCGCTCGACCGGCCCGGCACGCCCCGTCCAGGAGACACGGGCCCGTCTGCCCGGCCGTCCGGGGCACCGAGCGAGAGCGGTCCGCCCCGCCCGCGGCACACCGGGACGGGCCCCGGCGGCGCGCCCGGCTCGTCCGCGAGCGGGTCCGTCCCGGCTTCCGTGGTTCCCGCCTCCACCGCCCCGGCGGAGGCCCACGGCGCCCGGCGGACCACCGCCGCCACCGGCGGACCGGCTCGTCCGGCCGGGCCGAAGGACCGGTCCCGTCCCATGCCGTACGACGTCCTGCGGGTCGGTGACTGCTTCGACATCGACCGCGCCGCGCCCGGCACCGTCGTACGCCGCGCCTGCGACACGCCGCACGACGCCCAGGTCGTGGCCCGGCCGGCCCTCGACGGCCGGTACGCCTCCGACGCGGAGGTCAAGGGCGCGGCCGCCGCCCGGTGCCGGGGTCCCTTGCGTGCCGAGGCCGCCGAACAGCCCTTCGGCACGCGCTGGGCGACCTTCGTCCAGTACCCGTACCGCACCAGTTATCTGCTCGGCGACGACCGCATCGTCTGCAGCCTCGCCGTTCCGTCCGCCTCGGGCCGCAAACTCACCGCGCCGCTCCTCTGACGGGGGCAGTCCGTCAAGTCGCGCGGGCGGCCGGACGTCGTGCCGGCCGGGCCCCGGCTCAGACCTGTGCCGGGAGCCCGGCCGCCGGGGCCACCAGAGCGGCCACCAGACGGCGCAGGGCGGGCCGCGGATCGGGCGCGTCCGGCCAGGCGGTCATCAGGAGATGGTGGGCGGTGCCGACGACGGCGAGGGCGACGGTCGCCGGATCGACACCGGCCGCGACCCGGCCGCGCTCTCGCTCGGCCTCCAGATAGCCGGCGATCGTCTCCTGGACCGCGTCGTAGGCGGGAGCCCCGCCCGCCAAGGCGGCGCGGATCAGCGGAGAGACCGCCGGCCGGGTCATCGCGAGCCCGGTCAGGGCGGCACCACCGGACTCGAACATCCCCAGGGCCATGGCTTCGAGATTCCCGGCCACCGTGCCTTCCCCGACACGTGTGGCCAGCGCCCGCGCCCGCGCCGCCGTGCGCGCGAACCGGTCCAGGCAGAGTTCGGCGACGAACACGTCCAGCCCCGCGAAATGCGCGTGCAGCAGTCCCTTGGCGCAGCCCGCCTCGGTGGTGACGGACCGGCTGGTGAGCGCACCGGGACCGTCCCGTTCCACGATGCGTTCGGCCGCCGCGAACAGTCGCTCGCGTACGTCCGGTGTCGCCACTCCGCGCGGTGCCATGGCCGCTTCTCCCCTACTTCTGCCTTGCGGTCGGACGTTCCCGCCGGCGCGCGTGGGCGGCTCGCCCCGCGCCGGACGTGGGGCATCCGGCGGGCGGGCCGCCCAACTTCTCGGCCTGGGCGGGAACTACCCCTGATCGTAAGGGTATTGCGAGTATGGGCGTGTGCCCATACTGTTTGGGCGTTCGCCCGAACCCTGCTCGCCGTCCGTCAGGAGACACTCATGCCCGAGACCGCCAACACCGCCCAGGCGCAGGCGTGGAACGGCCCCGAGGGAGCGCACTGGGCCCGCCACCAGGACCGGTGGAACGCCGTCAACGGAGGATTCGACGAGCCGCTGCTCACCGCGGCCCGCATCACCGCCGGCCACCACGTCCTGGACATCGGCTGCGGCTCCGGCCGGACCACCCTCCTCGCCGCCCTCCGCGCCCCGCGGGGACGCGCCGAGGGCCTCGACCTGTCCGGTCCCATGCTGGCCGAGGCCCGCGCCCGGGCCGCGAGCGAAGGGGCCGCCAACGTCTCCTTCACCCAGGGCGACGCACAGGTGCACCCGCTCGAACCCGCCCGTTTCGACGCGGCCATCAGCCGCTACGGCGTGATGTTCTTCTCCGACCCGGAAGCCGCCTTCGGCAACATCGGCCGCGCCCTGCGCCCCGGCGGCCGGCTCGCCTTCGTCTGCCCGGCCGAACCGGCGCTCAACGGCTGGGTGGTGGCCCTGGCCGCGCTGCGCGGCATCCTCCCGCTCGGCGACTTCGACCGCCCGGGACAGCCTGGCATGTTCTCCCTGGCCTCCACCGACCGGGTGCGCTCCGTCCTCGAAGCGGCCGGATTCGCCGGTGTCGACGCCGAACGCGTGACGGCGGACGGCGTCTGGGGCGAGAGCGCCGAGGACGCGGCGGACTTCCTGCTGTCCTCCGGCCCCGGCCGGCACCTCATGGGGCAGGTCGAGCCCGCCGAGCAGGCCCGGGCGCGCCGTGTCCTCGTCGACCACCTGCGCGACCACGAGGGGACGGGCGGCACCGTACGGCTGCGCAGCACGTCCTGGCTGGTCACGGCCACCAAGGCCTGACCCCCGACGTCCCCTCGGTCGGCCGGGGCCGGTGCGGGGGGCAAAAGGGGCGGGAGGCCCCGCACCCTTGGCCCCCCGCATCTCGGTCCCGCACCGGCAACGGCTAACGCGCCGTCATGGCCAGGGCAGCCGCGGGATCCTGCGTGGCCGGCCCGGCCGGAACCCAGCGGCCCTCCTTCTCGCGGTACGGCCACCAGCGGCCGTCCGCACCGAGGCGGAGCCGGCCGTCGCCGCCCACGACGGCCCATCGGCCCGGTCCGGCCCCGCGCAGCACGGGGCGATCGTCCGCGTCCCAGGCCGTCGCGAGCCGGGCCTCCGCTCGCCGCAGTGCCCCGGCGTCCAAGAACACCCGCCCCTCCAGGACGTCCAGGGCCGCCGATCCGCCGAATCCCCAAGCAGTCACCGCGAGTTCGAGCTCCTCACGGGTGCGGCCCGAACCCTCGGCGAGACGCGCCGCGATCCACCCGGACGGTGCGCCGGAGGCAAGCCGTATCGCGTCCTGATCCACCGTCAACGGCGGGTCCGTGAGCACGGCCCCGGCACCGGACAGCATCCGGTGCGCCCGCGCCGCCGCGTCCGCCACCAGGAACTCCAGGGCCGCCGGGTCGACCTCCGGGCCCGGTGCGCTTTCCGTGTCGAGGGACGGCGGCTCGCCCGGCGTCTCGGCCGGAACCGGGGGAGCGGGCAGCGGCGGCAGGATGTCCCGCGCGGCGAACGCCTCCGCGGCGGACACCCCGGCCGGACCCGCGGCGCCCGCCCCCGCGGCCGATCCCGGCATCCCCGCCGGACCCGCCCCGCGGCTCCATGTCTCCGTGTCCGCTCCGCCCGCGCCGCGGATGCCCGCCGCGTCCGCCGCCCGCGCCGCGCTGCGCTCCTGCAGCGCCGCGACCAGCGCCCGCTCCCCACGCCCCCGCAACAGCAGCAGGATGAACGGGTCCTCGTCGAGCAGCCGCGCCACCTGGTAGCAGAGCGCCGCCGTGTGCGGGCAGTGGTCCCAGGCACCGCAGGTGCACTCGGGCTCCAGGTCCCCGATGCCCGGCAGCAGTTCGAGCCCGGCCGCCGCGGCGTCCTCGACCAGGTGCGGCGGCAGTTCACGATCGAGCAACGCCGCGATGTGCCCCGCACTGTCCACCGCCAGATCGACGAGCCGGTCCCACTCCTCCCCGGAGAGTTCCTGGACCAGCACGTCACTCCGGTGCGCCGTGCCGTCCCGGCCCTGCACCACGGCCGTGATCCGGCCCGGCCGCACCGACACCGCTCCCACCGTCCCGGCCCGGGCGTGCTGCCGGCCCGCCTTCAGCTGCTTGCCGTCGAGCGCCGTGTCCTCCAGGGCCCGCAGCCACGCCCGGCCCCACCAGGTGCGGGCGAAACCCGCGCCCCGTACGGCGGGCAGGGCGGCGAACGTCCGCTCGCCGTCGCCGTCGTGCCCGCCGGGCCGCCGGCCGCGCCCGGCACCACTCTCGTACCGGCCGTCGCCGTCGTGCCCGCCGGGCCTCTCGTGGGCGTCTCCATACGCGCTCATCGTCCGTCCTCCCCACGCAGTCGCACCAGTTCGGCCAGCTCCGAGTCCGTCAGTTCGGTCAAGGCCGCCTCGCCTCCGCCGAGCACCGCGTCGGCCAACGCTCGCTTGCGTGCGAGGAGTTCCGCGATCCGGTCCTCGACCGTGCCCTCGGCGACGAGCCGGTGCACCTGCACCGGCCGGGTCTGCCCGATCCGGTACGCGCGGTCCGTGGCCTGCTCCTCGACGGCCGGATTCCACCAGCGGTCGAAGTGGACGACATGACCGGCCCGGGTCAGGTTGAGACCGGTGCCCGCCGCCTTCAGCGACAGCAGGAACACGGGGACCTCGCCGCTCTGGAACCGGGCGACCATCGCCTCCCGCCGCGCGACCGGCGTACCCCCGTGCAGGAACTCCGTGACCACCCCCCGCGCCGCCAGATGCGTCTCCAGCAGCCGCCCCATCGCCACGTACTGCGTGAAGACCAGCACACCCCCGCCGCTCCCGCCCTCGGCGAGAATCGTGTTCAGCAGCTCGTCGAGCAACTCCAACTTGCCCGAACGGCCCGCGATATCCGGCCGGTCCTCCTTCAGATACTGCGCGGGATGGTTGCAGATCTGCTTCAGGCCCGTCAGCAGCTTGACCACCAGACCGCGCCGCTCCATCCCGTCCGCCTCCGCGATCGCCGCCAGCGTCTCGCGCACCACAGCCTCGTACAGCCCCGCCTGCTCGTTCGTGAGCGGCACGGCGCGGTCGGTCTCCGTCTTCGGCGGCAACTCGGGCGCGATACCCGGATCCGACTTGCGCCGCCGGAGCAGGAACGGCCGTACCAGCGCGGCGAGTCGGGACGCCGCAGCCGGATCCGAGCCGCTCTCGACAGCCGAGGCGTACCGCGCGCGGAATACTCCGAGCCCGCCGAGCAGACCCGGGGTCGTCCAGTCCAGGATCGCCCACAGCTCGGACAGGTCGTTCTCGACCGGGGTGCCCGTCAGCGCCACCCGCGCCGCGCCGCCGAGCGTGCGCAGCGCGCGGGCCGTCGCCGCGTACGGGTTCTTGACGTGCTGCGCCTCGTCGGCCACGACCAGGCCCCAGCGGCGCGCGGCGAGCCGGGGCGCGTCCAGCCGCATCGTGCCGTAGGTCGTCAGGACGAACTCGCCGTCGACGAGGCCCTCCAGGGAGCGTGACGCGCCGTGGAAGCGGCGCACGGGGGTGCCGGGCGCGAACTTCTCGATCTCGCGCTGCCAGTTGCCCATCAGTGAAGCGGGGCAGACGACCAGCGTCGGGCCGGCCGACCGAGGGTCGGTCCGGCGATGCAGATGCAGCGCGATCAGGGTGATCGTCTTGCCGAGACCCATGTCGTCGGCGAGGCAGCAGCCGAGTCCGAGCGAGGTCATCCGGTTCAGCCAGGCGAGCCCGCGCAGCTGGTAGTCGCGCAGCGTCGCGGCGAGCGCGGCCGGTTGCCCGATCTCCCCTTCGCCGCGCTCCGGTTCGGCGAGCCGGGCCCGCAGTCGCTCCACCCAGCCCGAGGCCTGGACCTCGACCGGCCGTCCGTCGGCCTCGACCGTGCCGGTGAGGACGGCGCCCAGCGCGTCGACCGGGGCGAGCCTGGTCTCGCGCCGGGCGCGGGCCCGCCGCAGTTCCTCGGGGTCGACGAGGACCCACTGGTCGCGCAACCGCACGAGCGGGCGGCCGGACTCGGCGAGCCGGTCCAGCTCGGCGCGGGAGATCTCCCTGCCGCCGAGGGAGAACCGCCAGTCGAAGGCGAGCAGGCTGTCGGCGGAGAGCACCGACGGCAGGCCGTCGCCCGGCCCCCGGAATCCCGTGCCCGTTCCCCGTTCCACCACGCCGCCGGTGTCCTCGTCCCCGTCCGGAGGGCCGATCACGGCGCGGGTGACCAGCCGGTGGGCGAGATCACGCGGCCAGTGGACGCGGACCCCGGCGGCCGCGAGGGCACGGGCGGCCGGGCCGAGGAGTTCAGCGATCTCCTCGTCCGCGAGTTCCATGGCGTCGGGCACGGCCGAGGCCAGCAGCGGTGTGAGCGAAGGCCAGGCACGCGCCGCCCGGCGCAGCGCGAGCAGCGCGTCCAGCCGGGCCCGCGCCCCGAACGCGGCGGTCCCGGGCGCCGTCCCGGACCATACGTCCGCGGCGTCCGCGACGAGCGCCGGATCGGCCACGGAGTGCATCTGGAGAACGGCCCGGAAGGACGGCGTCCGTGTCCCGCGGCCCCCGGGCCCGGCGCTCAGCCCTCCTTCGGTCCGGTCTCCGGCTCCGATTCGGTCTCCGACCTCGACCAGGCTTCCGGCCTCGTCCCCGGCGCCGGACTCCGGTCCCGCGCCCACCAGTTCGACACGCAGCGACAGCCGTACGCCCGCGTCGTGTCCGGCCGCCCAGGCTCGCAGCCCAGGGCGCGGCCGCTGATGCCGGCCGTCGTCCATGGCGGCGAAGGCGGGGCCGCCGGCGGCGAGTGCGGCGGCGGGGGTGCGGGGGAGGGTGTCGGCCACGGTGTCGGTGAACTCCCTGAGCAGCCACTCCGGTTCGGGCAGCAGCAGCGCGCCTTCCTCGTCCGTCTTTGGCAGTGGGACGGCATGCGCCGACGGCGGCATGGCCGCGGCCAGATCGCCGAGCGCCGCCACGTCCCCGGCGGAGAGCGGCCCGGCCCGCCAGGCGGTGTGGTCGCCGGCGGTGAGCCCCGGCAGGACCAGCCCCCTCGCGACGAGGCCCAGCGCGAACAAGGTGGCCGCGCCCCAGAACGCCGCCGACGGCGAGGCGTTCGTGTCGAAGCGGGCCCGGGCGAGCAGGGGCAGGGCGTCCCGTACGGGCAGGTGGAGCGCGTCGACGGTGTGTGGCCGTACGTCGTCCCCGACAACTGTCAGGGGAGCGAGCCGGTCGTCATGGAGCCGGCCCGCGGCGGCGACCGGCGGGTCCGCAGACCAGAAGGCGAGCCGGCCTGCCCGGTAGGGGTCGGCAGGCAGGAAGAGGACGTGGCAGCGGATGAGATCCAAGGGAGGAGCGGAGGCGAGGGCGAGGGCCGACGCGGGGCGGGGCGAGGACGGGGGCGGCTGCGAAGGCGACTGCGACAACACATTCCTCAAGTTTGACTAGCGGGTCGGGCGGCCGAGGGTACCCCAACTCCTCCTGCCCGCGTCGGCCTTGAAGTGTGAGCCAGGTCGCAGACGGACCGGGGACGGTCCGCGGAGACGCTCGCGAGCGCGGCGGTGGAGGCGGAAGCAGGGACGGGGGGTGGGGAAGGCCCCACCCCCGGTCCCCAGAGGCCCCCCGACTTCGTCCGGGTGGTGCCGTCATGGCCCCCGGCACCCTCTGATCCGTACGTTTCCGGAAGCCGACGCGAACCGTGTGACGGCCCCTCTCGCCCCACAGGCGCTCGCCCCTTCCCGCTCGGAGACTCCCATGCCCCAGCCCGCCGCCACCGCACTCGCGTCACGTGCCCCGGACCGTCCCCCTCGCCCTCACCCCCGCACCGGCAGCGAGTTCACGCCCCTGCTGCGCACCATCAAGGAACAGGGACTCCTCGCCCACCGCCCCGGCTGGTACGCCCGGGACATCGCGGCCGGCCTCCTCGGCATCGCCGCCGTGATCACCGCGCTCGCCCTCATCGGCCCGTCCTGGTGGACGCTGCTCCTCGCCCTCCCGCTCGCGCTCCTCTCCGCCCGCGCCGCCTTCATCGGCCACGACGCCGGCCACGCCCAGATCAGCGGAAACCGCAGGCTCGGCCGGGCCGTCCAGCTCGTCCACGCCAACCTGCTCCTCGGCATGAGCCGCGAATGGTGGAACGACAAGCACAACCGCCACCACGCCCACCCCAACCATCTCGACAAGGACCCGGACGTCGCCGCCGACGTCCTCGTCTTCGCCGCCCACCAGGCCGCCACCCGCACCGGCCTGCGCCGCTTCCTCACCCGCCACCAGGCCTGGCTCTTCTTCCCGCTGACCACCCTGGAGGCCATCGCCCTCAAGGTGTACGGGGTCCAAGCCCTGTTCTCCCGCACCGGTCCGTGCCGCACCCGCCACGAACGCCTCGTCGAGGGCGCCCTGCTCCTCGCCCACCTCGCCGGATACGCCACCCTGCTCCTGAGCCTGCTGACCCCGCTCCAGGCCCTCGTCTTCGCCCTCCTGCACCAGATGCTGCTCGGCGTCCACCTCGGTCTGGCCTTCGCCCCCAACCACAAGGGCATGGACCGCCCCGACGCCCATCCGGACGGGGACTCCTGGGGACATCTGCGCCGTCAGGTCCTCACCTCCCGCAACATCCGCGGCGGCGTGGTCACCGACTGGTTCCTCGGCGGTCTCAACTACCAGATCGAGCACCACCTCTTCCCCAGCATGCCGCGGCCGCACCTGCGCCTCGCCCGGCCCGCCGTCCGCGCTCACTGCCGGGCGCTCGGACTCCCGTACACCGAGACCGGGTTCGTCGACTCCTACCGGCAGGCACTCGGGCATCTGCACGAGGTCGGCGCGCCGCTGCGGGCCGGGGAGGCCGCGTAGGACCGGGGGGTCGGCACGGAGAGGGGGACCAGCCCGCCGGTCGTGCCGAGCGCCGCCCCGGCGCCCCGTCCTTCTCAGAGCAGTGCGCAGGAGTTGACCACGTCACCGCTCGCGGGCCGCTCGATCACCCGGTCGGCGGGCGGTGCGACATCCGCCTCCACCCACTGCCGCAGCGCCGTGAACGCCGAGCGGTAGCAGGGCAGGATCGGCCGCAGCCGGTCGGGGTACGTGTCGTAGAGACCGTCGACGTGCGTCCCGTCCTGCACGGTGTAGTAGCGGTGCATGCGACCCCGGCCGCGGTCGTCGATCATCCGCGCGTACACGTCCGAGTCCGTGGTGATCGGCAGCAGGGTGTCCAGATCGCCGTGCAGCGTGATCAGCGGCTTGCCGATCCGCCCGGTGAGCGCCACCTTCGCCACCGCCTTCCGCACCGAAGCGGGCCGCTTCGCGTAGTCGTACCCGGCGTCCGAGGCGCACGGCGCGAAGATCTGCTCCACCGTCGAACCGGCCGTCGTGCCGGGGCAGTCGCGGTCGTACGAGGGGTCGAACTCGGCCCGGAAGATCTTCTGGGTCAGCCCCCAGTACGCCTTCTCGTGGTACGGCCACAGGAACCGCGAGCCGGGCGCGAAGCCCGCCCGGAGCAGGTCGTCGTCGGTGGCCCGGCCCAGCCGGCGGGCGACGGTCACCGGTAGACTGGTGAGCAGATTGGGGCCGTCGGTGGTCCACAGGACGCCCTCCCAGTCGACACCGCCGTCGTAGAGCTCGGGCCGGTTCTCCAGCTGCCAGCGGGTCAGGTAGCCGGCGTTGGAGACGCCCGTCATGTACGTGCGCCGCGGGCCGCTGCCGTACCGCTGCCGCACGGCCTGCTTGGCCGCCTTCGTCAGCTCGGTCACCCGGCTGTTCCACTCGGCCACCGCGCCGCCCGGCTCGCGCCCGTCGGTGAAGAAGTCGGGGCCGCTGTTGCCCTTGTCGGTGGCGGCGTACGCGAAGCCCTGTGCGAGGACCTCGTCGGAGACGACCGTGTCGGTGGAGTACTGGCGACGGGTGCCGGGGGCGCCGGTCACGACGAGGCCGCCGTTCCAGCGGTCGGGCAGCCGGATCACGAACTGGGCGTCATGTGCCCAGCCGTGGGTGGCGTTGAGCCGGGAGTCGTCGGGGAAGTAGCCGTCGATCTGGATCCCGGGGACGCCCGACGGGTTGACGGTGTCCTTCGCCGACAGGCCGGCCTGGTCGGACATGTCCGTGTACGGAGTACCCGCGAGCCCCGCCGTCGTCAGATCCGGCAGACACGCCGCCTCCTGGTGCTGGGCCCCGGGGACCCGGAGCCGGTCCTGGCGGGCGCAGTGACCGCCGTCGTGCGCTCCGGCGGGGGAGACGGGGCCGAGGACGGTGAGACCCGTCAGCAGGGCGGCGAGCAGGGGTACGCCTCGGGAAGGGCGCAGGCGCATGGTGGGCCTTTCGGTGGGACGACGGTACGGACGGCGCGCGCGGGGCGCACGCCGGTGCGCGCCGAGGAGGCGCGCCGCCACATCCTGCGGGGCGCCCCGTTCACCGGCCATGGGGCCGCACCACACGTCGCGAGCGCGCGCCATGTGGGACACGCTCAGATGGGTCGCTCCGCCATCGCGGCGAGCGCCTCCAGCAGTGCCGGGAGCCGCGGACCGCGGGTCACCGGCAGCACCTCGCGCGGCGCTTCGTCCAGGAGGACGAAGGCCATGTCGTCGGTGCGCGCCACGAACGACCAGCCCGGGCCGTCGGCCCGCAGCAGCCGCGCGTCGCCGTCAGCGAAGACGGACCGGATCCGCCCGGCGGGCGGCGGCTCCTCGACGTACCCGCCCAGCTCCTCCAGGACCCGGCGGACCGTGCCGCCCGGGCCGGGGGAGCCGGGGGAGTCGTTCCCGGTGACACCGTCCGTCCCGGCCGGGGTCTCCTCTCCGGCCCGCGCGTTCTCCGTGCCGTCCGGGCCCATTTTGCCGCGCCACTCGCTCCACCGCAGCGCCACCGTGTCGGCGCCCAGGCGGCGTTGTGCCGGTCCCCATGTACCGCCGTCCGGCGGGGTGAGCGGAGGCGGCGATCCCTCCTCCGGGGCCGGGTCGTGCGGGGCGGGAAGCCCGGGGGCACGGGTGGCGACGGCGAGCGGCCAGCCCGGCAGCGCTTGGACCACGGACCTTTCGTCGGGCGAGAGGTCGTACTCCATGCCGCAGTCCCAGGACGCGATGGCGACGGCGACCAGGGACACATCGTCGACGACCACGGTCCACCGGGCGCCCGCGCCGTCCTGCCCGAGGACCAGGCCGTACCCGTCTGCCCACGGTTCCAGTCCGAGCGCCGCGCAGGACTGCGGGTAGTCGTCACCGAGCACGGTGGGGAACCGTGCCGGTGTGAGCAGGGCCGCCGTCAGGACGAACAGCTCGCCGTCATCGCCGCCGTCGGCACCGGAGCCGTCGGCGACACCGTTCACGGCGGATTCCGGTTCACCCACGTCGGCCTCCCCTTCTGGTCGTCGGCGCACCCTAACCAGTGGGTAACCCGCCCGTCGAGAGGTGCCCCGGGATCTCCTCCGGGAAACGCCCCCG
This sequence comes from Streptomyces sp. NPDC048718, assembly GCF_043198875.1. NCBI lineage: Bacteria > Bacillati > Actinomycetota > Actinomycetes > Kitasatosporales > Streptomycetaceae > Streptomyces > Streptomyces sp. NPDC048718. Next base: position 175,904 of record NZ_JBICVG010000013.1, read on the forward strand.
ACCATGCGGTCGGCGCGACAGGCGTCGCCCGCGTGACACGGGTCGTGTCCGTGACGCGGGTCGTGCTCGTGGGGCGGGTCGTGCCCGCGACGAGGTGCGGGCACACGCCGGACGCGACCGCGGGCGGTCCGTCACCCCGCCCCGCGTACGGCGAGTACCAGATAGCACGCGTCCTCGTCCACGTAGGAACGCATCTCCCAGCCCGAACCGGCCAGCAGGGGCCGGAGGTTCGGCTCGGCCCGCAGATCGTCGTCGGTGATCCGCCGCCCGTGGCGGGCGGCGAGGGCGGCCCGCCCCACGGGATGGAAGAGCGCGAGGCACCCGCCGGGCCGGACCACCCGCGCCAGTTCGCCGAGGCCCAGGGCCGGGTCGGAGAGGTGGGAGATCAGCCCGGCGCCGAACACGGCGTCCAGCGCGCCGTCGCGCAGCGGCAGCCGGTTCACGTCCGCGAGGAGCAGTGTTCCGTCCCGGTCGCGGTTCCGACGGGTGGCCTCGGCGAGCATCTCGGGCGTCAGATCCGCTCCGATCACCGTGCCCGTCGGCCCGACCGCCGCACGCAGGGGCGGCAGTGCCCGGCCCGTACCGCAGCCGGCGTCGAGGACCGCGTCGCCCGGACGGAGTCCGAGTCCGGCGACAGCGGCGGCATAGGCCGGGCCGTCGTCGGGGAACTTGTCGTCCCAGCCTGCGGCGCGGGCGCCGAAGAACTCCCGTACATGTGTGGGGTCATCGCTCATGTGCCTCATGATCCCGGATCCATGGCTCCCTCCTCCGTGTGATTCCGGAGAAGTCGGAGAAGAGAACATGCTTGTTCCCCCTGGAAGGATGAGCGATCTGCGCACACGTTCGACATTGCCTTGATCGTTCATGAACATTGCTCTGTCATATTCCAACCGGTTTCGAAATGCGCCCCCGACGCGACCCCGACCCCGCACTAGCGTCCCCGAGTCATGGGACACCTGGACCACGCCACCTACGGCTGGCTGACCCCCGTGCTGTCGTACGCGATGGCCTGCGCCGGCGCCGCCCTCGCGCTGCGCTGCACCGTACGGGCACTGGAAGCGACCGGCCGCTCGCGCCGCAACTGGCTGCTCACCGCGGCCTCCGCCAACGGCACCGGCATCTGGACAATGCACTTCGTCGCCATGCTCGGCTTCGGCGTCACCGGCACCGACATCCGCTACGACGTACCCCTGACCCTCCTCAGCCTCGTCGTCGCCATGACGGTCGTCGGCGCCGGCGTCTTCGTCGTGGGATACGGAAGGGACCGGAGCCGATCGCTTCTGATCGGCGGCCTCACGACCGGCGTCGGCGTGGCGAGCATGCACTACATGGGCATGGCCGCGCTCCGGCTGCACGGACAGGTGACCTACGACCCGACCCTCGTCGCCCTCTCCGTCGTCTGCGCGGTCGCGGCGGCCACCGCCGCCCTGTGGGCCGCCCTCAACATCCACCGGCCCACCGCCGTGGCCGTCGCCGCGGCGGTCATGGGAGCCGCCGTCAGCAGCATGCACTACACCGGCATGTTCGCCGTCTCCATCGACGTCGCCCCGTCCACCGCGCCCCTGCCCGGAGCCGGCGCCATGCAGTTCGTCTTCCCGCTGGCCGTCGGTCTCGGCTCCTACCTCTTCATCACCTCCGCCTTCGTCGCCCTCTCCCCGACGGCGAGGGAACGCGCCGCCTACGCCTTCGCCGAGCGCCTGACCGAACCGGACGAACGCGCCGTCGACGTGGCACCCCCCGGCTTCCGCCCCGGCCCCGCCCCCTACCCCGCGCCGACCCGGCCCCACGCCCACGCCGCCGCCCACCTGTCGGGCCCGGTACATGGCCCCGCGGACACCTGTGACGCACCGCTCTGAGACTCCAAGAGCACGCCCACCCCCGCTTCCCGGCCCTTCCCCTCCGGCCGATACCCGCCCACCCCTGACCGCTCTCCACCTCCGGCCGCTCTCCGTCCCCCTCCCCCTCCCGCTCCCCGCCCGGCGTCGTCCCGCCGACGCCCGTCCTGGCGGACCCGCCCCCCCCGGGTCCGTGACCGAAGGAACCAGCAACCATGCGCCCTCCCCGCAGATCCCCGGACGACGCATCCCCCGCGCATCCGCCGCGGCACGTCCGAGGACGCCGCGCCCACGCGGGGCCGCCCGCCGACGAACCCGCCCCGCACGAACGCACCCCCGACTCCGCCCCCACCCACCTGCCCGGTCCCGTTCCCACCCCCGAACACACCCCCGTTCCCACGGTGGCCCCGGATCCGGCGACCCGGCCCGAGCCCCGCCGCCCCTACCGGCTGCGGGCCGCGGGACCGCGCACCGTCCGCGCCAAGATCGTCTCGCTTCTCATGGTCCCGGTCGTCTCGCTCCTCGCCCTGTGGGGCTTCGCCACCGTCACCACCGCCCAGGACATCGCCGGTCTCCGGCGCCTCCAGTCCGCCGACAGCGACATCCGGCAGCCCGTCGTCCAGGCCATTCACGCCCTTCAGGACGAACGCCGGGCCGCCGTCCGCCAGGCCGCGGCCCCGAGCACCGGGCGCGCCGCCGAGCTCGGGGAGCGCGCCCGCGCCACCGACGCCGCCGTCGCCCGCCTCCGCATCGACGACCGGCACACCGTCGGCGACAGCGGCGGACTGCCCGCCGACGTCTCCACCCGCGTCGCCGGCTTCGTCGGCCGGGCCACGAGCCTCGCCCGGCCGCGCGCCGACGCCGCCGCGGGCCGCGCCGACCGGGACCGGGTCTACGAGACGTACACCGGAGCCATCACGGCCGGATTCGCCGTCGGCGGCGCCCTCGCCGGAATCGAGGACACCGACGCCGGCCCCGACGCGCGCGTACTGCTCGAACTCGGCCGCGCCGGCGAGATGCTCGCCCGCGAGGACGCCCTGCTCGGCTCCGCCCGGCTCACCGGACGGCTCCCCGACCGGCAGTTGCGCGAACTGAGCGGAGCCGTCGAGACCCGCCGCACCCTCACCGACTCCGCCACCGCCGACCTGCCCGCCGCGCAGCGCGCCGCGTGGCAGCGGATCACCGCACAGCCCCTCTACCGGCGGCTCGCCGGTGCCGAGGACCGCACCCTCGCCGCCGCACCCGGCCGGTCCGCCGCCGAGGCCGTCACCGCCGCCGACTGGGACACCCTCCACACCTTCGTGCGCGACGGCCTCAGAAGTGTCGAGCGGGACGGCCACACCGCCGCCGCGGACCGCCACGATCCCCTCGGCGCGGGCATGCTCAGCCCCGGCGGTGCCGCCGTCCTGCTCGGCCTGCTGGCCGTCGCCGCCTCCCTCGCCGTCTCCGTACGCGTCGGCCGAGGCCTCGTCGTCGAACTCGTCGGCCTCCGCAACACCGCCCTCGCGATCGCCCGCCGTGAACTCCCCTCCGCCATGCGCCGCCTGCGCGCGGGCGAGAACATCGACGTACGGGCCGAAGCACCGCCGAAACCCGCCCCGCACGACGAGATCGGCCAGGTCGGCGAAGCCCTCACCAGCGTCCACCGGGCGGCCCTGTCGGCGGCCGTCGAACGCGCCGAACTCGCCGACGGGATCTCCGGCGTCTTCGTCAACCTCGCCCGCCGCAGCCAGGTCCTGGTCCACCGCCAGCTCACCCTGCTCGACAGCATGGAACGCCGCGCCGACGACCCCGGCGAACTGGGAGACCTGTTCCGGCTCGACCACCTCACCACCCGCATGCGCCGCCACGCCGAGAGTCTCATCATCCTCTCGGGCGCCGCGCCCGGCCGGGCCTGGCGCACGCCCGTCCCCCTCACCAGCGTCGTCCGCGCCGCGGTCTCCGAAATCGAGGACTACGCGCGCGTGGAGATACGACGCCTCCCCGAAACAGCCGTCTCCGGAGCCGCCGTCGCAGACCTCACCCACCTCCTCGCCGAACTCGTCGAGAACGCCGCCCAGTTCTCCCCGCCCCACACCAAGGTCCGGATCAGCGGCGAACCCGTGGGCAACGGCTACGCCCTGGAGATCGAGGACCGGGGACTCGGCATGGGCAAGGGGAGCCTCGACGAGGCCAACGCGCGCATCGCCCGGTCCGAGGCCCTCGACCTCTTCGACAGCGACCGGCTCGGCCTGTTCGTCGTCAGCCGGCTCTCCGCGCGGCACGCTGTCAAGGTGCACCTGCGCCCCTCTCCGTACGGCGGGACCACCGCCGTCGTCCTGCTCCCGACCGAGCTGCTGCAAAGCGCCCCTCCCGTCGGGCATATGCCCGCATCAGAGCCGGACGAGGCGGCCAGGACCCCGGAGCACACGCCGCTCGCACCGTCCACTGCCACCCCCACGGGGGCCGACGTCCGTACACCCCCGTGGCCGCCCCGGATTCCCGTGCCGACCGCGCCCGCCGAAGAGCCGGCGGGTGTCGCCCCCGGACCCCGGCCGTCCGCCGTGACCAGCCTGCGCCGACGCCCCCGGGGACTGCCGGCGGCCCCACCGGCTCCTGATGTCGTGAAGGCGGCCATGCACGTCGGTGGAGACGGGGACACGACCAGAGGCGCGGGCGGGCCCGGGGGCGACGACGGAGACCTGCCGCGGCGGGTACGGCAGGCCAGCCTCGTACCCCAGTTGCGCACGGCGCCTCACGCCCCCGCCTCCGCCGGGGGCCCAGCCGGCGCACCGCCGCCGGCCGGAGCTCCCACCGGCCCGGCCGACCGCACCCCCGAGCAGGTCCGGGCCCGGATGTCCGCCTATCACGACGGCTGGCGCCGGGGCGGTGGACGGCGACCCGGAACACCGGCCCCCACGCCACCCGGGGCCCCGAACCCCGCGGACCCGACCCCGGTCCCCGGCTTCGGTTCGTACCAGCCCCGTACACCCGGCATGTCGGCCATCGGCACGCCCGCCGACCCCGGAAGGGAAGGAGACCACGCATGATCGACCACAAGAGGACGTCCCGCCGCCGCTCCGGAGAGCTCGACTGGCTCCTGGACGACCTCGTCACCCGCGTCCGCGAGGTCCGCCACACCGTCGTGCTCTCCGACGACGGTCTCGCCGTCGGCGCTTCCAGCGCGCTCAGCCGCGAGGACGCCGAGCACCTGGCCGCGATCGCCTCCGGATTCCACTCCCTCGCCAAGGGCGCGGGACGCCAGTTCCACACCGGAGGCGTGCGCCAGACCATGGTCGAGATGGACGACGGCTTCCTCTTCGTCGCCGCCGCCGGCGACGGCTCCTGCCTCGCCGTGCTCAGCGGGCCCGACGCCGACATCGGTCTCATCGCCTACGAGATGGCCCGCCTGGTGAAACGGGTCGGCGAACACCTGTACACCCCGCCGCGGCTCACCGTGCCCCCACCGGCCGCCGGCTGACCGGAGAACAGACCCCCTATGAACGAGGACAGCACCGGCCCGGCCCCGGCCGCGCCGGGCAGTCAGTGGTTCGACGCCGAGGCCGGGCCGCTCGTCCGGCCGTACGCCATGACCGGCGGCCGCACCGAACCCGGCCCCAGCGACGTGCGGTTCGACCTGATCGCGCTCGTGGCCGCCGAAGACCACCCGCCGGACCGGGCCGACGAGGCCCTGCTCGGTCCCGAACACCGCATCCTGCTCCAGCTCTGCCGGGACGAGAGACAGTCGGTCGCCGAACTCTCCGCCGACGCCGACCTTCCCGTCGGCGTCGTCCGGGTCCTGCTCGGCGACCTCCTCGAAGCGGGACTCGTGAAGGTCGGCAGACCCGTGCCGCCCGCGCAGCTCCCCGACGAACGGATCCTGAGAGAAGTCATCAATGGTCTACGAGCGCTCTGAGAACGACCTGTCGGGCGACGGGGACGAGCCCGACCTCGCCCTGAAGATCCTGGTCGCCGGCGGATTCGGGGTGGGCAAGACGACCCTGGTCGGCTCGGTCAGCGAGATCCGCCCGCTGCGGACCGAGGAACGGCTCAGCAGGGCCGGGGAGTCGGTCGACGACACCGGGGGAGTCGACCGGAAGACCACCACGACCGTCGCCATGGACTTCGGCCGCATCACCATCCGCTCCGGACTCTCCGTGTACCTCTTCGGGACCCCCGGACAGGACCGCTTCTGGTTCCTGTGGGACGACCTGTCGCAGGGCGCGCTCGGTGCCGTCGTCCTCGCCGACACCCGGCGGCTGGAGGACAGCTTCCCGGCGGTCGACTACTTCGAGCACCGGGGCATCCCCTTCGTCGTGGCCGTCAACTGCTTCACCGGCGCGCGGCGGTACGGGGTGGACGACGTCTCACGCGCCCTGGACCTGGACCGGGGCACCCCGGTCGTGCTCTGCGACGCGCGGGTCAGGGACTCGGGGAAGGACGTCCTCGTCCGGCTCGTCGAGCACGCGGGGCGGATGCACGCCGCACGGCTGCTGGAGACGGTGGGGTGACGTCCGACACGTCAGGGGACGACAGAAGCTTGCCCTGCCCACCACAGTGGGTAAGGCTTGCGGTACACACGCAACATGAGGTCACGCGAGGCCGCGGACGGGGCACGCGGGGCCACAGGGGGAGGACCGACATGGCTCTGGACCGAGGGCTCGACTGGCTGCTCGACGACCTGACCCGCCGGGTCGCGGCGATACGGCACGCGCTGGTGCTGTCGAACGACGGACTGGTGACCGGCGCGAGCGACGGACTCGAACGGGAGGACGCCGAGCACCTGGCCGCGGTCTCCTCCGGACTGCACAGCCTGGCCAGGGGCTCCGGCCGCCACTTCAGGGCGGGCCGGGCCCGGCAGACGATGGTCGAATTCGACGAGGCCCTGCTCTTCGTGACGGCGGCGGGGGAGGGCAGCTGTCTGTGCGTGCTCAGCGACGCGGAGGCCGATGTCGGCCTGGTCGCCTATGAGATGACATTGCTGGTCAACCGGGTGGGAGAGCACCTCGGGGTGTCCGCTCGACAGCTCGACGGGAGGGATGGAATGGGCGGCGTCTGAGAGTTGTCCACAGGGCGTGCGAGTGTCGTCACTTTGCGTTACAGTCATCACTGAGAGTGTTCGAGCTGAACGCTGTACGGGGGAGGACTGTCCGTATGACCACGAAAGAGACGACAGGGCGCACGCCGGGGCTCGCCATCCCAGGCGCCCGAGCCGCCCGAGCCGCCCGAGGTGACCTCGCGGAAGGCGGCACGACAGCCGCGGGAGCGACCGGTGCGGGGTACGAGCGGGGGCGTGCGGCAGGCGGACCGCTCACCGGGCGCCCGCGCTCACTGCCCATGCTTGCCGGACCCGCGGCCGCCACTGCCGGTGACCGGGCAGTGGCGGCCGCGACCGAAGCCGGGCCGCCACGCGCCGGATCCGGGCCCGGAGTCGCATGCTGGCCCGGATTCGGATCCGGAGCCGGGCCCAGGTCCGGATCCAAGTCCGGAGCCGGGGCCGAGTCCGTGCTGGATGACGACCCGGGAGCCAGGCTCGGCGTGACGGTGACACCGGGCCGAGCCGCGCGTGAACTGGAGCTGAAGCGGGACGAGTTCGAGTTCGCCGCTCTGACCGGCATCATCCGAACCGTGCCGGCCACCGGGCCCGCCGCCTCGGAGGGGCCTGTCGACGTGGCCCGGCGTCGCGTCGCGCGCACCGAGATCGAACGGCTCCGCTCGGCCGGCGATTTCCCGGACGGGCTGCGCGAGCGCGTCCGGTGCGTGGGCGTGACCGAGGGAGCCCGGCTGCTGCCGGCCACCCCGCACCGCTTTGCCCGGCTCGCCCGGACCGGGCACTTCAGTCCCGTGCGCTTCTACGTCAACCGTTACCGCGCCGTCGTCTGGCTCTATCCGGTCGCCGAACTCAGGGAGTTCGCCCGCGACAACGCCGGACTGCTGACCGGCCGGCTTCCGGCGGGTGTCCGCGACCGGGAAGACGAGAACATCGACTGGCGCCCGCGTAACTGGCGGGCCCGACGGCTCGACCTGCTCCTCAGGACGAACGACGATCCGTGGGCGCGCGTGGCCGCCATCGCGTCCCTGCTGGATCCGGCGCAGCTGGCGGAGATCGTCGACGATCCCTTCGAACGGGCCTATCTGGACCGGTTCCGGCCCAGGCCCCCGGCCTGGCGGCCGACCTCCCCCACGGCCAGGGAGATCGCGGACCGGATCCTGCTCGCCGACGACCCCGACGAGATTCTCTGGCACCGGCTGAGTCTCGTCCTCGCCCTGGACCACGCTCGCGCCCACCGTGAGGCTCCACGCCCGGGCGCCCCGGCGCCGACCCTCTTGCGCCTGCCTGTTCCGGCTCGTCCGGTGGCCGCGTGGCCCGATCCCGACAAGCCCGTCCACGCGGCACGGACCTCCACAAGCCCGGCCACGGCTCCGGCCACGACCTCGGCCCCGGGATCGACTTCGTCAGCGTCTGTGCCGGAGACGGCGACGGCTGCGCGGCCACCCGGCCTGCTGTCACCCGCTGCGAGGGCCGGACGCGGACCCGCCGCACCCGGACGGCCGCCGGCCATGGAGCGGCCTATGGGCCGTCGGGTCAGGCGGAGTCTGTTCGAACGACTGCGGGGGCGGAGGGAGACGAGCCCCTCCGGTGGGTGAGGAGTACCGGCCGGGGTGCGGGGGCGGCACGGCGCGGGCACGATGGGCGCATGCTTCTTGCCCGGGTCGCGGAGGTGTCCGGCGAGGTCGCCGCCACATCCGCGCGGTCGCGGAAGACCGGGCTGCTCGCGGAGCTGTTCGCGCGGGCCGAGCCCGAGCAGAGCGCGCTGGCCATCTCCTATCTCTCAGGGCGGATTCCGCAGGGGCGGATCGGCATCGGCTGGAGCGTCCTGAAGGAGGTCCTGCCCCCGGCCGTTTCACCGGCGGATACTCCGAGGCTCACCCTGTCGGACGTGGACGAGGCCATGGCCGAGCTGGCCGGGGTCGTCGGCGCGGGCGCACAGAGCCGGCGGCGGGAAAGGGTGCGGAAGCTCTTCGCCGCCGCGACCCTGCCGGAACAGGAGTTCCTGATCCGGTTGCTCACCGGTGAGCTTCGCCAAGGAGCCCTGGACGCCGTCGCGCTCGAAGGCGTCGCCCGTGCCGCCGGGGTGGGCTCCGGAGAACTGCGGCGTGCCGTGATGCTCGACGGGTCGCTGCCCCGTGTCGCACAGGCCGTACTCAGGGAAGGAGGAGATGCCCTCGACCGGTTCACGCTCCGGGTCGGCAGTCCCGTCCTGCCGATGCTTGCCCATACAGCGAGCAGTGTCACCGGCGCGGTCGCGAACCTCGGACCGTGTGCCGTCGAGGAAAAGCTCGACGGGATCCGGATCCAGGTGCACCGGCGGGGTGAGGAGGTCCGGGTCTACACCCGGTCCCTCGACGACATCACCGACCGGCTGCCCGAGGTGGTCGCCCTGGCCCGGGAGATCTCCGGCGACATGTTCGTCCTCGACGGCGAAGCCATCGCCGTCGACCCGGTGACGGGCCGGCCGGTGTCCTTCCAGGACATCGCCTCTCGGGTCGGCTCGCGCGTCGATGTGGACGCGGCGCGGACGGCCCGGCCCCTGTCACCCGTCTTCTTCGACGTACTCGCTTCGGAGGGGCGGCCGCTGGTGGACCGGCCGGGTCACGAGCGGCACGCCGTGCTCGCGCGGCTGCTGCCCGAACCGCTGAGGGTACGCCGCACCGTCGTCGCCGACCCGGCGGACGCGATGGCGGTGGGGGCGGCGGAGACGTTCTACCGTGACACGCTCGCCCGAGGCCACGAGGGCGTCCTGGTCAAGGCGCTCGCCGCGCCGTACATCGCCGGCCGGCGGGGCCGCACCTGGCTCAAGGTGAAACCTGTCCACACCCTCGACCTCGTGGTCCTCGCCGCCGAATGGGGGCATGGGCGGCGCACGGGGCTGCTGTCCAACCTGCATCTGGGCGCCCGCACGGTTGACGGGACGTTCGTGATGCTGGGTAAGACCTTCAAGGGTCTGACCGACGCCATGCTGCGCTGGCAGACCGAACGTCTCGGCGAGCTCGCCGAGAAGGACGACGGCTTCACCGTCCGGGTCCGGCCCGAGCTCGTCGTGGAGATCGCCTACGACGGCCTTCAGCGCTCACCGCGCTACCCGGCCGGAGTGACGCTCCGCTTCGCCCGTGTCCTGCGCCACCGGCCGGACAAACCGGCCACCGAGGCGGACACCCTGGACACGGTCCTGGCGAGAGCCTGAACCAGGGGCAGGAAAGAAGAAAGGGGGAGGGGGGGGAGGCCCCCCCACCGTGTGGTCAGGCTCGGCTGCCGGGTCCTCCGCGTGTGGCGAGGTGAGGGGGTAGGCGTGCCCCCCTCGGGTCAGCGTCGGGGGCCGTCGGCGTCGGTATGGCGGCGGCGGACCCAGAGGGGGAGGACGAACCAGCAGAGCAGACACCAGACGAGGAGTCCCGCGACCAGCCAGGGCACGAACGCCGCGCCGGTGGCGACCCGCAGCACCAGCAGGAGCGCGGCACCCATGGTGGCGAGGAGCAGGACGAGGCCCAAGAAGGTGAGCCGGGCCGCCCAGGTCACGGCCCGGGGCTTGAGCCGGCGGCCCACCACCACCCGGTGGAAGGACACGGGACTGATGAGCGTCCCGGTCGCGGCGGCTCCCAGGCACACCGTGACGATGTAGATGAGCCGGTCGTAGTCGGACAGGTGGGCGAAGCGAGGAGTGAAGACGACGGTCAGCAGAAAGCCGAAGAGGATCTGTACGCCCGTCTGGGCGACCCTGATCTCCTGCATCAGCTCGGCCCAGCGCCGGTCCGCCCGCTCATTCGGTGTTTCGCGGCGCCCCAGGAACAGGCCGTCGGCGTCCGGCTCCACGATGTCCTCCCCGCCTCCGGTTCCGGCGGGCCGCCCGCGCTGCCCGGATCCCCTGGGCTCACCGGTTGCCGCGGGCTCCCGGGGTTCCGCAGGGCCCTCCGGTCCGTCGTGCGTCTCTCCCGCCATGCCGCCTCCTGAGCGCCCCGCCGTACCGTTCTCTCCTTCACCCTGCCTCTCCACCGTGGCATGAACCTCGCGGGACGCCGCGCCGAGAGGCATCCTGGAAGCGGCACCCGAGGAGATGATCGACGTGTACGACTTGCACATCGACACCGATGTCACCGTGCAGCTGAGTGAATGCTGCCGGGAGGACGCCCGGGCCGTCTTCGACGTCCTCGATCACGCCTACCGGCTCGAGGACCTGTCGGCGCCCGGTACCCAGGCGGAGACCGTGCCCGCCACCAACGTCTGGACGGCCACCTTCGACACGTCCGGAGGCAGGCACGAAGAGACCGCGCCCGCCCCGCTGACCGGCATGGTGGGAGCGGTACTCAGCGGCGGCTACCACGCCGTCGATGAGGTGGAGAAGGTACTCGCCCGAAGTTTCGCCATCCAGTCCGTCGAGTCCGTCTCCGGCGACCAGGAGACCGAGGCGCGTCTCCTCCTCGCGTCCCGCTGACGAGCACCCACCCCGGCACCCACCCCCGCAACCCGCACACCGGGCCCCAGCCCACGCTCCCCGGGCGGAGTGGACCGTCTCCGTCCGGGGATCACTTCTGCCCGCCCCCTCCCCACCAGCGCGAACCCGCCGCGAGCCCAGCTATACACCGTGTGTAGAGTACGAGCGTGCCGCAGGGCCGCGCCGTGGACGCGCGTGGGCCCCGGTCGTCGCATCGTCAACGGGGAAAGCGGGTCTCACATGTTCCGAACCAAGCCGGGCCGCCGTCAGTGGCCGGCCCTCGCCCTGCTCGCCACGGCGTCACTGGTTCTCACCCTCGGCGGCTGCGCCGCCGACACGGTCACGCCCGCCGAGGCGCGCGAGCAGGCCGGTCAGGGTGACGGTGCGCATACGGAAGGCAAGGACGGGAAGGGGGAGATACCGGCCAGTGGTGCGGTCGACTGCGCCAAGGTCAAGTGCATAGCCCTGACCTTCGACGCCGGTCCGGGCAAGGACACCCCCCGGCTGCTCGACATCCTCAAGGAGAAGCAGGTCCACGCCACCTTCTTCCTCCTCGGCAAGAAGCATGTCGTCCGCTATCCGGAGGTCGTCCGGCGCATAGCCGACGAGGGGCACGAGGTGGCCAACCACACCTGGACCCATCGCATCCTCACCGACACCGACGCCGCCGAGGTGCGCGACGAGCTCTCCCGCACCCAGGACGCCATCGCGGAGATCACCGGGCACAAGCCCACCCTCATGCGCCCGCCGCAGGGTCGCACCGACGACACCGTCTCCGGCGTGTCCCGCGATCTCGGCCTCGCCCAGGTCCTGTGGAGTATCACCGCAAAGGACTACTCCACCGAGGACTCCGCGCTCATCCGGCAGCGTGTGCTCGATCAGGCCCATGGCGACGGCATCATCCTGCTCCACGACATCTACAAGGGCACGGTCCCCGCCGTCCCCGGCATCATCGACGAGCTCAAGCGTCGCGGCTACACCTTCGTGACCGTTCCCCAGCTGATCGCCCCCGCCAAGCCCGAGCCCGGCACCGTCTACCGCCCGGAGCGCCTCGAGTAGGCGCGCGATCGCGCGATTGCGCCGTCGCGCGACCCAACAGGTCGAAAAGGGGTGAGGTGACTCACACCCGGCACAGGGGGCACCCTGGAACAAGCGGGAGATGCGCGCCGTTGGACTGTACGTGACGGCGAAGGGGCCCGGTCCCCAAGGTTCCCCCCCAAGAGGCGACCGCTCTTCGCATCCCCGTCACGGCAACCGGCCCCGGTTTGGAACCCCCCGTCCAACCGGGGCTTTGTCGTGGCCGCCCCAGGCTGCCGACGCCCGGACATCCCCCGCACGGCGCGCGCTCCGGCGCGTTGGCCACCTTCGGGTGAGTCACCCCTGCCCCTGGCATGGCCCTGCGGACTTGGGGCATTGATCGCGACGAACCGGCGAACGCACAGAACCCCACCCGCGTACGTGCCGACCACCACGCCCGTCCGCCCACCGTTTGCGGCTTCTCCACCGTCAGCCCGCCTTCAGGGAAAACCGGGGGATTCCATGCCACGCACCACCCGCCGGGTGACCGTCACCGCTGCGGCCGCCCTCGCGCTCGCCTGCTCCGCCGGCACCCGGCCGGTCCCCTCGACACCGCCCGCCGCCGTGTCCGGCCCCAGCGCCCGGCAGCACCAGGACCGGTTCCTCGAGGCGGCCGAGCACCGGCTCGTCGTCGAGTGTCTCGAGGCTCAGGGACTCTCCTTGCCCCCGGCCTTCCGGGCCCGCGCCCCGGATCCCGCCCCCGCCGAGGAAACCCGGCCGTGGACCGCGCTCTCAGGAAAGGACCCTCGTGAACCCTCCCTGACCCTCGTCACCGGCGTCACCGGCGTCACCGGCTGTACGGCCGAGGCCCGCGTCCGGCTCTACGGAGACCAGACCCGCTGGTTCCGTGCCCGGGCCACCGTCGACAACCTCCGGGCCGAGGCTCACGCCCGTATGCGGGACGATCCCGCGTACCGCGCCGCGTTCGACCGCTGGACCCGGTGCGCCACGCCCGTCGGCGCCCGGCGGGCGGGCAGGACCGCCCCGGCCGTCGCCGGCAGGTGCGGACGCGAGAGCGGACTGGCCGATGTACGGGCCCGGCGTGAACCCGTGGAACTGGCCGCCGTACGCGCGCTTCACCGTGATCAGGTCACCACCTACGAGCAGATGCGTGCCGGCGCGCTGAAACGCGCGGCGGAACTGTCCGCGCCGCCGTCGCCCACCGGGAAGGGCGGGGACGTCACCCCCTGACGCCTCTCCCCTCTTCACGCCGCGGGGAGAACCGGAGAGCGGCACGGGGGCGCATGCCGTTCAGTGATCCGGGAAGGCCGCCGGCGCATGGTCCCAGCGATCGGCCGCGTCGCGCAGGGCGGCCGTGGGCATCCGTATCTCCACGGTGTACTGAGGGGCAGCGGTCCCCTCGTCCTCCCACTGCCAGGTCGGCGCCGCCTCCAGGGACGGATGCACCCGTACGACGGCCTCGTGATCGGTGTGCCCGGCGAGGCTGAAAGCCAGGACCGGTTCGAGGAACCAGAGCTTCGGGGACAGCCACCCCTCGTCGCCGGGCTCGGTCACCGCGATCGTCCCGGCGGCCACCGCGCGCAGCCAGGCGGACATCCGGCGGGCCTCGTCGGTCAGCGGACACGACTCGGTGAAGGACCAGCCGCCCTTGGAAGTCCGCGCCTTCCCGCCGATGATCAGCCAGTTGTCTTGTCGTCGTAGAGGTCACCCCGGACCTGGGAAAACTGGTAGCGCAGCGGGTAAAGCTCGATGCTGTTCGCCCGGTCGCTCAGAAGCGTCGGGAGATGATGTCAGGGGCACCGGGGAGTTCTCGCCGCCCGGCGCGACTCGAGTCGGCCGGGGCGGGGCCGACCGCGTGTCCGTGGTCATGAAGGTGATGCGGAACAGCCCCAAGGCATCGAGGTGCGCGCCGTCACAGACCGGTGACCACACCCGTCCCCGCCGCGCGGGATGGCAGGCAGGACGGGCCGCAACGACGGTTCGAGGATGCGGGAACTCGAAAACCCGAAGACCCGAAGAGTCGGGTCCCTGCGGATACCCGGGCGGGAGCCGATCAGCGCCCGCGGCCGGGCCGTCGCTCGGTCGGGTGGCGCAGCGTCGAGGACAGCAGCAGCCCCGCGCCGCGGACGGTACTGGTCGCCGGGTCGTTGGCGAGGCGCAGCCGGGCACCGAGCCGGACGGCCAGGCGGCTGGTCAGATCCATGCGCAGCGCGCCGCCCCCGGTGATCAGCACACCCCGGCGCAGCGCTCCGAGCACGGCGCCGGTCCCGTCGCGCCGCCACAGGTCCCGCACCATGTCCGCGGTCGCGTCCACCACGGTGCCGGCCGGGCCGCCGTCCGATTCGGGCAGGTCGTCGAGGCCGACTTCGGCGAGCAGGGCGTCCTGTACCAGACCGTCCACCAAGAGCGTCACCTCGGTCAGCGCCGCGCCGAGGTCGACGACGAGCAGCGGGCCGCCGCTGGTGGGAGCCGCGTAGGCCGCGGCGGCCCGGGCGCTGTCCACCGACACGACCCGGGCAGGGCCCAGGCCGGCCACCATCCGGCGTGCCGTCTCCCGCTGCACGGGGTCGGCGAGGACCGGATGGCACAGCATGACGACGGTGTCCTCCACCGCCCCGCCGAAAGCCGAGTCGGCGACCTTCCGCAGCAGCCGCTGGTGCGGCCCGGCGTCCGTCACACGGCCGCGCAGGACCGGTCCGCTCGGTACGTCCGCGAGCACGCCCGCGCCCGGTACCCACACCCGGGTGCGGGAGCTGCCGATGTCGAGGGCGAGCCCGCGTACCGCGCCCGCCGTCCCTCGCGCCGCCTTGTGCGCCGTGCTCATCGCCCACTCCCGCCGCTGATCCGTTGTGCCAACGGATCCGAGGTGAATCCGCGGCATCACTATGCAATATCCGTACGGATAACGCCATGCTGCCGCGGATCGCAGGTACATCGGACCGTCAGGCCGCGGCACCCAGCCACAGGTCGGGGCCGAACACCTCGTAGTGGACGTCCGCCGGGGCGACGCCCCGGCCGATCAGGTCGCCGCGCACGGCGCGCATGAAGGGCAGCGGGCCGCACAGGTAGGCGTGGACGCCCTCGGGCAGGTCGAGCGTGGTCACGTCGGCGCGGCCCTCGTGGGCGCCGGACGTGCCCGGCTCCTCGTACCAGAGGTGCAGCGTGCCCTCGGGGAGGGCGGCGACGAGCCGGCGCAGTTCCTCGGCGTGGGCGTGCGAGAGGGGGGAGCGGTCGGCGTGGACGACGGTCACCGGACGGGTCGAGCCCGTCTCGGCGAGGTGGTCGAGCATGGCGAGCATCGGGGTGGAGCCGATGCCGGCGGAGGCGAGCAGCAGCGGGCCGTCGCCCTCCGGCAGGACCAGGTCACCGAACGGCATCGAGACGTTCACCGGAGTGCCGACGCCGCCGTTGGCGTGCAGCCAGGACGAGACCTCGCCGGCCGGGTCGCCGTCGACACGCTTGACGGTGATCCGCCACTCGGGGCGGCCCGGCGCGGTGGACAGGCTGTACTGGCGGATCTGGTGGGCGCCGTCCGGCAGCTCGACCTGGACGCTGATGTACTGGCCCGGGCGGAACGCGGACACCGGACGGCCGTCGGGGTGGCGCAGCGTGAAGGAGGCGATGTCGGCGGTCTCCTCGTTGCGGCCGGTGATCTCCATCTTGTGCCACACCTGGCCGGCGTCGACGCCCTGCCCCTGGTAGAGCCCGGCCTCGATGGCGATGAGGGCGTTGGCCATCAGCCAGTAGACCTCGTCCCATGCCTGGGCCACCTCGGGCGTCACGGCCTCGCCGAGGACGTCCACGATGGCGGCGAACAGGTGCTCGTGGACGATCTTGTACTGGTCGGCGGTGACGCCGAGGGAGGCGTGCTTGTGCGCGATGCGCGACAGCATGACGTCCGGACGGGTGTCCGGGTTCTCCAGGAGCGCCGCGGCGAAGGCGGCTATGGAGCCGGCCAGGGCCTTGCTCTGGTCGCCTATCGCCTGGTTGCCCCGGTTGAAGAGGTCCCGCAGCAGCTCGGGGTGGGCCTCGAACATCCCCTTGTAGAAACGCTTGGTGATCTCGTCGAGCGCTCCGCCGACGGCGGGGAGGGTGGCGCGGACAACCGGGGTGGCCTGCTCGGACAGCATGGCGACTCCAAATCTGGTAGATGATCTACGTATTTAGGCCTGTGAGATCCCGTGTGCGGGGCACGCGGGGGTAGAGAGGGTGGATCAGGGGTCGCGGGGGCCGGTGGACAAGGTGAGGAGCACCGGTCCGGTCGGCGATTCGACCAGGTCCGCGACGGTCAGCGGGTCGAGCGTGCGGTAGAACGCCTCCTGAGCCTGGCGCAGGAGGCCGCGCAGCCGGCAGGCCGTCCGCAGAGGGCAGGGCGGGTCGCCCTCGCAGGCGACGACTTCCTCGTCGCCCTCCAGGGTTCGGGCCAGCCAGCCCACGGACGACCGCCGTCCCAGCTCGGTGAGGGCGAGACCGCCGTTCCGTCCGCGCCGCGCCTCGACGACACCCAGGTGCTGCAGTCGCGTGACGACCTTCGCCATGTGCGCGTAGGGCACGGCCATGGACTCCGCCACCTCGCGGGTGGTGGGGTAGCTGTCCTGCTCGGAGACCGCCAGACGCATCACGGCACGCAGCGCCAGGTCGGTGAACTTCGTCAACCGCACGCCCTGACGCTATCAAAGGCGTATTTCAGAGTCGTATTTAGGGGGGTGCTTCGGGGTGCCTCGGGGCGAGGGTGTCGGAAGACCGCCCGGAAGGGCCGGTCAGCTCCCGTGAACCGCCCGCAGCACGGCCAGCGCGCGGTCCGCGTGGGCGCTCATCCTCAGCTCGCTGCGTACGGTGCCGAGCACCCTGCGGTCCTCGCCGATGACGAAGGTCACACGTTTCGTCGGTGCGAGCGAGAAGCCGCGTCGTACCCCGAACCGTTCGCGGATCTCCCCGGACGGATCCGAGAGCAGCGGGAAGCCGAAGCCGTGCCGGCCGGCGAACTCCCGCTGCCGCGGCACCTCGTCCGCGCTGATGCCCACCGGCCGGGCGCCGACCGCCCGGAACTCCGCCGCGAGGTCGCGGAAGTGGCATGCCTCGGCGGTGCAGCCGGGGGTGAGGGCGGCTGGATAGAAGAAGAGGACGACCGGCCCTTCGGTCAGCAGTTCCTGGAGGGAGCGGGGCTCCCCGGTCTCATCCGGAAGCGTGAAGTCCTCGACGAGGTCACCGACGTTCATGCGCCGGGACGTTACCCGACGGCGGCCCCGGCGCGGCAGTGCCGGCCGGTCCCCGCGCGGGGGAGGAGAGGGGTCCCGGGCCTCCGCCGCCCGCTTTCGACCCCCACCCGTGCGCCCGCTGCGGGCAACGGCCCCGGCTTGGTGTCATTCGGTGCGGAATCGGTGCCGAATGACCTCGCCGGTCCCGTCCGGGCCTGCCCGCTCGGCCCGTCGCAGCCGCTCAGCCCGTCGCACCTGGTCCGACCTGCCCGATCAGGTCCGTCCTACCCGACCCGGTCGGCGTCGACCGGCTGCCGGTCCGCGCAGGCACGGGGCCGCTCCGCGCGCTCCGCCAGGACCGCGAGCGCACGCTCGCCCCAGCGCACGTTCTCCTCCTCGGACGTCATGCCGCGAAGGAGTGTCAGATACGGGCCGACCCGTTCGGTCTCCCTCAGATACGCGGCCTCGTCCAGGCCGTCCAGCATCCGCTCGCGCATTTCCTCGTATCGGGCGAGTTTCCCCCGGGCCGCCTCCATCCACTCCCGTACGTGTGTGTGCACGGCCGAGGCGTCGCCTTCGTCGCACGCCTGCACCTGCACCATCAACTCGTCGCGGACCGCCGTCGGCTTCGGTGGCCCGGCCGTGTACGCCACGAGGTCCCGGTGGCCCGCCTCGGTGAGGGTGAACACGCGCTTGTTGGGGCGTCGTTCCTGCCGTACCACCCGGGCGGCGATGAGGCCGGCCTCGGACAGCCGGTCCAGCTCGCGGTAGAGCTGCTGCGGCGTGGCCGCCCAGAAGTTGGCCACGGACACGTCGAAGACCTTGGCCAGGTCGTACCCGGACGCCTCGCCCTCCAGGAGAGCCGCGAGGACCGCGTGCTTGAGAGACATCCGGACAACGTAGCAGCAGGGCAACGGGATCCGGTCCGCCTATTCGACCGTGAAAGACCTGGTGAGGGGCGGGGTCCAGGAAGCGTGACGCAGGATCGCGCGGACCGCGGCGCCGGACGGGGCGAGCCGAAGGAGTGTGTTGCGCAGGGGTACGGCGAGGGGGTGCGCGAGCTGCTGTCCCATCCGGCCCGCCTGCCGGGCGGCGGCCGCGACGGCGGTGGTACGCGGACGCCGTACGGCGTCGTATCGGGCGAGCGCGGCGTCCACGTCCGTCGCCTCGTCCAGTTCCGCCGCGAGGACGACCGCGTCCTCCAGCGCCTGGCAGGCACCCTGGCCGAGGTGCGGGGGCATGGCGTGGGCGGCGTCGCCGAGCAGCGCCAGACGGCCGAGAGCGAAGGACGGGAGTGGAGTGGCCAGTTCCATGATGTCGTGGTGGAGGACGGCCTCGGGGCGGGTCGCCGCGAGCAGTGCCGGAATGGGCTCGTGCCAGCCGGCGAAGCGCCGCCGCAGCACCGCGAGCGGATCCCGAGGGCGCACCCCGGCGGGCGAGTTCAGGACGGCGTGCCACTCGGCTCGCCCGTCGGCGAACGCGAGGTGTCCGAACTCGGCGCCCCGCCCCCAGGTGATCTCGAAGTCGGTGCGCAGGTCCAGCGGACGGTCGGTGACGGCCCGCAGGACGGTCGAGCCGCTGTACACCGGGCCGGGATGGTCCGGGAACAGGGCGCCCCGCAGCCGGCTCCCGACTCCGTCCGCACCGACCACCAGATCCACCTCGGCCACAGTCGCTCCAGCCGGTCCCGAGCCCGCCGGGCCGGGCTCCGTCACACCCGCCGTCCCGGCTCCCGTACCCGCCGTCCCGGATGCGAGCCCCGGAGCCGGCCCGGCTTCGTCACCCGCGCCGAACGTCACCCGCGCCCGCCCGTCCGGCAGTGGTACGACGGCCGTCGCCGTCACCCCCGTGCGCACCGTCCCCGGAGGCAGCGCGGAACCGAGCAGCCGGTGCAGCTCGGCGCGCGGGATGCCCACGAGCGGGGCGCCGAGGGCGCGTTCGAGAGCGGCCCCGTCCATCCGTGCCAGCCAGGAGCCGCGCGGTGTACGGGTGCCACCGGTGTACTGGCCGCGTCCGGCGGCCCGCACGGCCGTGCCGACCCTCAGCGCGTCGAGGGCGCGGATGCCGTTGGCGGCGAGCGAGATACCGGCCCCGGCGTCCGCGAGGACCGGCGCGCGGTCCACCACCGTCACCTCCCAGCCCGTCCGCCGGAGTCCGATGGCGGCGGCGAGCCCGCCGATTCCGGCGCCGACGACGACCGCGGTCCGCTGGTGGCTGCTCATGCTTCGTGCCCCTTCCCCTGAACCCCTGATCCGAGCCGTGCGGCAACGAGCCCACGGCTTCTACATCCGTAGAAGAATAGACCTGGGGTTCTACAGGTGTAGAAAGAGGGTGTGACTCCACCCTCCGAACCCTCCGACGGTTCCCGCCGTCGCACCCTCCTGGCCGACACCGCCCTCGACGTCCTGGCCGACGCCGGGATGCGCGGCCTCACCCACCGGGCCGTCGACGCCGCGGCGGGCCTGCCCGCCGGGACCACCTCCGCGTACTACCGCACCCGCTCCGCCCTGCTCACCGCGCTCGTCCGCCGTCTCGTCGAGCGCGACCAGGAAGAACTCCGCGCCGCCGCCGCGCGCACTCCCGCGCCCCGGACAGCGGACGATCTCGTCCACGGGCTGACGCTCCTGGTCGCCGCCCGGACCGGCGGCGAGGGCCGGCGCCGCTCACTCGCCCGCTACGCCTGCGTCCTGGAGAGCGTGCGAGACCCGGAGCTGCGGGACATCCTGGTGCCGAGGGAGAACCCGGGCCGCCGGACCGTCCGGGACTTCCTCGCCGCCCGGGGGGTCCCGGACCCCGAGGCCCGCACGCTGACGCTGCTCGCCTGCGTGGACGGACTGGTCCTGGACCGGGTGGTCACCGCGAACGACGCGGTGAGCGGCCGCGACGAGGTGAGGAAGGAGATCGAGGGGCTGGTGGCCGCGGCCCTGCGACCCTGAGCGGCGCGGACGCCCGTGCCCGCGCCGACGACGTCAGCAATGGAGCAGGCTCCGATGGACACCGACACCCCGGACAGCGGCGCGTACGTGTACACGGCGTACATCCGCACCACGACCGACAGGCTGTGGCAGGCCCTCACCGACCCGGACCTCACCCGGCGCTACTGGGGAGTGACCTTCGTGACGGACTGGATCACCGGTTCGCCCATGGTCTGGGAGGAGGGTGGACGGACGACGTCCGACCCCGCGCAGGTCGTCCTCGCCGCCGAACCCGGCCGGCGCCTGTCCTACACCTGGCACACCTTCACCCCCGAATGGGCGCATGCCGTCGGCATCTCCGACGACGTGTACATCCGCCTCGTCGAGGAGGGTCGTTCCAAGGTGACGTACGAGATCGAGCCGGCCGGCGACATGGTGAAGCTCACCGTCGTCCACGACGACCTCAAGCCCTCGGGCGCCATCCGCGCCCTGGTGGGCGAGGGCTGGCCGGCGCTGGTCTCCAGCCTCAAGAGCCTGCTGGAGACCGGCGAGGAACTTCCCGAGGTCCCCCGCTGAACCGGGTCCCGGCCACAGCCTGGGGGCCCGGCCCCGAACCATCGGCCCCGGCCGAAGTCCCTCGGGTACCGTCCGGAACACGGCTCCGGCCGGGCGCCGGTCACCCCGGCCGGGGCCCGCGCCGCCCCGTCAGCGGTACTCGACGGTCAGCGTCACCGGCGCGCTCTGATTGACGAACAGATAGGCGATCGAAGGCGGCGCCGCGCTGAAGCCGAGCCGCATCTGCGTCGTCCCGCTCCGGTTCAGCGCGGCCAGTGCCGCCGGGGACAGGTCGCTCGACACCGCCCGGCCCGAGAAGAACGGGCCGAACTCCGCCCCGCCGGCCACCGTCGCGGGCGCCGCCCAGTCCGCAGGCTCGACCGCGCACCCGCCGAAGCAGCCCGACCGGACGTCCACCAGCAGCCGGTTGCCCGCCGGCGACGCCCAGGGATCGCCCGCCCCGCTCGACCGGTCGACCTTCAGATAGGCCCTGGTGATCTCCTTGCCCGCCGGGATACGGGAGGTGTCGAAGGACAGCAGGGTCTTGTTCACCTTGCCGTCCGTGCCCCGGCCCAGCGCGAGGCCGTACAGATCCCTCAGGGTGCCGACCGCCGCGCCCGAACCGTCGGCCGCCGCCTTCACGTAGCCGTCCTGCGTGGCGACGCTCGACAGGGTCACCGAAGTGCCGCCGGTGGGCGGTGTGGAGGTGCCGCCGCGCAGCGCCCCGATCATCCCCATCACGGCTTCGATCTGCTTCCCGCCGTGCCGCGCGTAGGCGCTGTCGCCGAGGTAACCCCACCAGTTCCAGCAGCCGTTGGGGTTGTCGAGGGTCAGGGTCGGTGCCGCCTGCGGATACAGCACGATCATGTCGTTGGTGTCCGCGTACTCGTCGAGATGGGAGCCCTCGATGAAACGGGTCCCGAAGCCCTGGTAGGCGTACCCCTGCTTGCAGCCGTGCAGTGCCACCACCAGGCGGCACTTCGCCCCGCCCGCGCAGGACGCCGGGACGTACGCGAAGCCGTCGTCGCCCATCGACAGCGCGGCGGCCGAACCGCCCGGAGCGTACGCGTTCTGGTCGAACCGGATCAGCGTCCCCGCGGGCTTCGCGGCGGGCCCGGCCAGCGGGCCCATCAGATGGCCGAGCATCTCGGCCTCGGCGTCGAATCCGCAGTCGTTGAGGAAGGGGGTCTGCGTCACCCCGCAGGAGTTGGGGCCCAGCGGGGTGATCCAGGCGTGCCCGGCGGCTGTCGTCCGGTTGTAGCGCACCCGCGCGCCGAAGTGCGTGTAGTAGTCGGCGAGCGCCGTCGCGACGGGCTGGCGCACGGTGGTGTCCTGCGTCCCGCTGAACACGTACACGGGGTCGTCCGCGAGATTCGCCACCGGGTCCACCAGCCCCTGCGCCGCCCGGTCGCGGGTCGCCTGCTCCAACTGCGCGAGCCGGAGGTCCTGGAGGGTGTCCATGCAGGCGTTGAGCGCGGTGGCCAGCAGCCCCTGGGCGCAGTCGTACGGGCCGGACGCGAAGGCCGCCGAGCCGGAGATCGTCCCGGAGTAGGCCACGTGCAGCTGCGTCGCCATGTAGCCGCCGGAGGACACCCCCGCGGTGTACACGGCGTCGATGTCGTACGGCGTGAGCGTGCCCGCCACCGGTACGGGGGAACCTGACGCGGCCGCCGCCGGCGACACGGGTTCCGCCGCGACCGGGGACGCCGGCAGGGCGAGCGAGAGGAGAGCGCCGGCGGCGGCGAGGAACAGGGCAGCCGGGCGGCGCCGGGGCCGCCGCGGGCGTACGGGACGAGTGGAGCGGACATCGGGTGGGGCGGCGCGCAAGGCGCGTATGGGGCGCATGAGGACTCCCGTGCGGCTCGAACGGTGAGGGTTCGCGCCGGAGAGTAGAGCCGTGGCCGAGCGGGTCCCTATGGGCCCGGACGCCACAAACACCTTCTTCACCCTGTGGTTCGGCGGTGCGGGCAGCCCCTGAATCGTGCTCCCGCCGGGTGGGTTGCGACGATGGCCGCATGACCACAGACAAGCCCACCGGCACCGACAGCCTCCTCGGCGCTGCCGGCACCGACAGCCTCCTCGGCGCTGCCGGCACCGACAGCCTCCTCGGCGCTGCCGGCACCGACAACCCCGCCGGTACAAAAGGCGCCGCGGACGGCGGCTCCCGGGACACCCGGCTGGCCGAGGCCGTCGCCCTGCGCGAGGCGGGCCGCCGCGAGGAGGCCCGCGCCCTCCTCGTCCGGCTCGCCGCCGGCCATCCCGGGGACGCCGAGATCGCCTATCAGACCGCGTGGGCGCACGACGTTCTCGGCCTGGAGGCCGACGCCGTTCCCTACTACGAACAGGCCCTCGCGGCCGGGCCGGACGCCCTGGGCGCCGAGGACCGCGGCGGCGCGTTCCTCGGCCTCGGCAGTACCTACCGGATTCTCGGACGGTACGAGGAGGCCGCCGCCACCCTGCGGCGGGGCACCGAGGAGTTCCCCGAGGACGGTGCCCTGCGCGCCTTCCTCGCCATGGCCCTGTTCCACACGGGGGAGCACCACGACTCGGTCCGGATGCTGCTGCGCCTGCTCGCGCGGAGCAGCGAGGACCCTTCCGTGCGCCGGTATCGCGAGGCCATCGAGTACTACGCGGAGGACCTGCACCGCGTGGAGTGAACCCCCGCGCCCGCGCCGCCTCGTCTCTCCCGGACGCGGACCGGGAGGAACCTCCACCGACAAGTCCCGTCCGTGGCCTTGGGCGGCCGGCGGGCCGTCAGTCGTTGACGGCGGTCAGCAGGACCACGGCGTCGTCGAGCGCGGCGAGCCCGTGCCGTTCCTTCGGGATCATCTGGAGCTGACCGGCCGCCAGCTCCGCGGACCGGCCCGCGGCCGTCAGCCGCACCCGGCCCCGCAGCACCTGGAGGCTCGCCGCAGGGGGTGCGTTGTGCTCGTCGAGGGCCGTTCCCGAGACCAGGGCGATGACACTCTGCCGGAGCACCCCGTCGTGCATCACCAGATGGGCGCTGCGCCCGTGCGACGCGGCACGCGCCTTCGCCAGGTGCTCCTCGGCGAGGGCGGCGAGGTCGTGGGGTGCGGGCTCCTGCATCGTGTCTCCCTGCTGCGGCTGCGCGGACGGGTATCCCCCCCAAGCCTTGCGCCTCGCGCGCGTCCCGCAACTCGGCCCCCGGCCGTCACCGGGCGGCCGTCACGGCTTCAAGAACGCGGGCGGCGGGGTCCACCGGCTCTTCGGGGACACTGTGGAGGACACCCCGTACTCCTTCTTCAGATGCTCCGGGACGGCGTAGTGCATGACCCGGCCGCGGGTCAGCGAGGACAGTTCGAACACCGTGGTCAGATGGCCGAGGCGGTCGAGCAGCCAGGCTCCCAGCGGAGAGCGGTCCTCCACGTTCTCCAGGACCCCGAGCAGATGCGGCACCGCCTTGACCACGGTGTCCCAGGTCGTACGGGGCACACCCAGCCAGTCGGCACACGTGTCGCCCACGAGGTGACGGATCAGCGCGGAGACGATCGGGTCGAAGAAGGTCCCCGGCACCACCTCCTCGTACAGCTCGATGAGCTGACGGGTGAGCAGTTCCCCCTCCTCCGAGGGCCCCATGTGACGGATCATGTACAGATCGAGGAAGGCACGGGCCTCCTCCAGGCTCTTCGGGACGGCCTCCTGGTTCACGCCGAGCATGGCCCCCACCACCCGCCAGGCGTAGAGGTAGGCCTCGGCGCCCTCGGTGGACATGTGGATCCCGAGCCGGTGGAGGCTGTCCAGGACCACCATGGAGAAGAACATCTGCCCGCCGATCAGGTCCTCCTGGCAGATCGGCACGCCCAGTGCCGCCGTGTCCCAGAGGCCCTCGCGCTTCAGATGGTGCCGGATCGCCGCGTGCAGCAGCCGGACCTTCTGGGCGGCCGGAACGAACCGGCCGCCTTCCTCGAAGGCGTCCGGCCGCATCAGATAGAGAGTGAACTGTCCGGTCTCCGCCATCCGCTTGGACGGATATTTGAGTCCGTGCGTGGTCGCGAGCAGCTTCGCCACATGCGGGACGAGATAGCAGGAGGGCATGGCGGCGAAGGAGAGCGCGGTGGTGATGTGCACATCGTTGTCGGTGAAGAAGAGCCGGGCCTTCTCCATCTCGCCCCAGTCCACCCAGTCCGGCGCGGAACGGGTGGCGTCCAGATACTCGCGGGCGACCTCCGGCAGCCCGTCCGGCAGCGGTGTGCCGACCGTGGACACGTACCGCATCAAAGTGTTGAACCGGCCGACCTCGCCGCGTTCGAAGAGCGTGGCAACGGTGGCGTCGGCGAGTTCGTCGCCGGTCTGGCGCAGGGCGTCCATCGACGCCTCGGTGGGGATCATGCGGGGCTCCTTCGACGAGCATCCGGACGGGAAGGGAGAGGGGGACAGCGGCAGAGAGGGGAGTGCGGGACAGGGGTATGGGGAGCAGGGGTACGCGGCCGGGGGCGGACGGCGGTCAGGACACCCGGGCCGACGCCGAGTGCGCGAGCGAGGTGAGGGCGGTGACGGCGGCCGGGGGCGCGTCGAGTTCGCCGAGGGCGCGCAGCGCCTCCTCGACCCGGGCGGCGATCATGGCCTCCACCCGCTCCGGAGCCCCTGCGCTCCGCATCAGCGCCCGCACCTCGTCCAGCGTCTCGTCGTCCTCCTTCCGGTGCCCGTTCCCGGCCGCTTCTCCGTGGCCGTGGCCGCGTCGCTCGTGCTCGTGCTTGTGCCCGTTTCCGCGCCCGTGTCCGTGTCCGTCCAGCAGGGTGCGCAGCCGTTCGCGCCCGGACCGGTCGGCGAGCCGCCAGGTCTCCGCGAGCAGCGCCGTCGGCCGCCGGCCGCGCAGGTCGTCCAGGCAGGCCTTGCCGGTGCGTTCCGGGTCGCCGAACAGCCCCAGCAGGTCGTCCCGCAGCTGGAACGCCTCGCCGAGCGGCAGTCCGTACGCCGAGTAGCCCTCGCCCAGCCGGGGCCCGGCACCGGCCAGCGCCCCGCCGATCAGCAGCGGGTGTTCGACGGTGTACTTGGCGGTCTTGTAGCGGATCACCTTCAGCGAGACCGCCGTGTCCGGCACCCCGCCCGTGTGCAGGATCTCCAGGCACTCGCCCGCGATCAGTTCCCGCGCGAGCGCCGCCCACAGCGGCCGGGCCCGCCCCAGATACGCGGCGGGCAGCCCGCTCTCCACGAACAGCTGCCCCGCCAGCGCCATCAGCAGATCGCCCACCAGCATCGCGAGCGACCGGGCGGCCCCGGCGGGCCGCGGATGCCCGGGGACGGCGGTGCGCAGCGCCCGGTGCGCGGTGGGCCGTCCGTGCCGCAGCGGACTGCCGTCGATCAGATCGTCGTGCACCACCGCGGCCGCGTGCACCAGCTCGACGGAGGCCGCGGCACGGACCAGCGCCTCGCTGTCCGGCTGCCCGCCACCCCGCCAGCCCCAGTAGCAGAACGCGGCCCGCAGCCGCTTGCCGTTCGCGACCGCCGACTCCAGCTCCTCGGCCACCGGGCCGAGGCTCGCGTCGACGGCGGCCAGCGCGTCGGCCTCCCGGGCGACGAAACCGCCCAGCACCTCGTCCACCCTGGCCTTGAACGCGACCGGGTCCCAGCGCTCAGCCATCGGCCCGCGACCGCCGCTCCAGTACGTGCTGCGCCAGCACCTCCAGATGGGCCGGCGGCACCGCCGCGTACCGGTCGAGGGCGAGCCGTCCGCGCGCCAGCAGATCGTGCTCGGCGTCCTCGACCAGCCGGGCCGTGTCCGAGCGCCGCAGCAGCCCCCGGACCGTGCCCACCGCGGTGCCCAGGGTGCTCACCGCCAGATCGGCGAGCCCCGCCACCAGCAGCACCGCCCGCTCGTCCGCCCCTTGGGCGGCCGTGCCGTTCGCGCCGTCTTCCCCCGTCGTACCGCCGCTCCGCGATGTCAACGCCGTACCCCGTTCCCGCGCCCGCGCGCGCTCGTCCTTGGGTGGTCGGCCTCAGCGTGGCGGGCGGCGCGCACGGGCCGCGCGGGAAACTCACGAACGAGTGATGATCGGACTTCCGTGTTCCGTCGGGGCGCGTCCGGCCCGAGTCGTCCGGACGGACCTTGCGACAGTGTGAGCGCGTCCGTCGGAGCGTCGTCCGCGCGAGCGGGTGGCGCCGGGCGCCGCCCGGGCCCCGTGGGGAAGGCCCGGTGCTCTCGCGTATACGGTCCGCCCCGCATCCTCCGCGCCCGGGCGCGGAGGATGCGGGGCGGGCGGACGTCAGGCGGCGGGGAAGCCGGGCACGCTCCGCTCGATGATCGCCGCCGTGTCCAGGCCCGGCGGCAGGGTGCCGAAGGCGGCTCCCCGGTCGGCGTCGAGACGCGAGGCGCAGAACGCGTCGGCGACCGCCGGGTGACCGTGCCGGACCAGCAGGGAACCCTGGAAGACCAGGGCGAGTCGCTCCACCAGCCGCCGGGCCCGGTACTGCAGAGCGGCGGCCGGACCGTCGAGGCCGGTCAGTTCCTCGCGCAGGCGCGCCACGGCCCCGTCCAGCCGCCGGTCGGCGCCCGCGGCCAGGTCCACCTCGGCGAGGAAGGCCTCGACGGCGGAGGGCTGCCGGGTCATGGCCCGCAGCACGTCGAGCGCGGCGACGCTGCCCGAACCCTCCCAGACGGACGGCAGCGGCGACTCCCGGTACAGCCGGGGCAGGCCCGAGTCCTCGACATAGCCGTTGCCGCCCAGACACTCCAGCGCCTCGGCCGCGTGCGAGGGCCCGCGCTTGCACACCCAGTACTTGGTGACCGCGAGCCCGAGCCGGCGCAGCAGGTCCTCCCCGGCGTCGCCCGCCGAGGCCCGGTCCACCGCGCCCGCGAGCCGCATCGAGGCGACCGTCGCCGCCTCCGCCTCGACCGCCAGGTCCGCCAGCACGTTCGTCATCAGCGGCTGGTCGATCAGCCGGGCGCCGAACGCGCGGCGATGCCCGGTGTGGTGTGCGGCCTGGACGAGGCCCAGCCGCATTCCGGACGCGGAGGAGAGCGCGCAGTCGAGCCGGGTCATGTTCACCATGCGGATGATGGTGGCGACGCCCCGGCCCTCCTCGCCGACCAGCCGGCCGAGGGCGCCCTCGTACTCGATCTCGGCGGACGCGTTGGAACGGTTGCCCAGCTTGTCCTTGAGCCGCTGGAGCCGGATCGCGTTGCGCGAACCGTCCGGCAGCACCCGCGGCACCAGGAAGCAGGACAGCCCGCCGGGCGCCTGGGCCAGCGTCAGGAACACGTCGGACATCGGCGCCGAGGTGAACCACTTGTGCCCGGTCAGTGCGTACAGGCCCGGCTCGCCCGTCGCCGCCGCGCGGGTGGTGTTGGTCCGTACGTCCGAGCCGCCCTGCTTCTCGGTCATCGACATGCCGGCGATCAGACCGCGTTTCTCCGTGGGAACCCGCAGCCCGAAGTCGTACGACGAGGAGGCCAGCAGCGGCTCGTACACCGCGGCCAGCTCCGGCTCGGCGCGCAGCGCGGGCACCGCCGCGTACGTCATCGAGACCGGGCATAAATGCCCCGCGTCCACCTGCGCCCACACGAACAGCTTCGCGGCCCGCGCCACATGGGCGCCGGGCCGGTCGTCGGCCCACGGCGCGCCGTGCATCCCGTGCCCGACCGCCACGGTCATCAGCTCGTGCCAGTACGGGTGGAACTCGACCTCGTCGATCCGGTGACCGTACCGGTCGTGGGTGTGCAGGATAGGGGAGTGGCGCTCGGCGAGCCGGCCCCACTCCTGCGCCTCGTGGCCGCCCGCCGTGACGCCCAGCTCGCGGACCTCGGCCTCGGCCCAGCCCGCGCCCTCGCGGCGCAGCGCCTCCAGGAGCGCGGGGTCGGCCGAGACGTCGTAACCGGTGAGCGGCGGAACCTGGTTCGTGACCTCATGGGTGGACGGCATCGGGAACTCCCAGGGCTCGCAGGGCGAAGGTGAGGAGAGCGGGTACGGTGCCGGGTCCGGCCTCCCGGATGAGCGGGCCGGTCAGCGCCTCCGCGCTCGCGCCGACCAGTGCCGACGCGGTGAGCCCGGCGTCCTGGGGCGGCAGTTCGCCGCTGCGGACACCGGCGGCGATCCGCTCGGCGAGGACAACGCGGAACGCCCGCCGGAACACCTGGCGTTCGGCGCCCGCGGCCGTGGTGCGGCAGGCGTAACCGTGTTCCGTGAGCAGTCCGAGACCTGCCTCGACGATCGCGGCGCGCTGGGCGTCGAACCGGGCCTGGACGGCGGGCGGGCGACGGTAGGGCATGAAAGGAGTGAAGCGGTGATGCACCGCTTCGAACAAGAGGGCGGGTGAAGACAAGAGCGGAGAGAAGTCAGCAGCCTGGACCGATCGGCGGCGTGGACGTCAGGGCGAGAGCGGAGCTGTGCAACCGGGCCTCCCAGATGCGCCGGTCGGTGCCCAGTGTGTACGCGACACAGCAGTCGCACGGCGGGATCAACGCCGTGAACGCCCGCTCCTCCGCGGTCTCGCCTTCGATCTCCGCCCACTCCTGCGTTGCCAGGTCGACGGGCTCGATCGCGCCCGCCACGAGCCTCGCCGCCGCCCGGCGGAGGGCGTGACGGCGTGCCAGGCCCGGCTCGGGCAGCCCGATTCCCGCCTCCCGCAGCGCCTGCTCGAACACGTCACGGATGTCACGGGGGTCGGCCCGGCGCGGCAGACCGGCGAGTTCGCGCAGCGCGGGGGTGTCGGCCCCGGCCGCGAGCGCCTCGGCCGCGATCATCGGCAGATCCTCCGCCGGTATCCCCTCCGCCTGGTGACGGCAGGCCGCTTCGCCGAGCGCGGTGCGGCCGTCGGGTGTCGTGCTCTTCGGCCCTGCTGCCGGTCCCGTCGGGTTCATGCCGCCCACGATGCCAGTACGGCTGTCGGTACGGCTGTGAGGGGGAGACACCAGGGAAGAGCGGGGGCGGGTCCCGAGGCATGACGATGCCCGCGTGCCGGGCACACGGGCATCGTCTTTCGTCGCGGGCGGGCCGCGCCGGGTCAGCCGGTGAAGGCCTCCACGAGCGACCAGATCGCCAGGCCGGCCATGCAGACACCGCCGACGCGCTGGACCGTCTTGAGCGGGACGCGCTTGGCGATGAACCGGCCCGCGATCAGCGCGAGCGCCGAGACGCTCATGAGCGCGGCCGCGGAGCCGATCGCCGTCGACCAGGTGCCGTTGGTGGCGGCCAGGTTGGCCGTGGTGATCTGGGTGAGGTCACCCCACTCGCTGATGAACACGGCCATGAAGGCGGTGGAGAAGACCGGCCAGAAGCCGGTCACCGTCTTGCCGGTGCTCTCCTCGCCGTCCTCGTCGTCGCCTCCGCCGCGCAGCAGCATGAACGCGCCGAAGCCGAACAGCGCGGCCGAAACGAGCTTGACGATCCAGGGGGAAAGGAGCCCGAGCAGACTGCCGGCGCCGACGGCGATGGCCACATGCACGATGAACGCGGTCGAGGTGCCGAACCAGACGTACAGCGGACGCATCCGCGTGCCCATGGCGAGGGACGCGAACATCGTCTTGTCGGGGAGTTCGGCGAGGAAGATCAGCCCGAAGGCGGTGACGATCGCCAAGGGGTCGAGGTGCATACCGGAGCTCTCTGCTCGAACCGGGCCCGGGCCCGGCACGGCGCCTCGATGGGCGACGGGAGGACCACTCGGCCCGGCGTGACGAACCACACCCGCGGGGTCGCGGAGATGGCGTACTGCCTGGCCGAAGGTCTCGCCCGTCCACGCCTCGGCGCGGACCCGGCCACCGGGAACCCGGGGGTTCCAGTGTGTCGACGACCGGTTTGCGGGGCTACTCCCCTTCGCTCGGACAAGTGTAGCGGACGAGAAGACGCCGGATGGAAGTCGTAGACGCTGTCCGCGACTGACGTAGACAGCGTCTACGTCGCTTCGGTACAGCAGGACACGTGACCCAAGAACCTCTTCCCGGGCAGACCCCCGGGGCCTCCTCCGGAACCTCCGGCGAACCCGACGAACCCGTCCCCCACCCGCTCCCGACTCCGGCGGTCTGCGCGACCGGCTGGTGCGGGCCGGGGTCGAGCTGGTCGACGCCGAAGGTGTCGAGGCCCTCTCGCTGCGCGAGATCACCCGCCGCGCCGGGGTCTCGCACGGCGCGCCCCGCCGCTGGTTTCCGACCCACCTCGATCTGCTCTCGGCCATCGCCCACGAGGGCTTCCGCGCGCTCGGAGCACGGGTCGCCGGTATCGGCGCGACCGACCCCCGGGACCGGATCGAGGCCCTGGCCCGCCTCTTGGCCTGCCTGCTCGGGCTCGCTCTCGCCTGTCCAAGGCCTCGCCCACGGGTTCGGGGACCCCGGCCCTCGGGCGGCAGTCTGCTCGCCCTCGGCCTGGCGGGGGCGGCCGGGTACGCGTTCGTGCGGCACGAGCGGCGGGCCCGTACCCCCTGGTCCCGCTTGGGATGCTGTTCGAACCCTCGCCGGTGCGCCACCTCCCGTCCGGGCCGAGGAACCGGGCGCCCCGAGCGGCCTCGGCGACGGACGCCCGGCCGCCGCCTGGGGCCGGGCGCCGCCGGGCTCGGGGCGCTGCTCGCCGTGTGCTCAAGGCGCGCTTCGGGGCACGGCGGGTCGCCGCCGGCGGCGCGGGACCGCTCGTCGCCGGAGTGGCCCTGCTGAGCCGTACGGAGATCACCGGCTCCGCGCTCGCGACCGGCGGGTGCGCCGCGCTCATCGGCGCCGGATTCGGCGCGGTGATGGTGACCGCCACCTCCGTCGTGGTGCACCGGGCCGCCGAGGAACACGCCGGTGTCGCGGGCGGGCTCCAGCAGACCGCCATGAACACCGGGCCCGTGCTCGGGGTGGCCCTGGCCGCGCCGCTCCTGGCGTCCCAGGCCGCCCTGCCCATACTCGCCGCCGTCGCCGCGCTCGCCCTGCCCGCCTGTCCGGGGCTGCCGGGTGACCGGGCCAAGGGGACGCGAGCGGAGGTGGAGGCGGGAGCGGAGCGGCATTCAGGTGCGGATCCGGGGAGCGGTGCCGGGCGCCAGGTGGCGGACACGCCAGAGGGGACGTAAGGTGCCGGACCGCCTGATCTCGAACGTATGATCATGAAATGCCCTCAGGTGGTCACCGGCCCCCCTCCGCGTCGGGGACGCGCACCCAGTTCAACCTCGGTCTGGCGCTGCCCGTCCTCTCCCTCGCCATCGTCGTGGTGGTCGACCTCGTCACATCGCGGGGAGAGCATTTCGACCGGCTCCTCGTGATCGGTCCCGCTCTCGCCGCCGTCACCTGGAGCGTGCGCGGCACCCTCACCATCGGCCTGCTGGCGATCGCGCTGCGGCTCGCCCTCGGCGTGGCGCAGGGCGACACCGCCTCCGGCATCCTCGCCGCCGAACTGGTCCTCGTGGCCGTCACGGCCGCCGCCGTCTGGGTCAGCCGGGTCCGCACCCGCTACGAACAGGACCTCAGAGAGGTGACGGCCGTCGCCGAGGTCGTCCAGCGGGTCGTGCTGCGCCCGCTCGCGCCCCGGCTCGGCGAGGTCGAACTGCACCTGTTGTACGTCGCCGCCGCGGCCAAGGCCCGGATCGGGGGCGACTTCTACGAGGCGGTACGCGTCCCGGGCGCCGTCCGGGTGATGCTCGGCGACGTCCAGGGCAAGGGCCTCGGCGCCGTGGAGACCGCTTCCGTACTGCTCGGCTCCTACCGTGCCGCCGTCACCGACGCGCCCGGCCTGCCCGCCCTCGCCGACAGGCTGGAGGAGGGTCTGGCGCGCTACGGGGCCTGGGCGGCCCCCGGCTCCGACGCCGCCGAACGCTTCGCCACCGTCCTGCTCCTCGAATTCCCCGACGGCCGGGACGTGGTCCGCGTCCTCAGCTGCGGCCACCCCGCCCCGCTGCTCCAGCACGCGGGACGGGTCCGGCCCGTCCCGCTCGGCGAACCGTCACTGCCGCTCAACCTCGCGGCCCTCCAGGCCTCCCGGCACCAGGTCGAGGAGGTCCCGTTCCTGCCCGGCGACCGGCTGCTGCTCTTCACCGACGGAGTGAGCGAGACCCGCGACCGGGCCGGCGACTTCTACCCGCTGGAGCGGCGGATGAGCCGCTGGACCGACGAACCGGGCGACCGGGTGCTCCCGCTGCTCCACCACGACCTCACCGCCTTCGGCGCGGGCCGGCTCGACGACGATGTCGCCGCCCTGCTCGTCGTCCGTCTTCCGGAGCCGGCCGCCCTCACCCCCGCGCCCGCCCCGGCCGGCGCCGGCGGACTTCCGCCGGCCTGACCCGAGGCACCCCCGGAGCCGGGGAGTCTCGTCGGCCCGCGCCCCCCGGCGCCCCACGCGCCGTCAGGCGCGGTACGGCGTGTTCGCCTCGGCCCAGGCGGCCAGATGACGGGCGCACTCGGCGACCGACTCGCGCCAGGTGCGGTCGGCGCCCTCACCGGCCTCGTCGCTGACGTGCTTGACCATGCGCAGCGGCACACCGGCCTCCGCGGCCACCGACGCGAGGGCGTAGCCCTCCATGTCGACGAGCGAGGCACGGGCGGCGAGCCGCTCCCGCGCGGCGTCGTCCGAGATGAACATGTCACCGGTGGCGAGGACCACGTCGCCGCCGTCCGGCAGCGTGACCGGGGTGCCGTACTGCTCGCCCGTGAGGGTCGCGAGCAGCCTGCTGTCGAAGTCGTGCTGGATGACCGTGCCGATCAGATGGGTGCCCGTCCAGCCGGGGCGCAGCGCCCCCGCCGTACCGAGGTTCACGACCTCCGAGGGCCGCGGGCCGCGCGCGAGCACGGTGGCGAGCGCCGTCGCCGCGTTGACCTTGCCCATCCCGGTCAGCAGGATCGGCAGGTCGGTGCGAAGGTGCTGGGCCTCCTCCTTGACCGCCAGGACGAGCAGGGGGCGACCGGTCGAGATCTCGCCTATGAGTTCCATGACGGCCACGCTACCCGGTGCCCGGGCCGCTCCGGCTCTCCCCGGTCTCCTCCGCCGTGCCGCGGCCTCCCGGGCCCGGCGGGGAACGGCGCGAACCGGCCGCCGTCCACCGGACCCCACCGCCGGGCCGTGCCCGCGCGCCCGGCCCCCCTCGTACGCCCGCGCGCGTGCTCCCGGCGGGCTTCGGCCCCACCGTCCTTCCCGCCGGCCGGCCGCCGTACCGGCAAAATCGCGCCGGGGTCGGATTCTTTGAGGCCAGACGCTTGTGCGGGCCCCCGCGGCGCGGCACGCTCCTCGGTATGAACACAGCCAGGCACGCCAGTGAACGCCTGATGAGCTGGCCCTCGCTGATCGCCGGCCGCGCGCCCTGCGGCGCCGAGCTCGGACTGCGCACCGCGACCCAGGAGATCGTGCACTTCCACGGCGAGCACGAGGCCGACGTCCATCTGACCCGCGCGATGATCGCCCGGCTCCGGCCGGCCCTCCTCGGCTCCAGCGCGGTCCGGCTGCGCGCCGGATCCGGCTGGGTGACGGTCCGTCTGGACGCGGGCTCCGACATCGACCTGCTCGCGACGCTGGTGAGCGCCGCCCTCCAGGCCACCGGAGCCCCCTACCCGGGCGACGACCGCCGCCCCGACCTCTGCACCCGCACCGGCCACCCCTGGGTCCACGCCGTGAGGTAGGGCCCGTCGTCGGGATCAGGCCGGTCCCACCCGTTCGGCGGCACCGCGGGCGGGTGCGGCCGCCGAGCGGGGTACTCGACGAGACATGCCCCCCACTTCCCGCGCGCCGCACGGCGGAGCCCCGGACGACGGAGCCGCCGGCCACGGACCACCGGACGACAGGGCCGCAGGCACGGGAGTCCCCGAGGACGAAGGCCCGGGCGGCGACCTCCCGGCGGGCCGGGCCCCTCGGCTCCACCGGCTTCACGAACGGGTCGTCACCTCGCCCGTCGGACTCGCCTGGAGCCGAGGGCGCGCGATGGAACTCATGCACCGTGCCATGGGGTTCGCCGCGCTCTGCCTCCTCACCCTCGTCCCGCTGCTGATCGTCATCGCCGCCGCCGACCTCGCCAGCGGCCAGGGCTTCGCCCGCTGGCTCGTCCAGGGCCTCGGCGTCTCCGAGGTCTCCCAGGAGGAGATCGAACGTCTTTTCGGTCAGCCCGGGCAGGCACTCCAGCGCACCACGGCCTTCGGCCTCGCCGCGCTCGCCGCCTTCGGCGTGACCTTCGGCTCGGTCGTCCAGACCGGCTACGAACGCGTCTGGGACCTGCCCACCGCCCGCTGGCACACCATGTGGCGCCATGTCGTATGGCTCGCCGTCCTCGTTGCCGCGCTACTGCTCTTCGTGGCCAACCCGGCCCGCCCCAACGCGCCCGTCTGGCTCACCGCCGTCACCGCGCTCGGCGACGTCACCGGGGCCTTCCTCTTCTTCTGGTGGTCGCAGCGCTTCCTGCTGTGCGGGCGCATCCGCTGGCGTGCCCTGCTCCCCGGCGCCGCCCTCACCGCCGTCGGTCTGCTCGGCCTGCGGGTCTTCTCCCAGTTCGTGTTCTCCCCGCTGATCGCCTCCAACGCCGTGACCTACGGTCAGTTCGGCACCGTCCTCGTCCTCCAGTCCTGGCTCGTCGGCGTCGGCTTCGTCGTGTACGGGGCGGCTCTCGCCGGCCGTCTCGTCCACGAGGTCCGCGTCCTGCGCCGTATCGACCGGCATCCCCCGCCGACCCTGCCGCCTTTGCCGCCCCTGCCCCCGTCCCCGCCCCCGGACGGCTCCGCCGGCCTCTGACGCCCCGCCCCCTCCGGCGGGCCGTCCATGCCGCACCACCGGGTGATCACACGATCCGGTGATCGACACGCGCCGGGCCCGACGGGGCCGCGCCGCCCGCTTGGATGAGGACTGACCCATCCGCCCGTCGAGAGAGAGCCGCCCATGGCGACCACCTGGCTGCCCCCCGCCGAGT
The DNA here is from genome assembly GCF_043198875.1 of Streptomyces sp. NPDC048718. Taxonomy (NCBI): domain Bacteria; kingdom Bacillati; phylum Actinomycetota; class Actinomycetes; order Kitasatosporales; family Streptomycetaceae; genus Streptomyces; species Streptomyces sp. NPDC048718. The sequence goes on from NZ_JBICVG010000013.1 coordinate 211,717, forward strand.
TCGTCGCGACGCTCCCCAGAGCGACCGCGTACGCCTGCTTCTATTTCACCGACACCCACGGCCGCCCCCTCCAGCTTCGCGCCACCTGGCAACCGGACCTGTGGCAGTGGCCGGGCGGGAACATGGACCCGGGGGAGACCCCCTGGGAGACGGCCGTCCGGGAATGCCGGGAGGAGACCGGGCTGATCTTCGAGGGCCCGCAGCGCCTCCTCGCCACCCACTTCATCTCCCACCGCGGCGAGGAGTGGCCGGCCAACCACATCGGTTTCGTCTTCGACGGCGGCGAGCTGACCGACGCCCAGATCGCCGCCGTGGTCCTCGACCCCGGGGAACACACCGAATACCGGCTGCGCACCCTCGCCGAATGGGAACGGGAGATGAACCCCCGTTCCTTCCGCCGGCTCGTCGAGGTCGACCAGGCCCGGCGGACCGGGGCGACGATCTACCTGGAGTCGGACGAGGAGCACTGACCACCCCGGCCGGCCGTGATCCGTGCGGGCCGTGACCGGTGCGGCCGACCGCGATCGGCACGCCGGACGCGATCGGCGTGCCCGGCGGCGTAACCTCGGTGACTCCTCGGCAGTTGATCAGGCCATGAAGAAGCGCAGCATGCTCGCCATCGCCTCCCTCGCCGCCGGTGTCGTCACCGCCCTCGTCTCGCCGACGCCGCACGCCTCCGCCGCCGAGCCGAGCGGCACGGCCGGTGGTGTCACCGGCCTCCTCCAGGAGGACCAGGGCCTCGGCACCCTCGTGGACCAGACGGTCGACGGCGCCGGACAGGCCCTCCAGACCCCGCAGGCCGGCGGTCTCGTCTGACCTCGGCCGGCCGGGTCCCGGTCCGATCCGGTGGCCTGTGACCGGCGGTCCGCGGCCCGTCGTCCGGGACCTGCCGGCCGAGCCCGTGCCCCGTACCGCTTCCCTCCTCCCCGAACGCGGTGCGGGGCACGCCGGCGCCCGATCACGCGGGTGGGGGCGGCCCGTGCGCGCGCACGACCAGGGAGATGACAGGATGTCCCCATGAGCGACAACGTGTACTTCGACATCACCATCAACGACGAGCCGGCCGGCCGGATCACCTTCAAGCTTTTCGACGAGGTCGTCCCGAAGACCGCCCGCAACTTCCGCGAGCTGGCCACCGGCGAGCACGGCTTCGGCTACGCCGGTTCCTCCTTCCACCGCGTCATCCCCGCCTTCATGCTCCAGGGCGGCGACTTCACCCGCGGCAACGGCACCGGCGGCAAGAGCATCTACGGCGAGAAGTTCGAGGACGAGAACTTCAAGCTCAAGCACGACCGTCCGTACCTGCTGTCGATGGCGAACGCGGGCAAGAACACCAACGGTTCCCAGTTCTTCATCACGACCATCGTGACCGACTGGCTCGACGGCAAGCACGTCGTCTTCGGTGAGGTCGTCGAGGGTCAGGACCTCGTCAAGAAGATCGAGGGCCTCGGCTCCAGCAGCGGTTCCACCAAGGCCAAGATCAGCATCTCCGAGTCCGGCGTCGTCAAGGCCTGACCCGACTGCGACTGCACGGCCCCCGGGCCGCGCGTCGACCACCCGCCCCCGTGCGTCACACCCTGGCACCGGGGGCGGTCGCATGCCCGGATGCCGTGCGTCCCTCAGCGGTCGGCGGACGCACCGGAGTCCGGTGGGACCCGGCGGACCCACCGGACGCGGCATCGGATTCGCTCAGCCGCAGCCACGCAGCCACGCAGCCACGCAGCCACGCAGCCGCTCAGCCGTTCCCGTCGCCGTAGCGGCGCTCGAACCGGGCGACCCGGCCCTCGCTGTCCACGGTCCGCGCCTTCCCCGTGTAGAAGGGATGGCTCTCGGACGAGATCTCGACGTCCACCACCGGATACGTCTCGCCGTCGTCCCACTCGATGGTCCGGTCACTGGTCGCCGTCGACCGGGTGAGAAACGCGAACCCGGCGGTCCGGTCGCGGAATACCACCGGCCGGTACTCCGGCTGCTTGTCCTGCTGCACATGTCCTCCTCGGACGGCCGTACGTCCCCCGGTCCTGCCAGCCTCCCCGCGCACCGCTCCCACGACCACGCCGCGCGCCCCGACCGGGTGACGGGCCCCTGGCTCGGGTGTTGTCCTATTGCCGCTGTTCCCGGTGGCGACGCCCCGGTTAGGGTGAGACGGGGGAGCAGGGCATGCCGGGTCCGCCCGCCCCGACAAAGGGGGAACCATGATCGCGTTGCTGATCCTGCTCGGCGTCTTCGCGGCCTGTGCCGCGCTGCTGATCTCCGTCCTGCTGCGCCGGACCGACAAGCCCACCGAGAACGCCGACGGCCTCCTCGCCGAACAGGCCGCCCGGGAGCGGGCCCACATGGACCGCTCGAACTTCTCGACCATGGCCGTGCACTCCAACCTGCCGACGATGACCGACCACCATCACCGCAGGCGCTGATCCGCCGTCAGGCCCCGGTGCGAGGGACGCCCCCGCCCGCCCTTTCGCTCGGACCACCCCTGCGGGGCATTGACCCGGCCGCCGACGCTCGCGAGACTCGGGCGTCGGCCGTCGCGGCGGCGGGCACCGGGTGGCCCGACCCCGCGCCGGGGACCCGCACCGCCCGGCCGGCCCGTATCCGACCCACCGACTCACACCCGACACGCATCGATGACGAGCGTCTCGCGACCTGGGGGCATGATGACCGGCCGAGTTCTTCCGTACGACGTGGTGGGTGACGGCCCGCGCCGCGCCCTGGTGCTGCACAACTGGTTCGGCGACCGTACGAGCTTCGCCCCGCTGCGCGACCATCTGGACCCGGCGGCCGGCAGCTGGGCCTTCGTGGACTGCCGCGGCTATGGGGAGGCGATCGACGTCGAGGGCGCGTACACCATGGAGGAGGTCGCGGCGGACGCGTTCGCGGTCGCCGACAACCTCGGCTGGGACACCTTCTCCGTCGTCGGCCACTCCATGGGCGGCAAGGCCGCCCAGCTCATGCTGCTGGACGCGCCGGAACGGGTGCGGTCGCTCGTGGGCATCTCCCCGGTGCCGGCCTCCGGCTTCCCGCTGGACGAGGAGAGCTGGAACCTGTTCGCCGGCGCCGAACACGAGCCCGGGAACCGCCACACCATCATCGACAACACGACCGGAGGGCGGTACGGCGACGCATGGGTGTCCGCACTCGTCGACCGCTCGGTGCGGCGCTCCTCCGCGACCGCCTTCCGCGCCTACCTCGACTCCTGGGCCCGTGGCGACTTCCACGAGCGGGTCCGTGAACACCCGGCGCGTGTCCTGCTGGTGGTCGGCGCCCACGACCCCGCGCTCGGCCGGGAGGCGATGGAGTCCACCTGGCTGCGCTGGTACCCCAACGCCCGGCTCACGGTGCTGCCGGACACGGGTCACTACGCGCCGGAGGAGAGCCCGAAAGCGCTCGCCGACGCCATGGAGACGTTCCTGGCCGACTGACCGGATCTCCGAGCACGGACCGACCGGACGTGCCCGAGCCCGCGGTCGCCCGCTGAGGCGCGACGGGCTCGGGCGCATCCGCCTCCCGTGTCCGCCGACTTCCCGGCCGGCCCCGGCGGTCGTCCCCATGGCGAGGGGAGCCGGGGGACGTATTCCGGCCGTAAGTTACCGGTTGGTTTCTCGTGACTTCGGGCGGGACCGCCGCTACAACGTGTTCCCATTCGCCCCACGGTGAGGAACACCTCATGAGTAAGAGATCCATTTCGGCCGCGGCCACCCGAGGTCCGACCCGCCGCCGGTTCGTGACGGGTACGGGCGCCGTCCTCGGCGGTCTCGCGCTCCTCGGCCACACCGCCTTACCCGCGCACGCCGCCGCGGCCCGCGAGGACACCGCCCCGGGCGCCCGCGCGTTCTTCGGCCCGATCGAGCCGGGGGCCCGGATCCCCGTGCTCGTCGTCGGCACCGGCTACGGCGGCTCGGTCGCAGCCCTCCGGCTGGCCGAGGCCGGTGTCGACGTCCATATGGCGGAGATGGGCATGGCCTGGGAGACCCCCGGCTCCGACGGGAAGATCTTCGCCAACACCACCCGGCCCGACCAGCGCTCGTTCTGGCTGCGCACCCGCACCAAGCAGCCACTGAGCCAGTTCCTCGGCTATCCCCTGGACAAGGACATCCCGCGCTACACCGGCGCCCTCGACGCCGAGGAGTTCGCCGGAATCACCGTCTACCAGGGCCGGGGCGTCGGTGGCGGCTCGCTCGTCAACGGCGGCATGGCCGTCACCCCGCGCCGGGAGATTTTCCCCGCGCTCCTGCCGACCGTCGACCCCGGCGCGATGTACGACGTCTACTACCCCCGCGCCAATCAGGCCCTCGGCGTCGCCCCGGTGGACCGCTCCTGGTGGGAGAGCACCGACTGCTACCAGTTCGCGCGTGTCGGCCGCAAGCATGCCGAACGCTCCGGTTTCCCCTTCGTCTTCGTGCCCAATGTCTACGACTGGGACTACATGAAGCAGGAGGCCGCGGGCACCGTGCCCCGGTCGGCGCTGGACGGCGAAGTCATCTACGGCAACAACCACGGCAAGAAGACCCTGCCGAAGACCTATCTGGCCCGGGCCGCCGCGACCGGCCGGGTCACGGTCTCCCCGCTCCACGAGGTCACCACGGTCACTCCCGCGCCCGGTGGCGGCTACACCGTCGCCCTGAACCGGCTCGACACCACCGGCGCCACAGTCGAGACCAAGACCGTGACGGCGGGCCGGGTGTTCTTCGCCGCCGGCAGCGTGGGCACCGCCAAGCTCCTCACCCGGCTCCGGGACACCGGCGCCCTGCCCGCCCTGAACGACCAGGTCGGCCAGGGCTGGGGCGACAACGGCAACGTCATGTGCGGCCGCGCCAATCATCTGTGGGACCCCACCGGAGCGCTCCAGTCCGCCATGCCCACCACCGGCATCGACAACTGGGACGCGGGCGGCGCCTTCGCCGAAGTCGCCCCCCTGCCCACCGGCATCGAGACCTTCGCGTCCTTCTATCTCTCCATCACCAGGACCCCGCACCGCGCCGCGTTCCGCTGGAACCCGGGCACCGGCCGCGTCGACCTCACCTGGGACCGGTCCTGGAAGCAGACCTCGATCGACGCCGCGAAGACCATCTTCGACCCCATCAACGCCAAGGAGGGCACGGTCTACCGCAGCGATCTGTTCGGCGCGTACAAGATCTGGGGCGACCACCTCACGTACCACCCGCTCGGTGGCGCCGTCCTCGACCGCGCCACCGACAACTACGGCCGGCTGCGCGGCTACAGCGGTCTGTATGTGATCGACGGCGCGCTGATCCCCGGCAGTACCGGCGTCAACCCGTTCGTCACCATCACCGCGCTCGCGGAACGCAACATCGAGAAGATCATCGCCACCGATCTGTGACGGCCGGGGGACGGCGGGGGCACCGGGGACGGGGGAGGGATACGGGGGCCCCGCCGCCCCCATGTCCCTGGGCGGCCCGTGCCGCCGTCCGTGACGGCAGCCGGCGTTCCCGCGGCCGTCAGTTCCGGTACTCCTCGTACGTCCTCGGGTCCTCCTCGGCGATCCGGCGCAGCGTGCGGGCCACCCGTTCGGCCGGGGGGCCGTCGTCGGCCGGCCGCCAGTCGAACCACCGGCGGGAACCGTCCACCGAGTGCTCGGCGTACGTCACCACCACCCGCTCCGGGTCCCGGAAGTCGGTGTACGCGGAGAGGAAGGTCAGACCCCAGCGAGTCCAGAGATCCGGCCGCGCCCGCAGCGCCGAGTCGAGCAGCCGCGCCGTGGTCCGGCCCGGCCATTCCCAACCGTGGTCGCCGCTCGCGCGGGTCAGCTCCGCGTCGTAGACGGCGGCCTCGAAGCGGTACTCGGGCGGTTCGGGGGAGCGGGAGGGCTGCGCTCCCCGGCGACGCCAGTCGCGCCACACCACCGTGTCGTCCGCACGGACCACGGTCACCCACAGCGCTCCGCAGCACCCCTCGGTGCACGAGGCCTCCGCGAGTTTCACCTCACGGGGCTCGGCCGTGGCCCGCAGGGCGCCGCGGTCCAGCAGGTAGCCGGGGTCGTCGCCCGGGCCGTGTCCGAACGCCTCGGGCAGCAGCGGCCGGCCGTCGAGAAGGAAGCGGGTCTCGACCCTTCCCGCGTCATCCGGATCGGGCAGGGCCACCTCGATCCGCAGCCGCCCGGGCGGCTCGGCTGCCCCGAACACCTGCTCCGCCGTGTGTCGCAGCCAGACAGCACGGCGCCGGACTGCGGGCGTGGCATCGGCGTCGGGGCCGGTGCGGACGGTGCTGGTCCATTCCGGGTAGAGGATCAGGGCGCCGAGCGTGTCCAGCAACTGCTCGCGCTGTCCTGTGCGCCAGGGCAGCACATGGGCCTGCCCGCTGTGCAGGTCGAGGGCGAGGGAGAGGAGGACGACGGCGTGCTCGACGGTGGGCGGTAGCGCGACGGCCCGTCGCACCAGCGCGTCGAAGGCCGCCGTGGCCTCGCTCAAGGACAGGAGTTCGGGCCGGTCGGCGTGCTGGTCCGCGACCCGGGACAGCAGCCGTCCCGCCTGCGCCAGGAGCCGCGGGTCGACGGGGGCCCCGCTCAACAGCGCGGGCAGCCCGAGGGCTTCGGCGATCCACCGGGCCTGCCGGGCTCCGATCGTCCGGGGGCCCAACGGCTGCCGGATCAGCCGCGACCGGATCTCCCGCCGGTCTCCCGACAGCAGCGCGTCCACCAGCGGACGCGTCTCGGGCGAATGGACCTGGGCATCAAGCCGGCGCAGCGCGGCGGTCCGCGCGTCCAAGGGCTCCAGGGCCGCCATCACGAGTCCGAAGAGTTGACGCAGCCCGGACAGAACTTTGAGGTACGGCACATCCTCGGGCTCGCCGAGTCGCCGCAGCAGTGCCAGGCCCACGCTCACCGGACGGCGTGTGGTGCCCGTGCGGGTGAGGTGACGGCCGATCGCGCGGGCGGCGGCCTTGTCGGCGAGGTCCATGGTGAGCACGGCGCCGACCAAGGGGCCGTCGTCGACAGGGAGCCCGACGAGACAGCGGTGCAGCTCCGCCGACGCGGCCGGGGTGTCGGGTCCGGCGAGGAGGGGAGCGAGCGCCACCTCGACGGCGGCGAAGGCGTGTTCGCCTCGCAGCCCGGCCCGCTCGGGCCCGGGGGGTTCGTCGGGCAGCGGGTGACCGCCGCCGAAGGGGCGGTCGGGTTGCTCCTGTGCGAGGCGCAGGGCGTAGGAGTACAGGGAGGGGCGGGAGGTGAGCGCCGCGCGCTCCTGCGGGGCGCTCACCGGGTGGGGGAGAACTCGATTCCGTTGATCATGTGTACGAGAGTGCCCGGATCCGCGCCCCGCGTCCAGGGGTTTCCAGCGGTCGACCGCCCGGTGGCGGGCCGGTCAGCCGGAGGCGGCCGTTGCCTCGAACCCGGGATCGGTCCCGGTCCCGGGTTCGGCGAGTCGGAGCGTCACGAATGGCACGGTGTCGCCCGGCAGCAGATAGCGCTCGGTCTCGACGAAGCCGCGCGCCCGCGCGAAGCGCAGCCCCTCCGTGTTGCTCGCGAGCACCACGGTCTCCACACCCGCCTCGCTCAGCGTCCGCGCGTGCCCGAGCCCCCGCTCGTACAGCGCGGTCCCGAATCCCCGGCCCCGGTACTCCGGCAGGATCCGGGAGATGACGGTGGCCGCGGGCGTCTCCTCGTCCGGCGGGCGGACGGTGGAGCAGCCGACCGGCACCCCGTCCGCGTAGGCGACGTCCAGCAGATTGCGGCCGGCGCGCTCCCGTACCTGCTCCTCGGAGAGCGGGGCCGTGGGGATGATGGCGTTGTGGATCAGCCGCCAGTCCGTCAGGGGAGCGGCGCCGGGGCCGGTGCCGGGTCCGGTGGTGGAGCCGGTCGGGTCGGCGGGGGTGGCGTCGGAGGCGATGGCACGGACGATGAGCAGGTCGGTCATGAGGGCAGACAAGCGGCAGGCCCGTCTCGCCGTCAACTGCCTTGCCGATATAGCCCGAACGGGTGGGCGCGCCGGGGCAAGGTGACACTCGGCGGCGCGGACCGGGTACGCATGGCCGCATTGCCCCCAGCTCTGGAGGTGGCCGACCCATGCCCGTCCGCAAGGGCACCGCAACGATGCTCGTCTGCGCTCTCGCCGCCACCCTGGCGCTGACCGGCTGCACCGCGCAGCGGCCGCCCGCCGCCCCGCCGGCTCCCGGCCCGCCGAGACCGTCGGGCCCGCCGCACCCCCAAGAGCCCCAGGAGCAGGACGGCCGCCCCTCCTCCGCCCGTATCCCCGCTCCGCCGTCCCCCGTTCCCGCGCGCCTGCCCGGCCTCGGCCCGCTCACTCAGGCCCGCGTCCCCGACGGCACCACCCAGGCCCTCGTCGTCAGCGGCGACAGCCCCGATGGGAATGTGGCCACCGCCGTGCTCTACGAACGCGACCCGGCCGGCCGCTGGCGTCCCGTGGCCGGCCCCTGGACCGGCCACAACGCCCTGCGCGGCTGGACCGACGACCACACGGCGGGCGATTTGCGCTCCCCGACCGGTGTGTACCGCATCGGCGACGCGGGCGGTCGGCTTCCCGACCCGGGATCCCGGATCCCCTACGACGAGGACCCGCTGTACGCGGTCTCGGGCACCGGCTTCCTCGGCGAACCCCTCGAAGGCTCCTTCGACTACGTCGTCGCCATCGACTACAACCGGGTCCCCGGCACCACCCCGCTCGACAAGCAGCGCCCGCTGGGCGACGACAAGGGCGGCGGCGTGTGGATCCACGTCGACCACGGCGGCCCCACCCAGGCGTGCGTCGCGCTGCCGCGCGAGCACATGCGGGAACTGCTCCGCGCCCTCGATCCGGGGCGTGGCCCCGTCGTCGTCATGGGCCCCGCCGAGGTCCTCGCGGAGTAGAACGCGATCCGGTGGCAGCCCCCTCGACAGGCACCCCGGCCGGCCGGCCCGTGCCGGCGTCACGTCTCATCGTGCCCTGGCTCACCGGCCGGGGCGGGGGAGCGGGAGCGGGTTCACACTCCGGGCGCGGGCGTCACCATGATCCCGTGCCGGGCGAACAGCGCCGCCGTGACCCCGTCGCCCGGCACCAGACCGCCGCCGAACGACCCGTCGTACACCTGCCCCCGCCCGCAGGAGGGGCTGCGCGGCATCAGTACCGCCTCGGCGCAGCCCGCCTCCCGGGCCGCGGCGAGGGCCTGCCGGGCGCCGTCGACGAACGCGTCCGTCACATCGGCGCCGGTGTCGTCCACCACCCGCGCGGTGCCCTCCAGGACCCCGTGCCCGTCGCCGCCGACCAGTTCGGCGGGGCGGCGCGGGGTGGTGAGACCGCCCGCCTGCTCCGGGCAGAACGGCACCGGCGTGCGCCCCGCGAGCAGTGTGTCCAGTTCGGCGGAGGGCTTGGCCCCGCCGTCCCAGCGGCACGGGATACCCCGCAGACAGGCACTGACCAGAACGGATGCGGTTTCCATACGGCCAGGCTACCGGGGGTCGTTCGGCGCGCTGCCCGGAGATCCGGCCGAGCTGTCGGCCGCATCTCCGCCGGGGCCGGCCTTGGCCCGGCGGTGGGCGGCGACCCGCTCGCGCGTCGCGCACCGGCGCGAACAGTACCGCCGCCGCTCGCGGCCGCTGCCCAGTGGCACGAAGACGTCCTGGCAGGCGGTGGACGCGCATACCCCGCCCGGAGCGTGGCCCCGTTCCCAGAGCAGCACCGCGAGCGCCAGGCAGGAGGAGGTGAGGAACCACCGCGCCCATGGCGCGTCGTCGTCCGTGTCGACGTGCGGGTGCCATGGGCTCGCGCCGCCGTGCGAGGTGAGGCGGAGCGGGCCGGTCCGTTCGGCGAGGAGCGTGTTGAGCCGCCCGGCCGCCGTGTCGATCCCGTCCGCCGTGAAGACGGTATGGAGCCTTGCCGCCGCCTCCCGCAGTTCCGGCAGGTCCGCCTCCGTCAGACCGAGGGGCTCGCTCTCGCCGTACGCGCGCAGCACCCCGGCGACCGTGTCGAGGGTGCAAGACTCCCGGCTCAGCGCGTTCACCAGGTCGGCGGCGCGCCGGGAGTTGGCGAGAACGGAGTGCCGGGCGGTGTCCGGGGCCGGCAGCGGGGTGGGGGCGGGGTACGGGGGCATTCGGTGAAGGTAACGCATGTTGTGGGGTTTTGAGTTACCCCCGTAGCGTCCCGCCCGTGTTCCGTCCTTCCTCGTTCCGCCCCTCCTCGGCGCCCCGGCGGCGGCAGCCCTCGGCACGGCGTCTGCTCGCGGGCGCGACCGCCGCCCGAACGGGCGACGAGATGTCCGGCCCGGCCCTGCTGCTCCTCGGCCACGCCTGGACCGGATCGGCGGCCGGTGCCTCCGCCCTGCTCGCCGCCGTGACGGCCGCCTCCGCGCTCGGCGGACCGCTCTTCGGAGTGCTCCACGACCGCGCGGCCCGGCCCGGACGGCTGCTCGCCTGGGCGCTCACCCTGTACGCGACGGGGCTGACCGTTGTCCTGGCGGGCCTGGCCGGCGCATTTTTCCCGCTCACCCTGCTCGTCGCGCTCGCCACCGGTCTCCTGGCGCCCGCCCTCGCCGGCGGCTGGACCGCGCAGCTGGGCGCCGCGGTCCCGGCGGAGCGGCTGCCCCGGGCGCACGCGCTCGACGCCGCGACTTTCAGCGCCGCGAGCCTGCTCGGCCCTGCCCTCGCCGGACTGCTCTCCCGGTGGCTCGGCGCCCCCGCCGCCGTGGTGGCCGCGACGGCCCTGATCCTGCTGGCCGTGCCCGCCACCCGGGGACTGCCGCACCGCGCCGCGGGTCCGGAGCCGGCCCCCGCCCCTGCCGACCGCACAGCGGAAGCCGACCGCGCGGAAGCAGCTCGCCCGGAAGCGGCTTGTCCGGAACCGGTCCGTACGGATCCGGTGCTCGCGCATGCCGATCGCGGCACGAACCCGGACAGGACCGATTGGGTGACTCTCGACGGCGTGGGCCGGGACCTGGCGCGCGGATTCGGCTGCGTGCTGCGCTCCGTGCCGCTCGCCCGCGCGACCCTGGGCACCACGCTCTCCAGCCTTGGCCAGGGTGTGTTCGTCGCCTGTGTCCCGCTGCTCGGGGAGCGGCTCCTGGGCGGGCCGGGCGACGGCGCGCTGCTGCTCGCCGCCACCGCCCTCGCCGCCCTCGGCACGAACCTGTCGCTCGCCCGGCGTCGGCGCCCGCTCGTACCCGACACCGTGCTGGCGGCCGCGCCGCTCCTGCTGGCCGTCGCCTTCGCGACGGCGGGCCTCGCCGCGGGGTCGGGCGCCGGGGCCGGCGCGGGGGTGGCCGCCGGACTCCTAGGTGCCGCCGCGCTGCTGGCCGGGATCGCCGAAGGGCCGCAGCTCACCGCCCTGTTCGCGGTGCGTCACCGGGAGACGCCGGAGCGACTGCGGGCCCAGGTGTCCACGACCGGTGCCGGTGTCAAGATCTCCGCGTTCGCGCTCGGGGCCGCCGTCGGGGGTCCGCTCGCTGTCCACTCCCTTCCGGGAGCTCTGGGGGCGGCCGCGGCGGTGCAGGTGCTCGCGGCGGCCGCCCATCGGGCGGTGGCCCGTGTACCGGGGGCGTACGCGCGCGTGGTCAGGAAGAGGAGGCGACGGCGCGCAGCGAGGCGGTGTGGGCGCGGACCTGCTCGGGGGTGAGATACGCGTCCGTGTACTCGAAGTCCTTCAGCGTCCCCGACTTCGAGGCCAGGAATCCGGTGCGGACGAAGTCGTCCCCGGCCGTCGCGTTGATCAGCCAGTTCGTCATCACCCGGGCCTTCGCCACATTCGTGCGCAGCGCCGCCCAGTGGTAGCCGCGGGCCACCAGCTGCGCCGGCAGGCCGTGGAGTTCGATGCCCATCGGCTTGGAGACGGCGTCGATCCCGCCGAGGTCCACCACCAGCCCCAGATCCTTGTGCACATACGGATAGGTCTGATCGCCGCGCAGCGCCGCCACCAGGTTGTCCGCGGCCACCTTGCCCTGCCGCATCGCGTGCTGGGCGGTGGGCGGGCAGACCGCGCCCGCGTCGTCCTTGGCCAGGTCCGGCACAGCCGCCGCGTCCCCCATCGCGTACACCCCGGGCAGCCCCGGCACCGTCAGATCCGGCTCGACCACCAGCCGGCCGCGCACCGTCTCCGCGCCGAGCGTGCCGATCAGCGGGCTCGCCGCGACCCCCGCCGTCCAGATCAGCGTCCGGCAGGGCAGCACCCGGCCGTCGGTGAGCGTCACGTTGTCGTCGTCGACGGAGGCCACGGACACGCCGAGCGACACCTCGATCCCGCGCCGCCGCAGGATCTCGAGGGCGGCCTGGCCCAGCTTCGGCCCGAGTTCCGGCATCAGGGCGGGTGCGATGTCGACCAGATGCCACTTGATCAGTTCCGGGTCGATCCGGCTGTAGCGCTTGACCGCGTTGTGGGTGAGCATCTGCAGACAGGCCGCCGTCTCGGTGCCGGCGTATCCGCCGCCCACCACGACGAACTGGAGCCGTGCGGCCCGCTCCGCCTCGTCCTCGCTCGCGTCGGCCAAGTCGAGCTGCGCGATCACGTGGTCGCGGATGTACGCCGCCTCGGCGAGCGTCTTCAGGCCCCGCGCGTGCTCGGCGAGCCCCGGGATGTCGAACGTGCGGGTGATGCTGCCCGGGGCCAGGACCAGATGGTCGTACGGCTCGGTGCGGATGTCGCCGGTGATGGTCCGCACCACGCAGACCTTGGCGTCCGTGTCGATGCCGATCGCCCCACCCGGGATGATCCGGGTCCGGTGCTTCTCGCTGCGCCGCAGGGACAGCGCCACCGACTGCGGGGTCAGCACCCCGGAGGCGACCTGCGGCAGAAGCGGGAGATAGAGCTGGTACGAGAAGGGGGACAGGAGCGAGATCGCCGCCTCCTGCTTGGTCAGCCGCCGTTGGAGGCGCCGTACGCACGCGACCCCGGCGAAACCGGCGCCCACCACGAGGATTCTCGGTCGAGACACGGGATAAGACCGCCTTTCCACGCCTTGTCCTGCCATGCGGGCCGTCAGTGGCCCTCCCGACGGACTTTCCGCACTCCATCATCCGGAACCAGATCAATTCCGGCAAAAGGAAGGAGGCGTGACGTCCCCGCCTTCATCTCATCTCGCCGTCGCGGGGCCGGGGCCGGGCCGCGGGGGAGCAGATCCGCGCACCGGCGGCTAGGGGAATCCGGCCGTCTGGTGCGGAGGTCCTGTGGCGACCGGCCCTGCCCTCGGCCGGACGCCGATGTCAGTGCCGTGCTTCACCATGACCGGCATGGAGAATAGGGAGACATGCACCGAAGAGATCTGGACCGGGCTGGGCGCGGTGACGGCTCCGTCGGGTCTGCTCGTGCTGGCGATGGCCGGCTGGGTCGACGCCTGGGCGACGTACGGCCCGCCGCTCTCCGAACGGGCCCGGAACGCGGTGGCCGCCGGGGGTGGTCATCTGCGCGACGGGCTCTGCGAGGCGATGGCGGTCCCGGCCGCCACCGACCGGCCCCTGCGGATCCGGGCCGCCACGGCGCCCTCCGTCTTCGACGGAGAACCGGTGATCTCGCTCCTGGAGGTCGAACTGGGCCTGCCCTGGCCCGACGACCGTGGTGAGGAACCCATGCCGCTCGGAGACCTGCCCGTGGACCGCTGCGGCATGGCGGTCGGCGACGCGGTCGCCCTCGACTCCTGGTCCGGTCACGGCGCGCCGTCCGACGATGGCCTGGCCGATCTCTCCTACTGGGGGTTGCACGCCGACGCCGCGCACGCGCGCTTCGGCGGCGTGGAACTCGGGCCGCCGGGAGCGGGCGGGCCGCGGGGCTGGTTCGATCTTCCGGTCGCCGAGGCGGAGCGGAGGGCCGCCGCCCTGGCGGACTGGCTGAGCGAGCGGCCCGGCGGTCGGGGACTCGTCTGGTCGGTAGACGCCCACACCGACCACCACCGCGTCGAACGGGCCGGCCGGTCCCATCCGCTGGAGGCCGGGCTCGTCGAGGTGGCCGGCTGTCCCGTGCTCGGCTTCGGGTGGGATTCTGGGGACCATTCGATGCGGCACCGGGGAGAGCGGGCCGCCGGGCAGGTGTACCCGGCCGCCCTGCGCCGCGCCGGCGACGGCGGGACCGTCCTGTGCTGGACGATCCCGCCGGGGGAACCGGAGGAGCAGGGAGAGCCGGGATGATTCCGGCGACCCCGGCGACCCCGGCGACCCGGGTACGAGGACACCCGCGCGCATCACCGCGACGCGGACGAGCAGGGGTGGAGGGCCGGGCATGACGGATGTGACGGATACGAGCGACAGCGATCCGTATCAGTGGCTGGAAGAGGTGGAGGGCGAGCGGGCGCTCGCATGGGTGCGGGAGCGGAACGCCGAGACGCGCGCCGCGCTCGCCGACGGGGAGGGCTTCGGCGCGCTGGTCGCCGAGCTGCGGGAGGTGCTCGACGCGCCCGACCGGATTCCGTACACCCTCCGGCGCGGCCCGTACCTCTACAACTTCTGGCGCGACGCCGGGCATCCGCGCGGTGTGTGGCGCCGTACCACCCTGGAGCAGTACCGCACCGATACGCCCGACTGGGACGTGCTGCTCGACCTCGACGCGCTGGCCGCGGACGAGGGTGAGGACTGGACCTGGGGCGGGGCCCTGGTGCTGCGGCCCGCCTTCCGGCACGTGCTGGTACGCCTCTCGCGCGGCGGCGGGGACGCCGTCGTCGTACGCGAGTACGACCTGGAGAAGCGGGCGTTCGTCCCGGACGGCTTCCGGCTGCCCGAGGCGAAGACCCGGATCGGCTGGATCGACGAGGACCATGTCTTCGTCGGCACGGACACGGGTCCCGGCTCGCTGACCGACTCCGGCTACCCCCGCACCGTCCGCCGCTGGCGGCGTGGCACCCCGCTCGCCGCCGCGGAACTCGTCCACGAGGGCGGGGTGTCGGATCTCTCCGTCTTCGCCTGGCGCGATCCCACGGAGGGCTTCGTACGCGACTTCGTGAGCCAGTGGCGGGACTTCTTCCACCACGAGACGCACCTGCTCGCGGCGGACGGCACCCTGCGCCGGATCGACGTGCCGGACGACGCCGACCGCGCCGTGTACCGAGAATGGCTCCTCGTCACCCCCAAGGCCCCCTGGCTCGGGCAGCCCGCGGGCTCGCTGCTCGCCTTCCGCTTCGAGGAGTTCCTCGCCGGGCAGCGCGAACCGGGGGTCCTGTTCACCCCCGACGAGCGGACGGCCCTCGCCGGCCACACCTGGACCCGCAACCACCTCCTCGTGGAAACCCTCCAGGACGTCGCGAGCCGTCTGCACGTCCTCACCCCCGGCCGCCCCGGAGCCGATTCCGGTGCCGGGGGCAACGGCTCCGGCACGCGGGCCGGCGGCTGGACACGCCGTGAACTGGCGGACATCCCGCCGCTCGCCTCCGCGACGCTCACCGACACCGATCCGGACACCGGCGACGAGTACTTCCTCTCGCTCACCGGCCATCTCCTCCCGCCCACCCTGCACCGGGGCGAGATCGGACAGCCGGGCGAGCGCCTCAAGCAGGCACCCGAGCGTTTCGACGCGACGGGTCTGACCGCCCGCCAGTACTTCGCGGTCTCCGCCGACGGCACCCGTGTCCCGTACACCGTCGTGGGTCGCTCCGGCGGACTCCCCGGCCCCGCCCTCCTCACCGGTTACGGCGGCTTCGAGGTGTCCCTGACGCCGTCGTACAACACCGTGCGCGGCCGTGCGTGGCTCGCTCGTGGCGGTACGTACGTGGTGGCCGGCATCCGCGGCGGCGGCGAGTACGGGCCCCGCTGGCACCGGGCCGCGCTCAAGGCCGAGCGGCCGCGTGCCTACGAGGACTTCGAGGCCGTCGCCCGCGACCTGGTCGAACGGGGCGTCACCACCTCCGCCGGGCTCGGCATCACGGGCGGCAGCAACGGCGGTCTGCTGATGGGGGCGATGCTGGTGCGCAGCCCGGAACTGTTCGGCGCGATCGTCGCCCATGTGCCGCTGCTCGACATGCTGCGCTTCCACACGCTGCTCGCCGGAGCCAGCTGGATGGCGGAGTACGGCGATCCCGACGACCCGGCCGACCGGCCGCACCTGGCCGCCCTCTCCCCGTACCACCGGCTCGCCGCCGACCGCCCCTATCCGCCCGTCCTGCTCACCACCTCGACCCGCGACGACCGGGTCCACCCCGGTCACGCCCGCAAGACCGCGGCGCGGCTGCGTGAACTCGGCCACCGGGTCCTGCTCCACGAGACACTGTCCGGCGGCCACGCGGGGGCCGCCGACAACGAACAGGTCGCGTACAACAGCGCGCTGGAACACACCTTCCTGTGGCGCACCCTCGCCGCTCCGGCCACGGACCGGCCGGGCGGCGCGGCGGACTGAGGGGGCGGCGCGGCAGACCGAGCGGACGGGGCGTCGCGTGACGGGAGTACGCCTCCGTCACACGACGCCCCGTCCGGAACGACGCGACGCCCGCGCGGCGCACCGCGCGGGCGTTCGGCGAGGCCGCTCACATCGCGAACCGGATACCCGGGACCGGTCGCGCACATGACACCCCAAAAGATCGCGGGTGCCGTGCCGGACTACTGCATCGGCGGCCGGGGCGGCATCGGCCGCATGGGCTGCACCGGACCGCCGGGCCGGGGACCGGCCTGGACGGCGGCACCCGGGCCGGGGCCGAGCTGGGGGGGACCGATCTGAGCGGGGCCACCCTGGGGAACGCCCTGGCCGGGCATGCCCTGGCCCGGAACACCCTGAGCCGGAACACCCGGGCCCGGAACGGCATGACCCGGAGCGGCCGGAGCGGCCGGAGCGGCCTGAGCGGGAACACCGGGACCGGGACCGACATGGCCGGGATTGGCCGGCGGCATCTGGATCACACGGCTGAGGTCGCGCAGCACCTCCTCGGCGGCCCGGCGGACCTCGCCGGGAACGTCCCCTTGCTCGCGTATGAGCTCTGCGTAGATGGGGGAGGTGGTGTCCGCGTAATTCATGGGCTCGCTTTCTCGGGCTTCTGCGACATCCTTCGGGCGGCGAGTCTACGGGGCGTCACGCTCGCTCACCGGCACGGGCCCGGATCCCGGCCCCGGCCGTGGGCGCCGGTACCCGCCAGTCCGTACCGGTCACCTCGGACCGGCCGTGAATTCGCTGGTGGGGCGGGGGAACCGGCGTCAGAATGAGTGTTCTCGAACAGGGGAGGGAAACATGAGCCAGGCGTACCCGACGCCGCTCACGCTGGACGAACTGCTGCCCCCGCAGGAGCTCGCCGCCGCCATCGCGGCCGGACACGTGGTCCGCAAGACGCATCCGGAACTGCCGCTGTCGCTCTACACGTACACGCGGATCTGTCAGTTCGAAGGCGTCTGGAACAGGGTCACCAGCCGGTGCCGTGGCCTGGTCGCCGACGACCGTACCGGCCGGATCGTCGCCCTGCCCCTGCCCAAGTTCTTCAATGTCTCCGAACATTCCCTCGGTCGTCCCTACGCGCCCCCGCTTCCTGACGAACCGTTCGAGGTGTACGAGAAGGTCGACGGCAGCCTCGGTGTGGTCTTCCACTACGACGGCCGCTGGCTGGTCGCCACCCGCGGCTCCTTCGTCAGTGTCCAGGCGGCCTGGGCGCAGCGCCGGCTCGACGCCGCCGACACGGCCGCGCTCGTGCCCGGCGTGACGTACCTCGCCGAGATCGTCCACCCCGCGAACCGCATCGTCGTCGACTACGGCGAGCGCCGGGACCTCGTGCTGCTCGCCGCGTTCGGCACCGACGGCACCGAGATACCGCTCGCCGAGGCGGCGCGCGACTGGCGGCCGGTGGGCCCGGTCGTCACCGTCCACCCGCCGCTGCCGCTCGACGAGCTGCTGAAGCTGACCGAGTCGAGCACCCTGCCCGACGGCCGGCCCGCGACCGGCACCGACGCCGAGGGCTTCGTGCTGCGCTTCGCCTCCGGGCTGCGTGCCAAGGCCAAGATCGCCGAGTACGTACGGCTGCACCGGATTCTCACCGGTGTCACCGCGCGCGACATCTGGCGCGGCCACGGCATCCAGCGGTTCGCCGACATCGAGACGAGGATCCTGGCCCAGGCCCTCGGCCTGTCCCCGGCCGAGCTCGACGGCATCCGCGCCCGGGGCGGCCGCCCGCTGGACGACCTCCTGGAGCAGGTGCCCGACGAGTTCGACGCCTGGGTCCGGTCCGTGATCGACGGACTGGAGACGGAGTTCGCCGCCCGGGAGCGCGCCGTCGACGAGGCCTATGCCACGCTGGCCCCTCTCGCCGGCGAACGGGCGGCCTTCGCCCGCGCCGTCGCCGCGCTGCCCGACCGACGGCTGCGCGCCGCCCTCTTCCTGCGTCTCGACGGCCGCCGCGGCGACCTGCCGGCCTGGCGCGAGCTGCGCCCCGAGAACACCGGCCCCTTCACCGCCGACGAGGAGAACTGACCGTGCCCGTGGTCCACGTCATGACCGGACTGCCCGCTTCCGGCAAGACCACCGCCGCCCGCGCCCTCCAAGAGGAGTCCGGGGGACGGATGCGCCGGGTCAACCTCGACGACCTGCGCACCATGCTCGACCCGCCCGGCGGCGGCCGCCGCTCGCATGTCCACGAGCAGACCGTCCTCGGCATCCAGGACGCCGCGATCCGGGCCGCCGTCGACGACGGCTTCGACGTCGTCGTCGACAACACCCACCTCACCCCGCACATACCGCGCCGCCTCAAGGCCGCCGTCGCCGGCCGCGACGCCGTGTTCGTGGTGCACGACTTCACCGGCGTCCCCGTCGAGGAGTGCGTGCGCCGCGACGCCGAGCGAGCCCGGCCGGTCGGTGAGGAGATCATCCGGATCCTCGCCGACAAACACGCCAAGGCCGTGCGCGGGGGCTGGCGGCTCACCGGCGACTGGCTCAACGACCGTCCCGCCGCCACCCCGTACGTCGCCGACCCCGCGCTCCCGACCGCCGTCCTGTGCGACATCGACGGCACCCTCGCGCTGCGCGGCGACCGCGGACCGTACGACTTCTCCCGCTGCGACACCGACCTGCCGAACCTCCCCGTCCGGGACGCCCTGCGCGCCTTCCGGGATTGCCATCAGGACCGGATCGTGCTGCTCTCGGGCCGCAGCGAGGACCACAGGGAGATGACGGAGGCATGGCTCGCGCGGTACGAGGTGCCGTACGACGAGCTGTGGATGCGGGCGTCCGGCGACGGGCGTCCGGACGACCTGGTGAAGGCCGAGCTGTTCGACACACACGTCCGCCACCGCCACGCGGTACGGGTCTCGCTCGACGACCGGGACCGGGTGGTCGCCGTCTGGCGCCGCATGGGGCTGCCGACCTGGCAGGTCGACTACGGCAACTTCTGAGCGAAGGGGGCCGCGGGGATCCTTGCCGACGGCGGGCCGGAGGGGCTTTCGAGTCCCCGCCCGCCCTTCCGCCAAGGTCCGTGCGGCCTGGACCGGGGGACGTTCGGCCCGGGTCGAACGGCCCCCATCCGGACGGGGGAGGGAGGCTTGTGGCCGGGGCCGGATGCCGGCCCCGGCGGCGCCGTCCTAGGGTAGGTCGGTGGCTCCACCCCGCACGGCCCCGTCCGCGCCCGCACGACCGAGGAGATGTTCCCGCGCATGATCCGCCGCACCGACGAGGTCGAAGACCTCATGCACCGTTTCCCGCACGTCCCGAAGGAGGCGGTGATCAAGGAAGACCTCCTGCGCGGCGGCATCGCCTTCGACGACTCGGCGCTCACCGAATCCGGCGACAAGGCGTCCGGCGAGGTCAAGCCCAAGTCGTACTTCATCTTCTCCTTCGACCACCGCACCCTGCCCGAGCTGGGCGAGGCCGCGCTGCGCCGCCCGCCGGAGGAGATCGTCCTCACCGGCGGCCCGTACGACCTGCGCCGCACGGTCGTCTCGGTGCGCGTGAACCCCGCCTCGCCGTACCGGGTCGCCGCCGGCGACGACGGCATGCTCGGGCTGTACCTCGACGGCCGCCGGATCGCCGACGTCGGCCTGCCGCCGATGCCCGAGTACTACCGGCACACCCTCTCCAACGGGAAGTCGGTGATGGAGGTCGCCCCCACCATCCAGTGGGGTTACCTCGTCTATCTGACCGTCTTCCGTGTCTGCCAGTACTTCGGCGCCAAGGAGGAGTGCCAGTACTGCGACATCAATCACAACTGGCGCCAGCACAAGGCCGCCGGCCGCCCCTACACCGGAGTGAAGCCGGTCGAGGAGGTGCTGGAGGCGCTGGAGATCATCGACAAGTACGACACGACCGGCTCGTCGACCGCGTACACCCTTACCGGCGGCGCCGTCACCTCGCACATCGGCGGCAAGGACGAGGCCGACTTCTACGGCCAGTACGCCCAGGCCATCGAGGAGCGCTTCCCGGGCCGCTGGATCGGCAAGGTCGTCGCCCAGGCGCTGCCCAAGGCTGATGTCCAGCGCTTCAAGGACTACGGC
Source organism: Streptomyces sp. NPDC048718 (assembly GCF_043198875.1). NCBI lineage: Bacteria > Bacillati > Actinomycetota > Actinomycetes > Kitasatosporales > Streptomycetaceae > Streptomyces > Streptomyces sp. NPDC048718. Next base: position 232,028 of record NZ_JBICVG010000013.1, read on the forward strand.
ATCCAGATCTACCACCCCAACTACGAGGTGTGGGACAAGCGGCTGTTCGAGCTGTACTGCCCGGGCAAGGAGCGCTACGTCGGCCGCGACGAGTGGCACCGCCGCATCCTGGACTCGGCCGAGGTCTTCGGCCCGCGCAACGTCATTCCCAACTTCGTGGCGGGCGTGGAGATGGCCGAGCCGTTCGGTTTCACGACGGTCGACGAGGCCATCGCCTCGACCACCGAGGGCCTCGAGTACTTCATGTCGCGCGGCATCACGCCCCGCTTCACCACCTGGTGCCCGGAGCCGACCACCCCGCTGGGTAAGGCGAACCCGGCGGGCGCGCCGCTGGAGTACCACATCCGGCTTCTGGAGGCGTACCGCGCGACCATGGAGTCCCACGGTCTCAGCTCGCCTCCCGGCTACGGCCCGGCGGGTCCCGGCCGCGCGGTCTTCTCGGTGAGCTCCTTCATGGACAGCCTCCCCGCGGAGTCCTGACCGGCGGTCGGACGGCCCGGCGGCCGGCCGGGAAGCCGTCGGCCGGACGGACACCGGTCGGCCGCCGGGCCGGGGGACCGTGGACGTTCCCCGTTTCCCGGCACGGAAGGAGCATCCGAGGATGCGGACGAGGATGCGCGAGCTGCTGGCCGACGCTGCCCACACCCTGGTTCCGCCGAAAGGGGACCGGCACGGGCCGCTGCCGCCCCTGATGCTCGGGCTCACCGTGGTCACCGGACTGGTGGACGCGGTGAGCTATCTGGCGCTCGGACATGTCTTCGTCGCCAACATGACCGGCAATGTGGTCTTCCTCGGGTTCGCGCTCGCGGGCGCCCAGGGACTGTCCGCGCCCGCCTCCGCCTCCGCGCTCGCCGCGTTCCTGGCCGGCGCGGCCGCCGGCGGACGCTTCGGCACGGGCCGTCCGGCGCACCGGGGACGGCTGCTCGCCGCCACGACGGCCCTCCAGGCACTCCTGGTCGCCGGGGCGCTCGGGGTCGCGCTCGCGGCGCACGACCGGGTGGGCGCCGCCGCCCAGTACCCGCTGATCGTGCTGCTGGGCCTCGCCATGGGGCTGCAGAACGCGGTGGTCCGGCGGCTCGGGGTCCCGGACCTGACCACGACCGTGCTCACCATGACCCTCACCGGTCTCGCCGCGGACTCCGCCGCGGCGGCCGGGGCGGCCCCGCGGCCCGGCCGCCGGATCCTCTCGGTCCTGGCGATGTTCCTCGGCGCGCTGGTCGGCACCGCGCTCCTGCGGACCGGGATCCCGCTCGCGCTGGGGGTGACACTGGCCCTGCTGGTCACGGCCGCCGTGGCCCTGTGGCGGCTGTCCGCGTCCGCGTCGACTCCGCACTGGGCCGCGCAGTGAGGCCCGGGCCCGGATCCGGCCGCTTCAGCGGGCCGGCGCGGCGGCGTCCCGTACGGGGTGCTTGCTGAGGATCGACACCCGGTTGAACGCGTTGATGGTGACGGCCACCCAGAGCACCGCGGATAGCTGGTCGTCGTCGAAGACCGCGCGGGCCTCGGCGTAGGCGCGTTCCTGGGCGAGCGCGTCCGCCGGGTACGTGGTGGCCTCGGCCAGGGCGAGGGCCGCGCGCTCGGGCGGGGTGAAGAGCTCGGTGTCCCGCCAGGCGGCGAGCACGCCGAGCCGCCGGTCGGTCTCCCCGGCCCGCCGCGCGGCCCGGGTGTGCACATCGAGGCAGGAGGCGCAGCCGTTCAGCTGCGAGACACGGAGATTGACCAGCTCGACGAGTACCCGGTCCAGGCCCGCCGCGGCGGCCGTCTCGCGGACCGCGGCCGCGGTCCGCACCAGCTCCCGGTACGCCGCGGGGCTCTGCTTGTCGAGATGGATCCGTGCGGTGGCCTCGGTCTCCGTCATGTCGCTCATGCCGCATATCCTTCCTGCTCGGCGGGTCCGCCGGGTTGCCGGGGGACCCATCATCGTCCATGATTGTTGAAAATGAAACTACAAAGTGGTGGAGAGGACCGGAACATGTCTGACGCGGAGGTCGAGATCCTCACGCCCCGGGACGTCCCGCTGGGCGGACCGCGTGCCATGACCGTACGGCGTACGCTGCCGCAGCGGGCCCGGACCCTCATCGGGGCCTGGTGCTTCGCCGACCACTACGGCCCCGACCGGGTGGCCGACTCCGGCGGCATGGACGTCCCCCCGCACCCGCACATCGGGCTCCAGACCGCGAGCTGGCTCTTCACCGGAGAGATCGAGCACCGCGACAGCCTCGGCGTGCACGCCTTCGTGCGTCCGGGGGAGCTCAACCTGATGACCGGCGGTCACGGCATCAGCCACTCCGAGGTCTCCACTCCCGAGACCACCGTCCTGCACGGCGTCCAGCTGTGGGTGGCCCTCCCGGACGAGCACCGGCACGCCCCGCGCGACTTCCAGCACCACGCCCCGCGGTCCTTCCGGGTCGACGGTGCGGAACTGCGGGTCTTCCTCGGTACGCTCGCCGGCGAGACCTCCCCGGTCCGCACCTTCACCCCGCTGCTCGGCGCCGAACTCCTCCTCGACCCCGGGGCCACCGTCACCTTCGACGTCGACCCCGCCTTCGAACACGGCCTTCTGGTCGACGAGGGGGACATCCGGTTCGACGGCGCCCTGCTGCGCCCGGCCCAGCTTGGTTATGCCGCCACCGGCCGCACCACTCTGACCCTGGTCAACGAGTCCGCCGAACGAGCCCGTGCCGTCCTTCTCGGCGGCACCCCGTTCGAGGAGGACCTGGTCATCTGGTGGAACTTCATCGCTCGATCCGGTGATGAGATCGTACAGGCGCGAAAGGACTGGGAGGAGGGAACCCGGTTCGGTGAAGTGCACGGCTACGACGGCCCCCGACTTCCTGCTCCGGCCCTGCCGACGACCCCGTTGAAGCCGCGCGGTCGAGTGCGCTGACCTGGGTAAACGTGTGATTGGACGGCCGCGCTCCGGCTGGCGGCCGTCGTGCCCGGACCCCCGCTCGCCCTGTGCTCCGGCGTCGAGGGGCCAGCGGAATCGGCGGGGGCCTGTCGAGTCACGTACTCGGGAGCGTGTGACAGGACTTAATTGGATCGATGCCGACCTATCGCTGACTTTATTGACGGTTCGCCAGGCGAAGATTCCGACCTGTCGCCGGCACGGACGGGCGAGGGTCGTCTCGATGGCGGCCTGCTCGTAGGTAAGTGGTACGAGGCCGTCCGGCGATGCTTGTTCGCTGGACGGCGTGCGCCGCGAGGTGACGCGCTGACGGCGGTCCGCGTGTCCGGCCGCGTTCAAGGCTGCCGAGGACTGGCTGGGCGTCATTGGCTTGAGCGGCTGCGCCACTGTCAGGACGGCATCCTCGGAACGTCCACGCGTAGGCGGGTGTAGAGGCCGTGTGATCTCCAGAAGGTCGACCACAAGCCCGTTGCCGATCCAGGGGGACCTCCATGCGGTCCTATGCCGGCCATGCCCACCAACGGGACGAGCACCCGCGCCCACTGTCAGTGCGCCATGCGACCCTCAACCTCGTCCCCGCTTGCCTAGGCGACGGTCACCTTGCCGACCAGGATCCGGTGGTCCGAGCAGGCCGCCACGCCGGTGCAGGCGGTCGAGATGCCGAGCGAGTCGGCGCTGTACGGACCAGCCAGAGCGCTCTCCCGGACGAAGATGAGGTCGATCTTGGCGAACCCGCCGCACGGCGGGGTCACGCCGGGCGTCCCGTCGGCCGTCCACTCGCCGTAGCCGGGGCACTGATCGGGGTCGGCGTCGTCGAGCTCCCGGTACCGGCCGGTGTTGTTCGGATTGTTCGGGGTGTCGGCGCTCGGCGCGTAGAAGGAGTTCAGCCGCCCGTAGTTCGGCTGGGCGTTGAAGTCTCCCGCGATCAGGACGGTCTCGCCCTTGGCGTGGTAGTCCTCCAGCTTCTCCCGTACGAACTCCAGCTGAGCCACGTTGAAGGCCTGGCTGGTGGTGATGTGCGTCGTACAGAAGCGGGTCGGCGTGCCGTCGCTGAGCGGCACGCACAACATGTTCCGCTTCTCGGCGGTGCCGTCGTCCGGCAGCGCGAAGCGGGCGGCGCCGCCCGGCGCCACCTTGGTGAACACCGCGTTGCCGAAGGCGTCACCGCCGCACACCGAGGGGTTCCCGGCCGGACGGGACGGCTCGAAGCGGGCGAAGTTCTGCGGGTCCTGGGGCCAGCCCTTGGCCCGCAGCTCGGCCACCAGCGCGCTGTACTGGCCCTGGCACAGCTCGTTGAAGGCGGCGAGGTCGACGCCCCGGTCGACGATCGAGGAGGCCGCCTGGGGGATCAGTCCGTCCGTGGTGGAGCCTTTGTGGAGGGTGTGGCCCGCCACATTCCACTGCCAGACGGTGTATGTCCGCGGCTCCGGTGCCTCCGCCTGGGCCGAGGTGACGGGCAGCAGCACAGCCGCGAGCGCTCCCGCGAGCGCGAGCCGTACGCCCCGCCGTCGTACACCGGTCAGTCGCATGGTCGAGATCCCCTCCCGAGGAAAACCGGCCGTCAGGGGTCGAGACCCTGGTCAGAGCCGGGCGCCGCAGGACAGCGGCCTGCCGACGATCATAAGGACCGCCACGGCGTCGGCGTGTGCCACCCGGCGGCCGCCGGCATCAGGTGGATGTGCTGCCGGCGTTCGAGCCCGCCCTCGTCCGGATGGCCGAGAAGGGGTCTCGCCCCGGAACGTCCTTTGCCCCGCCTGCTCACACCCCGCTGCGCGGGCGGCCGGTGCCGGGTCGTCGACCGGACCGCCGGGCGGCGCGCCGGGCGCGAGCGGCTCCGCGAGCCGGCTGACGCCCCCGGCTCTGTTCGGCCGTCCGCCGGGCATCACCGGTGTGTCCGAGCTACCCGGAGACGGGGTCGAGGGTGGTGCCGGTCAGATCGCGGCTTGCCTCCCACAATCGTGCCGCGACGGAGCGGTCGGCCAGGTGGTTCCAGACCGCTTCCCGTCGAGGCCGGCCCCGCAGGCCGAAGAGGTGCGGCCCCCACAACTGACCCCCGCATACGGCCGGGTCGAGCACCGCCCGGACCGCGGGCCACGCACCGGCGTGCTTGCCCTGGACGAGGAGGGCCGCGGGTGCGGCGCCCAGCCGTGCGCCGGTGGTTCGCACATGGACCGGCGGCCGCGACGGGGTGAGGGAGTCCAGCGCGCCTCCGGGATGGACCACCACGCTCGCCACCGTGCTGCCGGCCGCGCGCAGACGGCGATCGAGTTCGAGGCCGAAGTACATCTGGGCCAGCTTGGAGCGTCCATAGGCGCGCTTGGGCCGGTAGTCCTTCCGGGACTGCAAGTCGTCCAGGTCGAGGCGTTCGGACTTCGCCGCGAAGCTTCCCATGGTCACCACGCGGGCCGCGGGCGCCGCCGACAGCAGGGGCATCAGCCGCTGGGTCAGGACGAAGTGCCCCAGATGATTCGTGCCGAACATGAGTTCATGACCATCCCTGGTCTCCCGGCGCGGCGGGTCGTCGAGCGCGACGCCGGCGTTGTGGACCACCGCGTCAAGGCGTCCGAACTCCAGCGATTCGACCACTGTTTCGAGCGACGAGAGGTCGGCGAGGTCCAGCCGCACGGCCCGCACCCGCGCACCGGGCACCCGCGCACGGATCGAGGCCGTGGCGACGTCCGCCCTGGCGGGGTTCCGGCTGCCGAGCACGATGGTGGCTCCAGTTGCCGACAACTGCTCGGCGACGAAGTACCCGATGCCGGCGTTGCCGCCGGTGACCAGGAAGACGCGGCCGACGGCCTCCGGCAGGCGTCGGACGTTCCAGGGCGGGGTGGACGGCATGGTCACTGGGCTCCTTGCTGTTGACGGCGGCTGCGGTTGCTCCCTTGGGCAACCCGGCATCAACAGTCCCGGCGGACACCGACAGTTCTCTGACGAATCACCGACACCCTCGCGGTACGACCGACATCCTGCCGACGCGGCGCCGGTACACCGCGGGCACGCACCCCGACGCCGAGTGTCCCGCCGCCCATCGGAGCGGAGCGGCCGCCCGGGGGCTGCCGCGAAAGCGGCATCGGACCCCGAGCATGGGGCTTGATCGTCGGCACTTTCGGCGGAGGTTCCTTGCTCGGCGCCTGCTCGTGCTCGGCTGGCGGCCGTCCCGTCCGCTGGTCGTCACCCTGATCACCTTACTGAGGGCGGAGCCCTCGGCGGGCCTCGTGGTCCGCGCCCCGCTGTGGTCGGTGTGCGCTGCGGCACTCGCGGCCGGTGTGTCGAGCGGGGTGTTCAACAGCCTCTGGACGACGAGGATTCAGCGGCATGTCCCTGCGGACAGCCTGTCCCGGGTGATGTCGTACGTGACCATCGGCGCCTATTCGGCGGGACCGGTCGGGCTCGCCCTCGCCGGCCAGTGGGTCGAATCCACCAGCGTCGGCCTGGCGCCGGCCATCGGGGCCGGCTGGCAGGTTATTGCCAATTCCGTCGTACTGATGGTCCCGGCCGTACGGAATCTGCACGCGCCGGATGCCGAACCTGATGAGAGCGCCACGGCGAATCCAGTCGAATTCGGCGAGCCCACCACATCGGACATACCGGCAACCTGACCCATTCCTCCTTCTCCTTTTCGCCGCTTCAGAAACGGGGGTCATGGTGCATGGAATTCTCCTCGCCGTGCGCCCCGCGGGATCGTCCGCCCACGGCGGCCGGGGACTGGGCGGACAGGGGCGCCGGAGCGCGCAAGTGCGCACAGGGGAGCGGGTTGGCAGGCAGCGGCGTCCGCCGGCGGGCGGCCGGCGCACGGCGCGTCACGAGCGCGCCGTCGTGCGACCCCAGGAAGCTCCGTGCGCCCTACTGTCGCCCCCGGGCGACGGAAAGGATGAGCGCACCGCACATGAACCAGGTGATCCGCACCCCCTGCCTTGGTCGGGTGGGCATGCGGCGGAAGGAGCTCATGGTGTTGCTTCTCATCTCCCCGGACGGTGTCGAGGAAGCCCTCGACTGTGCGAAAGCCGCGGAACACCTCGACATCGTTGATGTCAAGAAGCCCGACGAGGGCTCGCTGGGCGCCAACTTCCCCTGGGTCATCCGGGAGATCCGCGACGTGGTGCCGGGGGACAAGCCGGTGTCCGCCACCGTGGGGGACGTGCCGTACAAACCCGGCACGGTGGCGCAGGCCGCGCTCGGTGCGGTCGTCTCCGGTGCCACATACGTCAAGGTCGGTCTGTACGGCTGCACGACGCACGCGCAGGGCGTCGAGGTCATGCGGGCGGTCGTCCGCGCGGTGAAGGACCACCGGCCCGAGGCGCTCGTCGTCGCGTCGGGCTACGCCGACGCCCACCGCATCGGCTGCGTCAACCCGCTCGCCCTGCCCGACATCGCCGCCCGCGCCGGTGCCGACGCGGCCATGCTGGACACGGCCATCAAGGACGGCACCCGGCTCTTCGATCACGTCCCGCCCGACGCCTGCGCCGAGTTCGTCCGGCGCGCCCACGCCTCCGGTCTGCTCGCCGCCCTCGCGGGCAGCGTCAAGCAGGCCGACATCGGCCCGCTGACCCGCATCGGCACCGACATCGTGGGCGTGCGGGGAGCGGTCTGCGCGGGCGGTGACCGCGATGCCGGAAGGATCCAGCCGCACCTGATCGCCGGCTTCCGGGCCGAGATGGAGCGGCAGGCCCGACAGCATGGCGTCGGCGCCCCGGCCGTGAACTGACCTCCGGGATGCCGACACCGCGATCCCCTCACGCCCCCGGGCATCGTGCCGCCCGACTCGCCGTCGTCGACCCGGCCACCGGAGAGGCCTTCGACGAAGCCCCCGACCAGCGGCCGGAGGAGTTGGACCAGGTGATCGCCCGGGCCCAGCGGGCCTGGCACGGCTGGCGCGCCGACCCCGCCGCCCGCGCCGTCGCCCTGCGCGCCTGCGCCGACGCCGTCGAGACGGCCGACGACGACCTCGCCCGGCTGCTCACACGGGAACAGGGCAAGCCTCTGGCCGAGTCGTACGCCGAAGTCGCCCGTACGGCGGCGCGCTTGCGCTACTTCGCCGACCTGGCGCCCCGCACCCGCCGGCTCGACGACGGCCGGCCCATGCGCAGCGAGGTCACCTGGCGGCCCGTCGGACCGGTCGCCGCGATCGTTCCGTGGAACTTTCCGCTCCAGCTCGCGGCGGCGAAGTTCGCGCCCGCGTTCGCGGCCGGCAACGCCGTGGTCCTCAAACCCTCGCCCCACACTCCGCTCGCCACCCGGTTGCTCGGCTCCGTCCTCGCCGCCGTCCTGCCCGAGGGCGTCCTGACCGTCGTCACCGGCCGCGAACCCCTCGGCGCCCGGCTGGCGGCCCACCCGGGCATTCGCCACGTCACCTTCACCGGCTCGGTGCCCACCGGCCGGGCCGTGGCCGGGGCCGCGTCGGCCACGCTCGCCCGGGTCACCCTGGAACTGGGCGGCAACGACGCCGCCGTCCTCCTCGACGACGTGGACGTGGACCGGATCGCGGACCGCCTGTTCTGGGCCGCGTTCCGCAACTGCGGACAGGTCTGCATGGCAGTCAAGCGCGTCTATGCCCCGGCCCGGATCCACGCCGAGGTCGTCGAAGCCCTCGCCCAGCGCGCGAAGAGCGTCGCGGTCGGGTCCGGACTCGACCCGGGCACCCGCATCGGACCGGTCAGCAACGCTCCCCAGCTGGGCCGGGTCGCGCGGGTCACACGACAGGCCCTGGCGGCCGGTGCCCGGGCCGCGGCCGGCGGCCACCGGCTCGACGGAGCGGGTTTCTTCTTCGCTCCCACGATCCTCACCGATGTCCCGCCCGACAGCCGGGTGGTGACCGGGGAACAGTTCGGACCGGTCCTGCCGGTACTGCTGTACCAGAACCTGGACGAGGCCGTCGAGGCGGCCAACGGCACCGGCTACGGACTGGGCGGCTCCGTTTGGGGAACCGACCTCGACCGCGCCGAGGCCGTGGCCAAACGGCTCGAATGCGGTACGGCGTGGATCAACCACCACGCCGAACTCTCCCTGGCCCAGCCCTTCGCGGGCGTCAAGGACAGCGGAGTCGGCGTCGCGGGCGGCCCGTGGGGCCTCTACGGAAACCTCCGGCCGTTCGTCGTCCACCGGCCACCGGAGGTGGAGGTGTGACCACCACATTCAAGGCGGCCGTGCTGCGTTCGTACGAGGACCCGTTCACGGTCGAGGAGGTGGCACTGCGCGCGGAGCCCGGCCCCGGCGAGATCCTGGTCGAGATCGCGGGTGCCGGGATGTGCCGTACGGACCTCGCGGTACGGCGATCGGCAGGCCGCAGCCCGCTGCCGGCCGTCCTCGGTCACGAGGGCGCCGGGGTCGTGGTGGCGACGGGAGACGGCCCAGGCACCGGCCCAGGCATCGGTCCCGCCCCCGGCATCGGCGACCACGTCGTGCTGAGCTTCGACTCCTGCGGACACTGCCGGAACTGCCTGGCCGCCGCCCCCGCCTACTGCGACTCCTTCGCCTCCCTCAACCTCTTCGGCGGGCGCCAGGAGGAACCATCGCGACTCGTCGACGCGTCCGGGAAGGCACTGGCTCCCCGGTGGTTCGGCCAGTCCTCCTTCGCCGCGTACGCGCTCGTCCCGGCCCGCAACGCCGTCCGGGTCGACCCCGCCCTTCCGCTCGAACTGCTCGGGCCACTCGGCTGCGGATTCCTCACCGGTGCCGGAGCCGTACTGAACACCTTCGCCGCACGACCCGGCGACACCCTCGCGGTTCTCGGCGCGGGAGCGGTCGGCCTGGCCGCCGTGATGGCGGCCACCGCCGCCGGCCTGCGGACCGTGGCCGTGGACCGGCACCCTCGGCGGCTGGAGCTTGCCGAACGGTTCGGAGCGACCCCGCTGCCCGCCGGATCGCACGGACTGCCCGAGCGGATCCGCCGGCTGACCGACGGCGGGGCGCAGTACGCCCTGGACACCACGGCCTCGGCCCCGCTCGTCAACGACGCGCTCCACGCGCTGCGCCCCACCGGCACCCTCGGCCTCGTGGCGCGCCTGCACGGCCCGCTACCGCTCGAACCCGGCACGCTCGACCGGGGCCGCGGCATTCGCCACATCTGCGAAGGCGACGCGGTACCAGGACTGTTGATACCTCGGCTGACCGGCCTGTGGCAGGCCGGGCTCTTCCCCTTCGATCAGCTGATCCGCACCTACCCGCTGGGCGACATCAACGAGGCCGAACGCGACTGCGACGCCGGCCGTGTGGTCAAACCCGTCCTGCTACCGGAAAGAAGGGACAGATGAGCGAGACCTTTGCCCTTGTGGACTCTCCCCAGCCCGCCACCCGAGGGAGCCAGGCCGACGCCGGGAGCCGGCAGGACGACGCGGAAGGCGTGGACGGTGGGGTGGGGCTGACCGCCCTTCTGGTCGCCGCGGCCCGGGCGATCGAGACCCACCGTCACGACAGCCTCGCCCGGGACGTCCACGCCGAACACTTCGTACGCGCGGCTCCGGCGTGCGCGGACTGGCCCGTACGCATCGAGCAGGTCCCGGAAGGCGACGACGACCCGCTGTGGGGCAGGTTCGCCCGCTACTTCGGGCTGCGGACCCGGGTCCTCGACGACTTCGTCCTCGGGTCGGTCCACGGGGGTGTCCGTCAAGTGGTCCTGCTGGGCGCGGGGCTGGACACGCGTGCCTTCCGCCTTGACCTGCCGTCCGACTGCGTGGTCTTCGAGGTCGACAGGGCGGGCGTGCTGGCCTTCAAGCAGCGGGTGCTCACGGACCTGGCGGCCGCTCCGAGGACGAGGCGCGTGCCCGTACCCGTCGACCTGCGCGGGGACTGGGCCACCGCGCTGACCTCCATCGGCTTCGACCCGGCCGTACCGAGCGTCTGGCTGGCCGAGGGGCTGCTCTTCTACCTGCCGAGCCCTGCCGAGACGTACCTCGTCGACACGGTGGACCGGCTGACCACCGGCGGCAGCGCCCTGGCCTTCGAGGCCAAACTGGAGAAGGACCTGCTCGCGTACCGCGACAGCTCGATCTACTCGGCGACGCGGGACCGGATCGGCATCGACCTGCTCGGCCTCTTCGACCTGGGACCGCGCCCCGACTCGGCGGGGCACCTGACGGCCAAGGGCTGGTCCACGGTGATGCGCACGCCCTTCGACTTCGCCCGCCGGCACGGACGCGGTCCCCTTCCCGAGCCGAACGACGCCCTGGAAGGGAACCGGTGGGTCTTCGCGCACAAGCCCGGGCCGTGACGCCTGCCGGGCCGTGACGCCTGCCGGGCCGTGACGTCCGCCGGGACACCGCCGGCCTGGCGGACGTCATGGCTACGGCCCCGGATATCGGCTACCGGGCCTGTCAGACGGCCGGGGCGCCCACCAGCCGGTCGCCGGGAATCCCGGCCAGGTCCGGTGCGTAGTACTCCTCGATGCCGACGGCCCACGCGGTCACGGTGATGCGATCCTCGCCATCCGGGCCGAAAGCGTCGAAGAGCGCGTCGATGTTGGCCTCCTCGAAGCCGATGGCCGTCATCAGCGACAGAAAGAGCGGGCGCTCGATCAGGCCGTCCGCGTCCGGGTCGCCGAGTGCGGAGAGCGCCTCGGCGAACTCGGTGACCGTGGGGCCGAAACGCTTGGGGTCGAGCACGAAGGGGCGGAACTCGTCCAGGGTGATCACACCGTCGCCGTTGGCGTCCAGTTCGGTGGCCAGCGTCGTCCAGTAGCGGCGGAACGCGGTCCGGATGGCCTCCTTGGCGCCGGCGTCCGAGGCGACCGCCGCCTCCAGAACACGTTCCGTCATGAGGTCGAAGTCGCCGGAGTCGATGACTCCGTTGCCGTTGGCGTCGAAGAGGGAGAAGACCAGCTCGACCCGCTTGGCGGCCTCAGTGCGCATATCGGTCACCTGTCTTGTACGGCCCTTCGGTCCAGGGCCTCGCTCGATGAGTGCTTCCACGTAACCTGCCGGGATTGAGGCCGTGACGGTCACGCCGGATTGCCGCGTGCAGCTCGACGCTCGACACCTGCGGCGTGACCAGGACCTTTCACCAGGAGTATCTGGATGCTGCCATGGCCGGAGCACCCGTGCCTCGCAAACTCGTCACCATCACCCGACCGTGGATCCGGGCACCTTCCAAGCCCCTCGACAAGTGACGTCACTACGGCTCGATGAGGCCACCCGTAGGGCACAAAGGCCCCCGCTGGTACGGATGTCGGCCAAGACGCCGGTGATCCGCGCGGCCGCGGCCAGGGGGCCTTTCCGTCCGCCCGCGCCTTGTCCTGACGGTGACGCGAGAGGGGAGGGACCGTGTCGGCCGGGCACAGGTGCCGCGGGGCTGCCCCCTGTCGCGGCACCGAAGGCGGCCCGTGTGCAATGCCCACCTCGCCCGCCTGGGATCCAACCCCGACCACCCCGACTGGGACTATCGCGACGACCAGTTGGCCGAGATCAAGGCCCTCGCCGGCACCTTCCCTCACATGGTGATCGGTGGCGACTTCAACGCCCTGCCTCCGGACAGGCGCGGAAACACCAGCGCCTGGATGTGGCCGGGCGACATCTACTCCACCGGCCCGGACACCCCTGGCTACCTCGAGTGCGACCAGGCCGACGCCACCCGGACCGGGCGGCCACACGTGACGGCGGCTGGAGCGCGTCCGCGAGATTCTCGCCGCCGCCGCCGCCGCCGCCGCCGCCGCCGCCGCCGCCACCGCCGCCGCCACCGCCGGCGCCACCGCCACCGCCGGCGCTCGCGACGCCGACGCCGGCCGGTGCGACCGCCGCCAAGCAATGTCATCCGGCCTCTTGTCAGCGGGAGCGCCCCTCCCTAACTTTTGTGCAGCGAGTCCTTGGCCCGGCGGGTCCATCGGCCACGTCGGCCATTGTCTGCTCCTCAGCGCACGACAAACCCTGGAGGCGTCACATGCCCGTAGCCGTGCCGGATCTGCTGGAAGCCGAAGGATTCCGCGACGCGGGTCCGCTGGAGATCGACGACGAGGCGATCGCGTTCGAGGACGACGACCGTGGTGACCGCGAGTACACGGCGTGCCTCTCCGACCCCTGGGTGACCGCCACCACCCGCTTCGCCTGCGACCTGAACTCGTAACGGTGGCCGTGTCCATCGCCGGCCGGGACGGCTGGTCCGACGACACGTGGTCGTATCTGAACGATCCGCGGATGCCGGCGATGGAGCACGGCTGGAAACTGCATGTCTCGGCACGCCCCGGCGACCTCGACGCGGTGATCGGGCTCGCCCTGCCGGTGCTGTCCCGGCACGTCTGCCACGCGAAGTTCGCCCGTGACCCGGAGACGCTGCGCCGCCTCAACTCCGGGGTGGTGAGCGACGGAGCCGTGGGCAAGGCGATCACCGTCTACCCCCTGGCCGGCACAGTGGCCGAGGTGGGCCGGGAACTCGCCGCCGTGCTGCGCGACAGGGAGGGTCCGCGGGTCGTCAGCGACCGGCGGGTCGATCCGAGGTCCCCGGTCTACTACCGCTACGGCCCTTTCACGGGCGACTACCGGACCGGCCGGAGCGGGCGGCTCGAATCCGTCATGACCGGGCCGGACGGCCGGATCTTCGACGGCCTGGCCGTCAGCCGCTACCGGTGCCCGCCCTGGGCCGAGGACCCTTTCACGACCGGCTCCGGGCACGGTGCCCAGCCGCCCGCGCCCGGCTTCGCGGGCGGACGCTATACGGTCACCGCCGGCATCGCGCGGTCTTGCCGGGGCAACGTCTACCGCGCGGTCGACCGCACGCTCGGCCGGCCGGTGGTGGTCAAACAGGCGAGAGCCTTCGTGGGCGAGGACGAATCCGGTACGGACGCCCGCCACCGGCTGCGCAACGAACGCACGGTCCTCACCGCGCTCGACGGCGTCATGGGCGTGCCCCGCGCGCTGGACTACTTCGCCCACCGGACGGACGAGTACCTGGTGATGACCAGCTGCGGCGACCGCGACCTGCGCAGGGAGGTGCTGCGCAACGGCCCCTTCCGGGACGACGACATCCGGCCGGCGCGCGCCCTGTCCGCCCTCGCTTCCCGGCTCCTGCGCGTCCTGGACGCGGTCCACGGCCGGAACGTGGTCGTCCGCGACCTCAAGCCCGACAACGTCGTGCTCGACGCCTCCGGCCCCGGCCACTGCCATGTGATCGACTTCGGGATCAGTGAGTGGAACGGCGCCGGGCCGGGAGGCGCGACTCCCGGATACAGCCGGCCGCTTCTGCCCGCGACCGGACCCGCCGACCCCGCCGACGACCACTACGCCCTCGGCGCGACCCTCTTCTTCGCCGCCACCGGCATGGACCCGGTGATCGTCGACACCGACCACGGGGTCAACCGGGACCGGACCCTGACCTGCCTGGAATGGGCGCTGCCAGGGCGCGCCCACCGGGAGATCCGGTCGTCGGTCACCGGTCTGCTGAGCTTCGACCCGGCCGTACGGACGGCCGCCGCCGACCGCCTGCGCACCGGCACCGCCGCGACCACGCACGTGCCCAAGCCCCGGTCCACGTACCAGCCCGCGCGCCCCCGGATCGACGGCGATCTGCTGGACGAGATCATCGAGCACACGACCGCGTTCTGCGTCGGCGAGGCGCGGGCGATCGTGGACCCGGAACGGGCCGCACGGCTGAACGTCCCCACCTCCATCGACGTCTACGGTGGCAGCTCGGGACTCGGACTGGAACTCCTCCACCACGCGCACCGGCCCGATGTGCGCGCGACGGTGACGGCATTGGCGCGGTGGACGGCGGAACAGTCCAGGAACCTGTCGGCCGGCTTGTACACGGGGCGCACCGGCGTCGAACTCTTTCTCGCGCAGGCGGAGTCGGAGAACGGGCCGGGGCCGAGGCCGGGAACGGGGCCGAGGACAGGGGAGGGGCTGGACGTGGACGTGGACACGTGGTCCGGGCACCCCGCCGTGCCGGACCGCGCACCGGACGGCGGACCACCGGAGGCGGACCTGATCGCGGGCGCCGCCGGCGTCGGCCTCGGCCGGCTGCTGCTCGCCCGACACGCTCTCGACTCCGGTCACCGGCGAGCCGCGAACCGGCATCTCGCCGTCGCCGCCGACTGCGACCGGATGCTGGCGTCGGGCACCGCCCGACTGACCCCGACCGGCCCGGCCGGCCCGAACGGTTCGGACATAGCCGGCAGCGCCGCACTCCGCGAGGGCATCGCGCACGGTGAGGCGGGCGTCCTCTGCTTTCTGCTCGCGTACGGTGGTGCGACCGGGGACCCGGACGCGGTCGGCCGTGCCGAGAAGGCCGCCGCGCACCTGGCCGCCGTGACACCGGCCATCATCGCGGCGGCGGCCGAGCCGGGGGCGACCCGCCGCTACGGCTCGTGGTGCCGGGGCCTGGCCGGCATCGGGACCGTACTCGTCCAGTCCGCCGAACTCCTCGACGATCCTATCCACCTCGACCTCGCCCAGCGGGCCGCGCGGGCTTGCGCCGCACTGACCCCACGAATGCCGCTGGTCACGCAGTGCTGCGGACTGGCCGGGGCGGGCGAGCTGATGGTGGACGTCGCGGAGGCGTCCGGGTCCGAGGAGTTCTGGGAAGCGGCCGAGACCGTCGCCCTGCTCATCCTGAGCCGCAGCGGCGGCACCTGGCCCCGGCCGGTGTTCCCGGACACCGGTCTCGCCCGGCCGAGTGCCACCTGGGCCGGCGGCTCCGCGGGCGTGCTGGCCTTCTTCAGACGACTGCGCGACCGGGGCGGTCCACGGCTCGGCCTCGTCGCCTGACTCCCGTGACGCCGCCGCCGGCGCCGGTGCGACGCCCCGCCCCTCCCGCCCCGTCAGGACGGCGGCAGTGCGCGCGTCGGTGCGGAGGGGCCGGCGAGCTCGGCGATCAGATCGCCGGCGGTCACACGGACCAGGCTCTCCGCGGCGTCACCGGCTCCGGGGAACGCCGGTAGACGGTGCCCGAGGCCCCCGCGGGCCCCGGCGACCGCGTGCGCCATCGCGAGGAACACCCGGGTGCCGACGGCGAGTTCGGAGGCGTCGCGTCGGGGTCCGGGCGCGGGAGCCGCTCATCGGCCTCATCCGGGGACGACACGCTGGCGGTGAACGCGGCGGTGCTCTCGTCCGGCCGCCGCCGGTACCGCAGCAGCGCGGGCTCCGGTCCCGGGACACCACGGCCACCTCGGGCGAGAGAGCGACGGCCCGCCACATCGTGGGCCCCACAGGGTGGTTCGGCTCCGAGCCCCCGACCGTCCCGCTGAAGCCCCGTCACAACCCGCGCCGACCTGCCGAGATCCGGGAGGGGTGGCGGTATTGTCGCGGACGGCCGTCCTGTCCCGACCTCGGATCCACGGCCCGCCCTGTGCTCGGGAGCCGAGGGGCCGCCGTGATCGACAGGGTGTCCGTCCCCGGAGCCGAATGGGGCTGCGGGGACTGGGCGACCGCCTGACGCCACGGGACGAGGGACTCGGCGAGGCGCAGGGCGATCAGCGGACGTCGCGGCCCCAGGAGAGCGGGGGTGAGCGGGGGTCATCCGTTTTCGGCGGACGCCCGCTCGCGCGGCAGTACCGCGTACAGCACCCCGGCCGTCACGATCGTCACCGCCCAGCCGAGCCCGTGCCGCCCGGGCCAGGCCGAGGCCAGCGGTCCCGCGAACCATTCGACCCTCGTGAACAGCAGCCCCACGGCCAGTGCCACGCCCCACGCCGTCATCGCCTGCCACGCGAAACCGCCCCGGTACCAGTAGGCGCTGGTGTGGCCGGTGTCCATCAGTGCCACCGGGTCGTACGTACGCCGGGTCAGCATGTCCACTCCGAAGACGCCGATCCACGCGGAGAAGGCCACCGCCAGCAGTGTCAGGAACGAGACGAACGAGCCGATGAAGCTGCTCGCCACCACCATCAGCAGAAAACCGAGGACCAGGCTGATCACCGCGTTCACGCTCACCGCCGCGGCCCGTGACACCCGGATGCCCAGCGTCTGCGCGGTGAACCCGGCCGAGTACATCGACATCGAGTTGATCAGCAGCATGCCGATCAGCGCGATCAGCAGGTAGGGCACCGACATCCACAACGGCAGCAGCTCGCCGATGAACGACACCGGGTCGTGAGCCGAGGCCAGGCTCGGCGTCTCCACCGCCATCACCGCACCCATCAGCACCATCGGCAGCACCACGATGCCCGCGCCGGCGATCGTCGTGGCGACCAGGGCCTTCGACGAGGCCGTCTGCGGCAGGTAGCGGGTGAAGTCCGGTCCCGAGGGCACCCAGCTGATGCCGCCCGCGGCGATCACACCGATGCCCGCGACCAGCAGCGCCGTCGAACCGGCCGGCCTGGCGAAGACCGCCGACCAGTCGGTGTTCGCCACCAGGTAGACCAGCACCAGCACCGTGAACGCGCCGAACAGGAACGTCGACCAGGTGCTGCATACCCGCAGCGCCTTGTTCCCGAGCCCCGACACCAGAAAGGTGCAGGTGACGAAGGCGACCAGGGTCACCACGACGAGCAGGGTGTTCGACCGCACGCCGAAGAGCAGATGCAGCACGGTGAGCACGGCGTAGGCGCCGGTCACCGCGTTGATCGTCTCCCAGCCCCAGCGCGCCACCCAGATCAGCGCACCGGGGAAGAGGTTCCCCCGCTGCCCGAACACCGCCCGTGACAGCGCCATGCCGGGCGCGCCGCCCCGCTTGCCGGCCAGCGAGATCAGGCCGACGATTCCGTACGCGACGACGGGCGCGGCCACCGCCACCAGCAGCACCTGCCAGAAGTTCAGACCGTTGAACACGACCAGGCCGGCGCCCAGGGTGAGCAGCAGCACGCTGATGTTGGCCGCGACCCAGGTGGGGAACAGTTCACGGACCCGGCCGGTCCGCTCGGCGTCGGGCACGGGTTCGAGGCCGCGGCGTTCCAGCGTGGCGTCTTTCGTTCCGCCGCCGGTCGCGGGGGCATGAGGCATGAGGACACTCCGCCATGAGACGCAAAAGACCTCGGAAGGGATTTTTCAACCGCGATAACGCACCTTAGTGTCTCGCCCCCGGATCAAAGCGGCGCCTCCTCGGGGATCGGCCCGGCCGTCGTCCGGCCGTCGTCCGGGGGACGGCCGAGGCGTCGGCCTCGACGCCTGCCGCGGCAGCCGCTCAGAGGTGGGCGTCCAGGAGCTCCCGCATCGCGGCGCTGGTCATGAGGCCCGAGCCGTGCGCCACCGCCTCCCCCTTCCTCAGCAGGACCCAGGACGGGGCCGAGGTGATCCCGTACCGCTGGGTGGCGGCCGGACAGCGTGTGATGTCGGTACGGACGACCATCAGGCGCCCCGTGTACTGGTCGGCGATGCCACCCACGACGAGGTCCATCGTCCGGCAGGGCTCGATCGCCTTGGGCCAGGTCCCGATGAAGTACGCGAGGACCGGGGCCTGGCTCATGCCGAGGAGGAAATCGAACTCCGCGTCTTCCCGAGGCCGGTGCACCTGCTTGACCATGGAGTCTCCTGCTCTGTCGTTCTTGTCGTTCCGCTCCTAGCATCTCCTGCTCCGAGGCGGGCCCGGACCGCGCGAGGGCGCCCCGCGCCGAATGTGCCCGTCTCCCGACCGTGCTCCCGAAGCCCCGGTCGCCACCTGCGACGACCCGGCCCGCCCCGTCCCGCCCGGCCCGTACGCCCTCTTCCGGCCACTTCGGGGGATCTTCCGCGCCAGTGGGCAGCCGGCGCCGAAGGGGCGGGACCGGCCATACGGACAAGAGAAAGGCGTGTCCCACGACGTGACAGATCCTGGATCGCTTCGTTCACGCCCTCCCCGGACACTTGGCAGCATCACTTTTCGGTAACGGCACCATGGCAGCCCCCTGTTTCACCCCACTTCGCGCCCTTCCGCCGACGAAAGCGGGGGGACATGCCGCAGCGATCAGCCCGTCGCGGAACCAGCCACTGGATCGAGCACAGGCACCTGGAAGACGAACGCTTCTGGGAGACGGAGGGCAAACGCACCACCCACCGCGATCTCGTCCTCTCCATCGCCTCCGAACACATCGGATTCTCCGTCTGGAGCATGTGGACGGTCCGCGTTCTTCATGTCGCCCCGTATCGGGCCGCCGTTCACGCCCGACGAGAAGTTCCTCCTGGCCGTCACCCCCGCCCTGGTCGGAGCCGTCATCCGGCTCCCGTACAGTTCCGCGGTCATCCGCTTCGGCGGCCGCAACCGGACGACGAGTGGATCCGGGCGATCGGCGAGTGCGCCGCCGTCCAGGGCCGCTGTCACGGGCTGCCGGCCCCCGGGCTGCGGATGGCCACGGTGGTGGCCCGGCACCTCGCGGGCCTCGGTCCGGATCCCTTCACGGACACCGCCCAGCCGGTCCGGCTCAAGGTCCTGGGCCTCCAGGTCACCGGCTTCGGCGACATCCACGCAGGGACGGAGGGCGCCGTCGGACCGTGCGAGCGGGACCACACGACCGGCGCCTATCGCAAACAGCTCCTCGCGGCGGACGGCACGACCGTCCTCGGCCGCGTGGAGGTCTCCGCGGCGGTCTGACGAGGAAGTGGGGGGGGGGGGGGGGGGGGGGGGGGGGGGGGGGGGGGGGGGGGGGGGGGGGGGGGGGGGGGGGGGGGGGGGGGGGGGGGGGGGGGGGGGGGG
>NZ_JBICVG010000014.1:0-229979 GCF_043198875.1 Streptomyces sp. NPDC048718
GAATCACTCGTCGCCAAGGGCCGCATCCAACGCCACAAGCACGACCGCTCGGTGATGTACACCCTCACCTGACACCACCCACACACCCGGCACACGCTGTTTCCGTGCCTCGGTGGCACCACTCCGACGCCGAGGTGACGAAGACGCTGCCCGATCGGCGTACGCAGGCCGGTCGCGGACCGGTGACGCGGAGACCGGCGGGGGGTCCGGCGCGGGTCCGGCAACCCCCGCAACACGGCTGCACGCCCGCCCAGTTCCGGCCCGGCCCAGCCCGGACCAGCTCGGCCCGGCCCAGCCCGGACCAGCTCGGCCCGGACCGGCCCCGCACTCCCGGGTCATCCCCCGCTCCCCGGACCCGTCTCCCGCTCTCCCGCTCCCCGGTCACACCTGATGCCACACAAGGCCCGGCCGCTACTCACACATGTGACATACTCCGGGAAACATGTGTCGGTCGGCGCCCCCGGTCGGCCCGCGCCGGATCCGCCGAGGTGCGCCATCGGCAGGCGCCGATCGCCCCGGTGACGGGCCGTCGTTCCGGCCATTCGGGGAAGTGTGCGCGAGGTCCGCCTCTTCCGACCGTCAGCCGCCCCTCTCCGCAGAGCGAGGAAGAGACCGCATGAGCAATCTCGACATGGGCCGCAGGCGTCTGCTCAAGATGTTCGGGCTGAGCGCCACCGCGACGACCGCGGCGATCCTCCAGGCCGACCCGGTGCTCGCGGCGACCCTCGGGTACGACGAGCGGACCGGGGTCTCCCCGGCCGCCTATCGGGCCCCGACGGGGCTGGCGCGGAGCACCGCGGCGAAGCGGACCGCACTCGACTGGATCGGCGCCAACGAGGGCGCGATCACCCAGCTGAGCGACGACATATGGCAGCACGCGGAGCTGTCCCTCCGCGAGTGGAAGTCCTCTCTCGCCACCGCCGCACTGCTGAAGGCGAACGGCTTCACCGTCACCTGGGGCGCGGCGGGCTTCCCGACCGCCTTCGTGGCCACCTACGGCACCGAAGGGCCCGTCATCGGCTTCAACGCCGAGTACGACGCCCTGCCCGGGCTCTCCCAGAAGAAGGGCGTGGCCACGCACGACCCGCTGGTGTACCACTACGACGCCTACGGCCCGACCTACGGCGCCGGACACGGCGACGCGCACAACACCTTGGGCGCCGGCGGCACGGCCGCCGCGATCGCCGTCGCCCAGGCGATCCGCGCCCATGGCCTGAAGGCCACCGTCAAACTGTTCGGCAGCGCGGGCGAGGAGCAGCTCGTCGGCAAGGCGTACGCGGCCAAGGAGGGGGTCTACGACGGACTGGACGCCTTCCTCGACTGGCATCCGTTCAACATCACGGTGCCGTTCTGGAACACCACCAGCGCCCTGGTGTCGGCGACCTTCACCTTCCTGGGTGCCTCGGGGCACGGCGGCACCCCGCTGGGCAACAAGAGCGGTCTGGACGGCGCCCTGTTGATGGCGACGATGTCGGAGTACCTGCGGGAGAAGAACGTCGCCCCGTCCGGCAGGTTCCACTACGCCATCATCAACGGCGGCGGCGCCCCGAACGTGACCCCCGACATGTGCTCCATCTGGTTCTTCGTCCGGGAGGGGAGCCCGGCGCGCGCCCGGGTGCTCTACGAGAAGATCGTGGACTGCGCGAAGGCCGCCGCCCAGGCGAGCCAGACCCGTCTGGTGCACAAGTTCCACTCCGCCACCTGGAATCTGCTGGCGAACAAGGCCGGCGCGGAGCTGCTCGACGACAATATGCGGCAGATCGGCGCGCCCCGGTTCACCGAGGCGGACCACGCCCTGGCGAAGGCGGTGCAGAAGTCGCTCGGCAAGCCCGAGGTGGGCATGGCGACGGAGCTGACCCCGCTGGCGCCCCCGGCCGCGGCGTACAGCGGCGGTCTGGCCACGGACACCGCCGACATCAGCTGGCAGGCGCCCACCGCGGTGCTGCTGTCCGCCGCCTACCCGCCCGGGCTGCCCAACCACAACTGGGGTGTCACCGCCACGGCGGCCACCAACATCGGCCACCAGGCTCTGCTGTCCGCGGCCCGTTACCTGGCGGCCGGCGCCGTCGACCTCATCGAGCAGCCCGAGCTGCTCGACGGCATGAAGCAGGAGTTCAAGGACCGCACCGAGGGCGTCTCGTGGGCGTCGATGATTCCGGACGGGACCCAGCCGCCGCTGTACGAACCGCCCGCGGACTTCCTCCGGGCCACCGGCCAGAGCTGGCCGCCGAAGGGGGTGACGTGGCCGGTGCCGCCGGTGATCGCCACCGAACAGCTCGGCACCACGGGCCCCAACCTCCCGCCCGTGGCCTGAGGTTCCCCGCGCCGCACCCCCTTTCCCGTCTCCCCGTCCGCCGCTTCCCCGCGCACCTCGATTCGTCGGTCATCAGAGGTCTGGATCTCTGATGGGCCCGTGGCGGCGTCACCCAGCCCGGGGCGCGCGGCCCGCTCGTCGACCGTGCCCTCGCCGTCTCGGAACACGGCCGTGCCGGCGAGCACGGGAGATTCCCCGCACCTTCGCTCACACACCCCCACACAAATAACCGTCCTGACAGGTGAGTTTTCGTGCACCCATAATCGTCACACCTCAACAGGTGTGACATCGGATACCCACGGAAGAGGAGTACACGGACATGGCAGTCACCTACACCGGCGTCGTCACGGTGACCGGAGAAGGACGCAACGGGGGCCGCGCCGAAGCCGGCGACGAACTCCTCGACATCCGTCTCGCCATCCCGAAGGAGCTCGGCGGCGCCGGTGGCGCCACCAACCCCGAGCAGCTCTTCGCCGCCGGCTGGGGCGCCTGCTTCCTCGGTGCCGTCCGGCGCGCCGCTTCCCAGCGGGGGATCTCCCTCGCGTCGACCGCCATCACCGTCGAGGCGACGCTCACTCACGGCGACGACGGCGAGTTCGGCCTCTCCGCCGTCCTCAATCTCGAACTCGGCGGCGTCGACCAGGCCACCGCCACCGCGCTCGGCGAGGCCGCCCACCAGCTCTGCCCCTACTCCAAGGCCACCCGCGGCAACATCCCCGTCGTCGTCAACTCCACCGGCGTCGCCGCCTGATCCGGGCCGGCCTGAAGACACGGTGGGCGAAACCCGAGCCCCGGGTGGCGGGACGTCCGTCCCGCCACCCGGGGCTCTTACGCGGGGAGGGGGAGGTCGGCAGATCGCCGCCCGAGGCCGTCATCCGCCCGGCTCGGTCAATCGCCGCACTGCTCGCGGTCGTCCAGCAACTCTCCGAGGAAGGCAGCCCAGTCCAGCGCGTCCGCTTCCGCCTCCGCCGGCACGAGTCCGTACGTGGCGTCCAGCCACCCCTCGACCTCGGCCATGGGCAGTTCGAACACCGCGCTGCTCTCCCGCGACTCCAGCAGCAGCCACAGCACGTCGGCCGCCTCCCCCCGCACCGGCCAGGCCTGTACGTCGCCCTCGCCGCTCTCCCCGTACAGCCCCCGGTACAGCAGCCCGCGACCGATTCGCCAGGTCACCTCCCGGCCGTGTCCCGGGGTGAACGTCGCCGACACCACCATCGGCGACGAGGGGTCGAACCGGAACTCCACCCCGATGGGCTGCACCGGCACACCGTCCAGCACCCGCCGGATGTCCAGCCGGAGTGCCGGCACCCCGGCCTCTCCCACCCGGCCGGTCCGGCCAGTCCGACCGGTGCGGCCACCGGCCTGTTCGCCGTTCATGACGGGAAGCCCCCTTCCATGGTGCGTGATCCTCGTGCCGACCCTCCCGTGTCGGCCACGCCTCCGGCATCCGTCACCTGACCCTGCCTCCGACTGCGTCACCCTCACCCCGCTCCCCCGCACCCGTCGCCGTCGCCCCCGCACCCCGCCCCTGGGTACGTCATCCGACTGACCCGGGAGACGGGCGGGTTCGGCGGTCTTCGATCGCCCCGGGGCGGACCGCCGGGCGCGAAAGCGGGCCGTCCGTTCTGGACTTGCCGGTCCATTTCCAGAAGTCCAGGCTCGGTGCACCGGGCGGCACCCATGCCCGTGCACCTGCCCGCGCCCGCCGCTGAAGACAAGGAGAGCCCGATGGTGGACACGATCGAACGGCTGCACGTGAGCGGGGACGTACGCCGCCTGATGGCCCGTTACGTCCGCTCCGCGGACCCGCAGCGCCGGCAGGACCTGGCGGGGCTGATCACCGAGAACGCGTCGTCCACCGCGGAGAAGCCGGACGGATCCCCCTGGCTGATGCTCCCCGTCCGCGAGGAGATCCTCCGCTGACGGCGGCGGCACGACCGGCCCGGCCCAGTCCGGCCCAGTCCAGTCCGGCCCAGTCCGGTCCAGCCCCTCCAACGGCCCCGCCCGGACGCCTCGTTCTGGTGTACGGGCGGGAAAAGCCCCCGGTCAGAAGGGTTGTGGACGTCCGGTGGTCCAGGGAGCGGACCGGCGGCGCCCGTTGGTGGACATGCTTCGCGTACGAGTGATTGCATGGGCCTGCGAGTGATCATACGAGTCACCGATATCGAGTCGAGCGGGTCCGGGGCACAGCGCCGGGCCTCTCTTACGTCATGGCCGTTGGAGGCAGCCCGATGAACGAGGTGGAGCGCCGCTCCCCACGCGGCGCGACACGACTGGTCGGGCGGACCGAGGACCTG
Source organism: Streptomyces sp. NPDC048718 (assembly GCF_043198875.1). Lineage (NCBI taxonomy): Bacteria > Bacillati > Actinomycetota > Actinomycetes > Kitasatosporales > Streptomycetaceae > Streptomyces > Streptomyces sp. NPDC048718. The sequence goes on from NZ_JBICVG010000014.1 coordinate 4,612, forward strand.
TCGTTCATCCGTTCCTTCCTCCACGACTCCGTGGTCCAGGGCGCGGCCCTGCTGCTGACCGGTGAGGCGGGCGTGGGCAAGACGGCCGTGCTCGACGCGCTGGCCGCGGACTCGGCACGGCGGGGTGTGCGGGTGCTGCGGGCCCGGGGCGTGCAGTTCGAGGCCGACATCAGTTACGCCGGGCTCAATCAGCTTCTCGTTCCGCTCTTCGACGAGTTCGGGATCCTGGACGCCGGCCACCGCGACGCCCTGCGAGTCGCGGTCGGCATCGGCAGCGGGCCGAGCCCCGACCGGCTGGTGACCTCGACGGCCGTGCTGTTGCTGCTGCGGATGCTCTCCCGGGACACGCCGCTGCTCGTCGTCGTCGACGACCTTCCCTGGCTGGACCGGGCGACCACCGGGGTCCTCGGTTTCGTCGCCCGCCGGCTCGTCGGCAGCAAGGTCAGTTTCGTCGCGGCCTGTCGTACCGGCTCCGCCAGCTTCTTCGAGTCCAGCGGCCTGACCGAGCACCGGCTGCCGCCCCTGGACGACACGGCCTCGGCCGAGCTGGTCGCCCTCGCCCACCCCGATGTCTCGCCCGCGGTGCGACGCCGCATCGTCGCGGAGGCGCACGGCAATCCGCTGGCGCTCGTCGAACTCCCGGCCGCCCTGAGCGGGGAACAGCGCACCGCTCTGACGGCGGTGCCGGCCGTACTGCCGCTGAGCGAGCGGCTGCAGGCGATGTTCGTGTCCCGGGTGGGCGGTCTGCCGGCGCCGACCCGGCGGCTGCTGCTTCTCGCGGCGCTCGACGGCACGGGGGATCTCGCGCCGGTCGAGGCCGCGGCGCGCGGTCACGCCGTCATCGACGACCTCGCGCCCGCGGAACGCGAACGGCTGGTGGAGGTCTCGGCCGGTGCCCGGCGGCTCTCGTTCCGGCATCCGCTGATCGGCTCCGCCGTGGTGGCGCAGGCGACGACGGCGGAACTCCACCGTGCGCACCGGGCGCTCGCGGAGGTGCTCGCCGACCTGCCGGAGCGGCGCGCGTGGCATCTGGGAGAGGCGGCGGTGGGCCCGGACGAGGAGGTCGCGGCGCTGCTGGAGCAGGCCGCGCATCTGCGGGTGCGGCGCGGGGACGCGCTCGGCGCGGTGACCGCCCTGACCCGGGCCGCCGGACTCAGTCCGGCGCCCGCCGACAAGAGCCGGCGGCTGGCCGAGGCCGCGTACATCGGCACCGACGCCGGGGGCGAACTGGCGGACGCCTCCCGGCTGCTGGCCGGGGCCCGCGCGGCCGATCCGTCGGGGCACGACTCGCTGCACGCGGCGGCGGCCGCCTCCTTCCTGCTGATCAACAAGGACGGGGACATCGACACCGCCCACCGTCTGCTGGTCGGCGCGATCGAGAACGGCGACCACGGCTACGACGCCTCCGACGACGCGCTCATCGACGCGCTGCACAGTCTGGTGCTGCTGTGCTGGCACGGTGGCGAACCCCGGCTGTGGGAGCCGCTGCTTCGGGCCGTGGACCGGCTGGCCCCCGAGCCGCCCGATCTGCTGTGGACGGTGTCGCGGACCTTCGGCGACCCCGCCCGTACCGGCCCCGAGGGCCTGGCCCGGCTGGACGCTCTGTCGGCACGCGTCGGGGACGATCCGACCCAGGTGGTGCGGCTGGGCACCGCTTCGGTGTACCCGGACCGGCTGGCCCGGGTACGGGAGGCGTCGGTGCGGCTGGTCGAGCACGGCCGGGCCGGCACGGCGCCCGTACGGCGGCATCTGGGCGCGCTGATGCATCTGGGCCTGGACTACTACAACCTGGGGCGCTGGGACGACGCCACGCGGCTGGCGGGCGAGGGTCTCGTCCTGTGTGAGGAGCACGATTACCACTTCTTCGCCTGGGAACTCCAGTACGTACAAGCCCTCGTGGCCGCGGCCCGGGGCGAGCTGGCGACGAGTGACGCTCTCGTCGCGGACATCGTGCGCTGGGCGACGCCGCGCGGCGCTCATGGCGCCCGGTTCTTCGCCAGTCACGCCAAGGCGCTGGGCGCGCTCGGCGGCGGTGATTTCGAGGCCGCCTACCGGTACGCGACCGTGGTCAGCGCGCCCGGCACCCTCGCGCCCTATGTCCCGCACGCGTTGTGGAGCGCGATGGACCTGGTGGAGGCGGCCCTGCGGACCGGCCGGACCGACGAGGCCGCGGCGCACGCGGCCGCCATGCGGGCCTCCGCGATGGCCGCGCTCTCGCCGCGGCTGAATCTGCTGGTCCTGGCCTGTGAGGCGCTGACCGCGCCGGGGGACGAGGCCCTCGCCCTGTTCGACCGGGCGCTGTCCTCGGTGGGGAGCGAGGCCGAGAAGTGGCCGTTCGACATCGCCCGCGTACGGCTCTTCCACGGTGAGCATCTCCGGCGCCGGCGGGCGACGCGGGAGGCCCGGGAACAGCTCGTCACGGCGCTGGAGTCCTTCGAGGCGCTGGGCGCGGCCCCGTGGGTGAAGCGGGCGACGGCGGAACTGCGCGCGACGGGGTACGCGGGGCCGGCGATCTCACCGGTGGCGTCGGTGTCCCTGACCGCGCAGGAACTGCACATCGCGCGGCTGGCGGCCAGCGGGCTGACCAACAAGCAGATAGCCGAGCGGCTGTTCCTGTCCCATCGGACGGTCGGCACTCATCTGTACCAGATCTATCCCAAGCTCGGCATCAGTTCGCGCACGGCGCTGCGGGACGCTCTGGACTCCCTGGGCCCCCTCCCGGACGAGGGCGGATCCCGATGACGTCCCCGCGCTCTCAGTCATTCGACTGAGGCGTGATCAGATGTCCGGGCACAGACTGGGAGTGAGATCGTCCTGCCCGGCGGCCTCCTCCCGGTGACCTCACCGAAAGCCGAGCAGTAGCGCGAAAGGAAGACAGCCGGATGCACGAGATGTCGCACGGCCGCCCGGACATTCACTGGCCGGCCGGCTTCTCGCCCGACGACGCGCACGACTACGACGAGCGGCAGGCTCTGGTGCGGACGCCGGTGGACCGGGCATTCGAGCTGCTCACCAATGTGTCGCACTGGCCGGACTGGTCTCCCGGTGTGGGCGCGGTGAGCAGCGAGGGGCAGGAGCAGTTCTTCCATGTGCACTGGCACGGGCACAAGTTCGAGATCTTCGTGGGCGAGAACGAGCCGCCGTACCGGATCGGCTGGCTGGGGATCGGCGCCGGGGTGCAGTTGTACCAGGCGTGGGTGCTCACGCCGACCGAGGAGGGCACCCGGCTGGTGACCGCGAATATCGTGCGCAGTGCCGCTCCGAAGTCGCTCGACGTGTTGTCCGGGCTGTGGATGGACCGCCTCAGCGAGGTCTGGCACGCCCAGATCGCGAGGGTTTCGCAGGCCTGACCGTCGCGGCCGGCCGAGATGGCCGACCGGCCCTCGCCGAGCCGCGCCGAGACGTCCGGCGCGGCTCGGTGAGGGGCACGCCCGACTGTCCCCGGGCCCCGGATGGGTACGGCCGCGGACGGTTACGGTCAGGCCTGGGCCGCGTTCTGCCGCGCCCGGTAGTTCGCCGCCTTGACCCGATTGCCACAGGTCCGCATCGCACACCACTCCCGGCGATGCCCCCGCGAACGATCCAGATACACCTGAGTGCACTCAGGCCGCGCACACTCCCGCAACAGCGCCGCCTCCTCACCACCCACCAGCCGCACCGCCTCACGGGCCAGCTCCGCCAACCCCTGCGCCACCGAACCCGACCGCATCACCCCGTCCGGACCCAGCCGCAGCGTCACCGGCAGACCGGCCGCGTGCAGATTCACCTCGGCCACCGCCTCCACCGGCAGCGCCCGCCCGTCCAACCGCGCCGCGACCAGCTCGTAGACCGCTTCCCGCAACTGCACCGCCAGGGTCACATCCGACTCGCTCGCCCCCGGGGCCAGATCGAGCATCCCCGACTCCACGAACCAGTCGTCCACCAGACCGGGCGTCGCCAGCTTCTCCAACGGCACGTCGTTACGGCGCGCCCGCAACGTACCGACGAAATCCAGACAGAGCGTCCCACAGGGAAAGGCATGATTCACGTCACCATATTGACCGGTGACACGGCATAAAGGCAAGCCTTCGGCCTCCGATACCGCTTCGGGGGCTTCGCGGCCCCCGTCGCGCTCGTCCCTCCGCATGACCGAAGTCACAAAAACAGTACGTCGCCCGATCCGGGGAACAGTACGGCCTGAGAACCGTCAACACACGCAGAGGCTCCCTGTACGAGCACACGCTCAGCAGGCAAGCCGTCTGCCTCCGGAAAGGAAGTCGCCACGTCCTCCCCAGAGAACCTCCAAGTCCCCGATTCCGCTGCCGCCAAGCGCCATCAGGCCTTGTTCCGCGCGGCCAGGCGCCGGCAGAACCCCCGGCTGCGCCGTTCCGACATCACGGTGACGGACGACGCCGCGGTGCGGCGCGCGGTGAAGGCGGCCTCGCTGGGCAACGCCATGGAGTGGTACGACTTCGGCATCTACGCCTATCTGGCCGGCACCCTCGGGCGGGTGTTCTTCCCGTCCGGGAGCGACACCGTCCAGCTGCTGTCCTCCTTCGCCACCTTCGCCGTCGCCTTCCTGGTGCGGCCGCTCGGCGGCATGGTCTTCGGGCCGATGGGGGACCGGATCGGCCGTAAGAAGGTGCTGGCCCTGACCATGATCCTGATGGCGATCGGCACCTTCGCCATCGGTGTCGTCCCCGGCTACACCGCCATCGGCTTCTGGGCCCCGGTCCTTCTCATACTCTTCCGACTGCTCCAGGGCTTCTCCACCGGCGGCGAGTACGGTGGGGCCGCCACCTTCATCGCCGAGTACGCGCCCGACAAGCGGCGCGGATTCTTCGGCAGCTTCCTGGAGCTGGGCACTCTCGCCGGCTACGCCACGGCGGCCGGCCTCGTCACAGGCCTCACCGCCTGGCTGGGCCAGGACGGCATGGACGCCTGGGGCTGGCGGGTACCGTTCCTCGCGGCCGCTCCGCTCGGCATGATCGGTATCTATCTGCGGCTGCGTCTGGACGACACTCCCGCCTACCTCAAGCTGGATGACTCCGCCGACCGCACCCGCCCGAAGCCGGACGCGGCCAAGACCACCCGAAGCGGTCTCGGCGAGATCTTCCGCGCCCACTGGCGGCCGCTGCTGCTGTGCGTCGCCCTGGTGGGCGCGTACAACATCACCGACTACATGCTGCTGTCGTACATGCCGACGTATCTGTCGGACGAGCTGGACTACAGCGTCACCCACGGGCTGCTGATCCTCGTGGCCACGATGGTGCTGCTCATGCTGCTCATCAACCAGGTGGGCCGGCTGTCCGACCGCTTCGGCCGCAAGCCCCTGCTGATGACGGGCATGCTCGGCTTCCTCGTCCTGTCCGCGCCCTCCTTCCTGCTGGTACGGCAGGGAAGTCTCGTCGCGGTCTCGGGCGGCATGCTGATGCTGGGCCTGTCCCTGGTGTGTCTGCTGGGCACGATGTCGGCGGCGCTGCCCGCGATGTTCCCGACCGATGTCCGCAACGGTTCCCTGTCGGTCGGCTACAACCTGTCGGCGTCCCTGTTCGGCGGCACCACCCCGCTGGTGATCACCGCGCTGATCGGCGCGACCGGCTCCGACATGATGCCCGCCTACTACGCGATGGGCGCCGCGCTGGTCGGCGTGGTGACGGTGGCCCTCATGAAGGAGACCGCGCGGAGCCCGCTGGAGGGCTCGCCGCCCTCGGTGGAGACACCGGAGGAGGCGGCGGCCATCGTCGAGGCGCAGGCCCCGCCGCAGGACTCCTGAGGGCCCAGGGGCCGTCGCGGATCACCGGCTGAGGAGCCGGATCCGCGACGGCCCCGGCCGACGGCCCGACCAGCGGCCCGATCAGCGGATCATCCGCCCGGGCCAAGGAAACGGGCCAAGGGAACGGGGCACCCCTTTTCCCGCCGCCCGGCGTTCGATTCACGACGGCTCGGACGGGGTACCGCTTCCCTCGCCCGGGTCGCGGCCCATACTGGTGTGGCCCTGATCGCCCACGGAACGGTTCCATGGCCAAGAACACCACTGCATCGACCACCGTCCCCGACACCACCTGGCTCGGTCGTGGGCGTCACCTCGGGTCCGAGCCCGAGCGGGACGTCCGGCGCAATCTGATCGCGCTCAAGGCGGCTCGGGTGATCGACGACTTCCTGGACCTCGACCCGGTCGAGGCGGCGCGCTCCACCGATCTGTATCCCCGGGACGAGTCCGCCGACCCCGGCCCGGGTGCCCGCCGTGTCTTCGAGGTCCGCTGGCGCGTGGCCGACGACGTCACGGTGCGCGCGCAGCTGACCACGTACGACCCGGAGCAGCGACGCGCGGAGCGCGGCGGCGTCACCTGGGTCCTGGCCGCGGAGGCCGAGCGGGCCTGGGAGGCGGACTGGATCTCCCCCGCCACCGTCTTCTGGCCGGACAGCGAGCAGGTCGAGTGGGACGGCGAGACCGTCCCGGGCGTGCGCCTGCGCGCGGCGAACCGCCTGCCGAAGGACGACGACGAGCTGCGCCGCCGGCTGCGGGCCTGCGCCCGGCAGAGCTGGTTCATCCATGTCGTGGTGCACGAGGCGATGACGCCTGACGCCCTCGGCAGCCGGCCGGTCACAGCGTTCCTGCCCCCGAGCCTGCGCCACCGGGTGGTCGAACACCGGGCCTCGCCGGAGCAGGCGCTGATCGTCGACTTCGCGCTGAAGAAGGAACTGGGCGTGGGCATTCCGCGCGGGGGCGCCGTCATCCTGCCTCCGGCGCCGAAGGCTTCCGGCTACGAGGCGGAGCGCTTCACGATACGCAATGTCTTCCTGGACGGTACGGAGCCCACCGAACTCCTCGACAAGATCAAGGAGTTCGACGCCCTGCCGTGGCCCCTGCCGGCCGAAGCCGAGCGGGCCCTGGCCCGGCTGCGGCAGGGCTGGCATCTGTACACCCTCGACGAGGAACTGGCCCACGCGCGGACCATGGTCACCACGTACGCCACGGCACTCCGTTCCATGACGGAGTCCTGCGACCTGTACCGGGAGGCCGCCCAGTCGGCCCTGGCCGCGCTCGCCGAGGCGACCGGCGGCAACGGGGCGGCCAAGGCCGCGTCACCGGTGGCGGCCAAGGAGGAGGCCTCGCCGCTGAAGTCCCTGACGAAGACGTTCGCGCGTTTCCGGGGCCCGAGCCGGCAGGCGCCGGAGCCCGGCGTCCAGCCGGAGTCGCCCGGACAGTAGGACGAACGGAAGACGGAAAGGCCGAATAGGCGGAACAGGCGGAGAAGGCAGAAGAGCCAGAGGAGTCGAAGGAGCCGGAGGAGGGCGCGCGGGTCCTGCTCCGGTTCCCGGGAGGGGGCCGGCCGTCGGCACCGGCAGCGCCCCGAGGGGCGGTCAGGGGCCGGTGGGCGGCGCGCCGGACCGCCCACCGGCCCCCTCCCCGCCGAGCGTGTCGAGCGAGTCGAGTCCGGCCAGACAGTCGCTGATCACCCGTTCGAACCCGAACTTCTCCGCGATCTCCAGGGATCGGCGCCAGCAGGACTCGGCCCGCTCCGCGTCGCCGAAGTGCAGGTGGCAGCGGGCGAGTGCCTCCAGGGCGTCGGCGAGGGCGAAGTCGTGGTGGATGTCCTCCGCCGCACGGCAGGCCTCCTCAAGGCACTGGAGGGCTTCGCTTCGCCGTCCCCGAGCCCGCAGGACATCGCCCAGGTTGACCAGGACGATGGTCACATAGGACGGGTGGGTCACGCGGCAGCGTTCCAGGCACGCGCGGAACGTGGCCTCGGCGCCTTCGAGGTCCCCGGTCCGGAACAGAAGCGTCGCATGGGTGTGGGCGAAGACGACGGGAAGGTTCTCGGCGCCGGCGAAGTACGGGAGGGCCTTGCGGATGGCCGCGAGCCCCTCCTCGTAGCGGCCGGCCTGGGCCGCCGCGTTGCCGATGTTCCCCAGCACGTCCGTCTGCCAGTCTCTTCGGCCGAGCCGGTCGAGGAGGTCGTCGGCCGCGTAGAGATGGCGGAGGCTGATCTCGTTACGGTACGAGCAGCCGTGGGCCACGCCGAGAAGGTTGTGCATCATCGCCTGCCCGGCGAGGTCGTTCTCGCGCCGGGCGACGTCCAGCGCGTCCACGAGAGGCCGTTCCCACAGGTCCTGCCCCCGGTGGGCGGTGACCCAGCCGAGCAGATTACCCGCCGTGAGCCAGGCCAGTTCCGGCCGTGGTCCGGCACCGGCGATCCCGACGAGCGTGGTGAGGGCGGGCAGCTCCCGGGTGATCCAGTCCAGCCCCGCGGCCCGGTCGGCGAAGTCCGGCAGGACGGCTTCGGTCCGGGGCGCGGCCAGTCTGCGGGGGCGGGTCACCACCGCGGTGTCCGCGCGTTCCAGGGCCGCGCAATACCACGTGCCGAGCCGGACCAGCGCTTGTTCCCTGCTCTCCCGCGTCTCCTCCGAGGCCAGTTGGGCGGCGAACTCGCCCAGCAGGTCGTGGAAGCGGTAGGTGCCCTCGACCGGGTTCTGCAGCAGGCAGGCGTCGACCAGGGTGTCGAGTACATCGATCGTGTGGCCGAGGGGCTGGTCGAGGAGGGCGGAGGCCGCTTCGACCGAGAACGGATGGCGGGGCCACAGGCCCAGCAGCCGGAATCCCGAGGCGGCGGCGCGGTCCAGGCGGCGCGGGCTGGTCACGAGAGCCTGGTAGCTCGCCTCGAACACGCCGGTGACATCGAGGTGTTCGAGGGTGAGTGCGGCGAGCCGTCCGCCGGGCGAGGAGAACCGGGCGGCGAAGTGCTCCACGCTCCGGCCCGCGTTGTGGGCCAGGCGCGAGCCCACGATGCGCAGGGCCAGGGGCAGTCCGGCGCATGCCGCGAGGATGCGCTCGGTCGCCGGCGGCGCGGCCGTCAGCCGCTCGGTTCCGCACAGCGCGGCGAGCAGTTCGTACTGGTCGGGCGCGCCGAAGGGCTGCAACGCGACGCGGGTGGCGGTCGGGAGTCCGGCGAGCAGATGGCGGCTGGTGACGATCACGGCCGCCGGGCCGCCGCCGGGAATCAGCGGGGCGACCTGTTCGCTGTCGCGCGCGTTGTCGAGGATGATCAGCACCCGGCGCTCGGCCAGCCGGGCGCGGTAGAGCGCGGCCCGGTCGTCGGTGTCGTCCGGGACGGCGTGGGCGGGGACGCCGAGATCCACGAGGAACCGGGCGAGCAGTTCGTGGGCCGAACGGGGCGAACCCACGCCGAAGCCCCGCAGGTCCGCGTAGAGCTGCCCGTCGGGAAACGCGTCACGGGTGCCGTGGGCGGCCCGGACGGCGAGGGCGGTCTTGCCGACCCCGCCCATCCCCGAGATCACGACGAGGCAGGACAGGCCGTCGCCGGGGGGTTCGAGCAGCCGGGCGGTGATCGTCGCGAGTTCCGCGGTCCGGTCGGTGAAGTCCGGGGTGTCGCGGGGGATCTGGTTCAGGGCGGGGTGGCCGGGCGCGGGCACGGATCCGGCCTTCCCTGACCGGGTTTCGCTCGCGGGCGCCGGAGCGGCCGGGGCGGCGGCCCCGGAATCCGCCGCGGGAGCGGCCGTGGAAGAGGGCTCCGGCCCGCCGGGCCCGGCTTCCTTCGCGGTGAGCACTTCCTCGAAGATCCGCCGGGTTCCCGGAGCCGGGTCGACACCGAGTTCCTCGACGAGCCTGCGGCGCAGCCGGTGGTACACGGCGAGCGCGTCGGCGGGCCGCCCGCCGCGGTGCAGCGCCGTCATGAGCTGGCGATGGATCGGCTCGTGCAGCGGATGGTCGGCGGTGAGGCCGGCGAGCTCGGCGGTGATCTCGTGGTGGTCTCCCGCGCGCAGGGCCGCCTCGAAGCGCAACTCGGCCACTTGGAGGTGCTGTTCGCGGAGGTGGACCAGCTCGGGGGATTCATGGAGGGAGGGGAACGCGGGCAGCGGTCGGCCGCGCCACAGGGCGAGGGCGGCGCGGGCCTCCTCGTCCACGGTCGGCCAGTCCTGGTCCTGCCCGGCGCGCTGGGCACGCCGCAGCCGGGTCTCGAACTCCGCCGCGTCGAGTTCCCCCGGGTGGACCTCGCACGCGTAGGAACCGCCGGCGACCGTCAGACGGTCGCGTTCCGGGCCGAGTGCCGTACGGAGCCGTGCGATGTGGTTGTGCAGCGACGGATACGCGGTGCGCGGCGGGTTGCTGCCCCACAGGCCGTCGACGAGTTCGTCGACGGACCGGGGCCGGCCGGCCGGAAGCAGCAGGACGGCCAGCAGGAGTCCGGCCTTTCCGGGAACAGGCCGTCTCTCCCCGTCCACATGGAGCGTCAGATCCCCGAGAACGCCGAACCGTACCGCCACCGACGCCCCCTGAACGCCCCGTGAGGGTGACCGAGCGGGGCCACCCCTTCCTGCCTGCGCATACTAGCTCCACACCGTCCGGGGACTCGGGCGGCGCCCGGGCGGTAAGACGCCCGGGCGGGCGTCGCGAGCCGGTGCTTCGGGGCACGCCCGAAACCTGCCGGGGGTTCGCCTGGTCCGCGATACCCGGCACGGCCGCCTTTCCCCGTCACCGGTGCGCGTACGCACCGATTCCCGCGCTGAGACGTGTTCCCGCGGGGCGGGTGTCATCAGGCCGCGGAAAGCCGGGGAGAGGATCTTCTCGCGTCCGCGGAGAAGCAGTCGGACCGACCGCTGGCGAGCGCCGCTCGGCCGCGGCAAACCCGACAGGAGGCTCCTGCGCGCCGCCGCGGCCACCGAGCGGACCTGAACAAGGTCGCCTACGGGACGGCCCGGGCCTGTCTCAGGTCCTAAGCTCCGCGCATGGCCACCCATGAGCGCGAGATCACCGTCCCCGTCGATCTGTGCCGGCCGGACGGGCGGCTGAACCCGTCGGCCGTCGGCTGGTCCCGGCAGCCGCTGCACCGGGCGAATCTGCGGGGCTGGGGGCGCACCAAGCGCTGGGAGTACTGGTGTGTGACCACACCGACGCACCTCGTCGCGCTGACCGTGAGCGATCTCGACTTCCTGACCCTCGACACGGTGTACGTGCTGGAGTACGGGACGGGGTACGGGCCCGGAGGCCGGCGGGAGTTCGAGCGCACCGCCCTCGCGCCCGGCCGGCGGGGCGGGCGACTCCCGGAGACGATCGCGGGAGCGGCCGGCTCCCCCGCCGCGGTGGTGGGGCCAAAGCGTCCCACCGGCGGGCGGGTGCGGATCGGAATATCCGCGGTGGACGGCGGCACCCGGCTGCGGGCCCGCTGTCTGACGCCGTCCGCGCCGAAGGAGACCATGGAGGTCGATCTCTTCGTCGCGCTGCCCGCCGGGCACGAGACGCTGTCCGTCGTCGTGCCGTGGGACGAACGCCGCTTCCAGTACACGTCGAAGCACACGGCCCGGCCCGCCTCCGGAACCGTCCGGATCGGGGACAGGGTCCTGGAGTTCGGCGCGGATGCCTGGGCCGTGCTCGACCACGGCCGGGGCCGCTGGCCCCGCTCGGTCGACTGGAACTGGGGAGCCGCGTCGGGCCGCACCGGCGGTCACACGGTGGGGCTTCAGTTCGGCGGGACCTGGACCAGGGGCACCGGGGCGACCGAGAACGCGCTCTGCGTGGACGGCCGGCTCACCAAGATCGGGGAGGAGCTGGAGTGGCGCCGGACGCCCGGTGACCTCATGACCCCGTGGACCCTCCTCTCGCCGGGCGACCGGCCCTCGGTGGATCTCGTCTTCACCCCCTTCCACCGCCGGAGCACCCGGACCGAGGCCGTACTGCTCGCCAACCGCACCGACCAGTGCTTCGGGCACTACTCCGGTCTCGTCCGCGACGACGAGGGCCGTGAGATCGTCGTGGACCGGCTGCTCGGCTGGGCCGAGGACGTCCGTATGCGGTGGTGACCGGCGCCCGTCCTGGGCCGCACGCCCGGCAACCCCCCTGCCGTGGCCGCGTCGTGCGCGTACGGAATTCGGCGTACGGGGAGTGCCCCCGCACGGCCCGTCCGCTCGTTCCGGGGCCGTGCGGGGGCACGTGGTGTTCAGCAGATCCGGGGCAGTTGCTCGCCGAGCGGCATGTCGACCACCCGGGTGCCGCCGAGGCCGGTACGGGCGACGACCATGCCCGGGTGTTCGGCCACGGCCTCGCCGATCACCGTCGCGCCCGTGCCGAGCGGGTGCGCGCGCATGGCGGCCAGTACGGCGTCGGCCCGCTCTCTCGGGACGAAGGCCACCAGTTTGCCCTCGTTCGCCACGTACATCGGGTCGAGGCCGAGGATCGCACAAGCGTTGGCCACGGGTTCGGGGACGGGGACGGCCCGTTCCTGGAGGACCACGCCGGTGCCGGAGGCGAGCGCGATCTCGTTGAGCGACGCGGCCAGTCCGCCGCGTGTGGGGTCGCGCAGCACATGCAGGTCCGGGGTCACCGCGAGCATCGTCTCCACGAGGCCGCCCAGCGCCGCGCAGTCGCTCTCGATCTCGACCCCGAACTCCAGCCCTTCGCGTACGCTCATGATCGCCACGCCGTGGACGCCGACGGGACCGCTGACGATGACCACGTCGCCGGGCACCACCCGCTGGGGACGCAGGTCCACCCCCTCCGGGATGAGGCCGATCCCCGAGGTGTTGAGGTAGATCCCGTCGCCGTGGCCGGCCTCCACGACCTTGGTGTCGCCGGTGGCGACCTGGACGCCGGCTGTTCGCGCCGCCGCGCCGAGGGCGTTCGCCACCCGGGCGACGACATCGGTCTCGACCCCTTCCTCCAGGATGAATCCACAGGACAGGTAGGCGGCTGCGGCCCCGCTCATGGCGAGGTCGTTCACGGTGCCGTTGACGGCCAGGTCGCCGATGCTGCCGCCGGGGAAGAAGAGCGGGCGTACGACGTAGGAGTCGGTGGAGAAAGCCAGCCGGGCGCCGCCGAGTTCGAGCGCGGCGGCGTCCGTGGTGACGGAGAGCGCCGGTCCGCCGAAGGCGGGGGCGAAGATCTGCTCGACCAGCTCGGCGGACAGGGCTCCGCCGCCGCCGTGGCCCATCACGATCCGGGTGCGGTCCGGTGTCGGCGCCGGGCAGGTCCAGTTGATCAGGTCCGGCGCCTGGTCCGAGACGGTGGGGCCGGTGCGGCCCATGGTCGTGTCAGACAACGGAACTTCCTTCCAAGGGCGGTGTCGGAACGCTCGGGGCGGGACCCGGCCGGCCCGGGGAGCCGAGGTCGAGCCTGCGGTAGAGGTAATAGGCGGCGCAGGCGCCCTCGTTGGAGACCATCGTGGCGCCCAGCGGGGAGCGGGGGGTGCACAGGGTGCCGAAGGCCTCGCACTCATGGGGCTTGAGAAGGCCCTGCAGCACCTCTCCGCTGCGGCACTCGGCAGGTTCGCGGGTGTCGATCCCCTCGACGGAGAAGCGGATCTCGGCGTCGTAGTCGCGGTACCGCTCCGAGAGCCGCCAGCCGCTGTCCGGGATGACGCCGATGCCGCGCCATGCCCGGTCGGTGACCTCGAAGACGTCGTCGAGCATGGCCTGGGCGGCCGGGTTCCCCTCGTCCCGTACGGCGCGGGGGTAGGCGTTGTCGACTGTGTGTTCGCCTCGTTCCAGTTGGAGTACGGCCCGCCGGACACCTTCGAGGATGTCCAGGGGTTCGAATCCCGTGACCACGATCGGCACCCGGTACCGCTCGGCGAGTGCCGGGTATTCCGCGGTGCCCATCACGCTGCAGACATGGCCGGCGGCGAGGAAGCCCTGGACGCGGCAGTCAGGGGAGCGCATGATCGCCTCGATCGCGGGCGGCACCCGGACATGGGAGACCAGCAGGCTGAAGTTGCGGATGTCCAGCTTGCGTGCCTGATGGACCGTCATGGCGTTCGGCGGAGCGGTGGTTTCGAAGCCGATGCCGAAGAACACCACCTCGCGGTCCGGGTTCCGCTCGGCGATCCGCAGCGCGTCGAGGGGCGAGTAGACCACCCGGACGTCGCCACCCCGGCCGCGCACCTGGAAGAGGTCCCGGCCGGTGCCGGGGACCCGCAGCATGTCCCCGAAGGAGCAGAAGATCACGCCCGGGCGGGAGGCGATCTCCAGGGCCTTGTCGATGACCTCCAGCGGCGTCACGCACACCGGACAGCCGGGACCATGAATCAACTCCACCTGCTTTGGAAGGAGTTGGTCGATTCCGTGCCGGATGATGCTGTGCGTCTGCCCTCCGCAGACCTCCATCAGCGCCCAGGGCCGGGTCACCGTCGCGTGGATCTCGTCGAGCAGCCGCCGGGCCAGCTCGGGGTCCTGGAACTCGTCGATGTACTTCACGGGTGCACCTCCCCTGCGACGCCCTCGCGCGCCGAACCGGCGGCCGCCTCCCACGGGTCGCCGAACTCCTCCTGGAGCATGCCGAGGGTCTCGAACAGCTCCAGCGTCCTCCTGGCCGACTCCTCGTCCAGACGCTGCAGGGCGAACCCGACATGGACGATCGCGTACTCGCCGACCCTCAGATCGGGCAGATACTCCAGGCAGACCTCCTTGACCACGCCGCCGAAGTCGACGGTGGCCATCCGGGTGCCGTCCCGGTCCTCGACGTTCAGGACCCTTCCAGGGACCGCCAAACACACGTTCGTCTCCTCACTGTCGTTGCTGTGTTGCCGCCTTGCCGCGCCGCCGTGGTCGTCGCCTCAGCAGCGACTCCGGTCGAGGTCTCCCCACGACCGCGTCGCCGCCGCGGTCACGTGCCGGGGGGGGGGGGGGGGGGGGGGGGGGGGGGGGGGCGGGCCCCGCCCGCGCCGCCCCCGGGGGCGGGGGCGGGGGGGGGGGGCCCCCCCCCCCCCCGCGCCCACGACCAGCTGGCCGAGCGCCAGCCCTCCGTCGTTCGGCGGGACGAGGCGGTGGCGGAGGACTGTGAAGCCGTCCTCGCCGAGGGCGCGGGCGCAGGCCGAGGAGAACACCGTGTTGGCGAACACTCCCCCGGTCAGCGCGACGGTCCCGACACCCAGTTCGCCGCGTGCCGCCCCACAGATCCGGTGCACCAGGCGCGCCACGGCGTGGTGGAAGCGGGCCGCGACGACGGGCTTCGGGGTGCCGTCGCGTACGTCGTCGGCGATCGCGGCGATCAGGGGCCCGGGTTCGGCGCGCAGCGGGCCGCCGGACGGTGACACGGCCAGCCGGAAGGCGTACCGCTCGTCGGGCTCCGTTTCGGGCGCGCGGAGCGCGGCGGCCTCCAGCTCGACGGCCGCCTGCGCCTCGTACCCGGCGAGGTGGCGGATCCCCGCGAGGGAGGCGACGGCGTCGAAGAGCCGTCCCATGCTGGAGGTCGGCACACAATTCAGCCCGCTCTCCAACTGCTTTGTGAGAACACGCAGTTCATCGGGCCGGCAGGCGGCCACGCAGGGCAGCGCCGGATCGGCCGGCAGCCCGGCGGCGTGCAGGTGCGCGAGGGCCATGCGGTACGGCCGCCGGACGGCCGCGTCCCCGCCGGGAAGTGGGACGTAGTCCAGGTGTGCGAAGCGGGAGAAGCCCGCGTAGTCCGCGAGGAGGAACTCGCCTCCCCACACGGCGCCGTCGAGGCCGTGGCCGGTGCCGTCGAAGGCGACTCCGAGGACGGGGACGCGGCCGTCGAGGCCGTTCTCGGCCATGGCGGCGGCGATGTGCGCGTGGTGGTGCTGGACGTGGACGACCGGGCGGCCCGCCGCGTGCCGGGCGGCCCAGCGGGTGGAGCGGTATCCGGGGTGACGGTCCGCCGCGAGCAGGCGCGGCCTGACCCCGGTGACGTCCTCCAACTGCCGTACGGCCGGGGCGAGGGCCGCCTGCGTGGCCAGGGAGTCCATGTCCCCGATGTGCGCGGACAGCCAGGCCTTGCGGCCCTGCCCGAGGCAGAAGGTGTTCTTCAGGTCCCCGCCGACGGCGAGCGCGGGGGCCACCTCGACCGGCAGGGCGACCGGCAGGGGGGCGTAGCCACGGGAGCGGCGCAGGACGAGCGGTTCGCCGTCGCAGACCCGTACGACGGAGTCGTCGCAGGGCACCTGGATGGGGCGGTCGTGCAGCAGCCAGGCGTCCGCCAGGCCGACGAGCCTGGTCAGCGCGTCCGTGTCGTCGGTGACGATGGGCTCGCCGGAGAGGTTGCCGCTGGTCATGACAAGGAGCCGGGGCCCTCGCCGGTCGGCGGCGCCGAGGCCGAACAGCAGGTGGTGTACCGGGGTGTACGGGAGCATGAAGCCGAAGTCCGGGCTTCCGGGGGCCACTTCGGGTGCCGGTCCAACGCCCGGGCCGGCCGGGGTGGCGCGGCGGCGCAGCAGGACCACGGGCCGGACGGGTCCGGTGAGGAGGGCGCGGTCGGCGGGGCCGAGGTCGGCCAGGTGTTCGATGTCCGCGAGGTCCGCCGCCATCATCGCGAACGGTTTGTCACCGCGTGCCTTGCGCCGGCGCAATTCGGCCACCGCCGTCGCGTTCGTGGCGTCGCAGGCCAGGTGGTATCCGCCGAGGCCCTTGAGCGCGAGGATGGCGCCGGCCGCGAGCAGCCGCCGCGCGGCGGTCACCGGATCGGACTCCGGGCCAGCCTCCGGACCGGCCTCCGGCACGGTCGGCGCGCCGGCCCGTGGGTCCGTACCCACGACCAGTCGCAGCCGGGGGCCGCACTTCGGGCAGGCCACGGGCTGCGCGTGGAACCGCCGGTCCGCCGGATCCTCGTACTCCCGCGCGCAGTCGGCGCACAGCGGGAAGCCGGCCATGGTCGTGTGGGCGCGGTCGTAGGGCAGGCCGTTGACGATGGTGAACCGGGGTCCGCAGTGAGTGCAGGTGACGAAGGGGTGCAGATGCCTCCGGTCGGCCGGGTCGGCCAGTTCCGCGAGGCAGTCGTCGCAGGTGGCGGTGTCCGGCGGGACGAGGGTCCGGACGTCGCCGCCCCGCCGCGAGGGGACGATGGCGAATCCGCTGCCGCCGCACGCGGGAACACCGGTCGCCTCGACGGATTCCACCCGGGCCAGGCGCGGTGCCTCGGCGGCGACGCGGGCGCGGAAGGCCGTCACGTCGGCGGGGGCTCCCTCGACCTCCGCCACGACGCCGTCGGGGGTGTTGGTGACGTGTCCGGTCAGCCGGAGAGCGGTGGCGAGGGCGTGGACGAAGGGGCGGAAGCCCACCCCCTGGACGACTCCGCGCACGACGACACGGTCGCGCCGGGCGGTCGTCGGAGGTGAGAGCGGCTCCGGGTCCAGGTCCGGGTCCGAGGTGGAGAGGGGGGCGGGAGCCGGGGTCGCGGTGCCCGGTCGTCCCGCCGTCACGCGCCGGCCTGGGCCATCACGGGAACGTGGAGGGCGGCGCCCTCGGCCGCCGCGAGGGCCCGGTCGAGCAGGGTGCCGGCGCCGGAGCCGTCGCGCGCGGAGGTGAGGAGGATCTCGACGCCCGGGTTGACCCGCTCGACGTTGCGGCGAAACGCCGTCTCGTCGAACTCGGCGGCCACGGCCAGGTCGGTCTTGGTGACGGCCACCAGCTGGGCGAGGCCGAAGGCCGTGGGGTACTTCAGGGGCTTGTCCTCGCCCTCGGTGACCGAGGCGAGGACGACCCGGAGGGACTCGCCGAGGTCGTAGCCGGCCGGACAGACGAGGTTGCCGACGTTCTCCACGAACAGCAGCCGAGTGTCCTCGGGAAGCCAGTCGTGCAGATGCCGGGCCACCATGTCGGCCTCCAGATGGCACAGCCCGTCGGTGTGCACCTGCTTGACGGGGACGCCCGCCCTGGCGAGCCGTTCGGCGTCGTTCTCGGTGGCCAGGTCCGCGGTGAGCGCGGCGGTGGCGACCCCGCGTTCGGCGGAGAGCCGCAGCACCCGTTCCAGCAGGGCCGTCTTCCCGCTGCCGGGGCTGGAGAGCAGGTTGACCACCGTCGTTCCCCGGGCGGTCAGTTCGGCGCGCAGGACACCCGCCGCGGCTTCGTTCCTCGCGAGGACCGCCCGCTGGAGGTCGACTACTCGGCACATGATCGGCTCTCCTCGGTGAGGGGTTCGCTGGGGGGTGCGGTGGCCGGGGGCGGGACCAGGGCCGGATCCACGGCGGGGACCGGCTCCGGGGCCGGGGCCGGAGCCACGGCGCGAGTCGGATCGGTCCAGCGGACCTCGCGGATCCGCAGTTCGCGCCCGGAGACGAGTTCGACGGCGGCGGTCCCGCAGCCGGGGCACAGCAGCCTCGGTGGCATGCCGGTCTCCCAGTCCCGCGCGCAGGGTGAGCAGCGCGCGGTGCCCGGGACCTGGTGCGTGATCAGTTCGGCGCCCTCGACGAGAGTTCCGGCGCAGGCGAGTCCGAAGCAGAAGTGAAGCGCGTCGGCGACGATGCCGGCCAGCTCGCCGACCTCCAGGCGGATGCTCTCCACGCCGTGGGCCGCGCGGGCCCGCGCGGCCGTCTCGACCTGGTCGACGACGGCCAGCGCGACGGACATCTCGTGCATCGCGCTCCGTCCTTTCCGAAGCTGGGGTGCCTGTGGCCCGCCATTAGAGGCCGGGAGGGGGCGGGGTGCCGCCCGGCTCGCCGGGAGAGCGCGGGGGTGCCGCCCGTTCGGTGCAAGCGGGACGACGCGCGGACCCGTACGGGATCCGCCGTACGGGATCCGCCGCTCCCCGGGTCTCCGCCCCGGTCCCGCGGCCGGCACCCCGCACCCCGGTCACATGTTTCTGATGCGCACATAGCGCTGGACGTCCGGAAGGATCCCCTTCACGACGGCCAGCACGGCGAGCAGGAAGGTGACGGTGACGACGGTCTTCTTCATGACGGGCTCTTTCGTGTCGGGCTCATACGGCGGCCTCCCGGGCGACCAGTTCGGTCACCATGCGGACCGCTTCGGGTACGGCGGCGGCGACTCGCGGGCTGAGTTCCGCGCCCTCGTCGAGGCAGGCGGGTTCGCAGCCGACGACGAGGATCCGGCGGGGCGGGGTGGCGCCCGTCCCCGCGCAGAGGGTGCCGAGGAGGGCGAGGACGGCGTCGGGTGCCATCCGGTGGCCGTCCAGCGGCACGGCGGGGACGGCGGTGTACGGGCCGGCGTCCCCGGCGGCGGGCCGTTCGTCCGGCTCCGTGGCGTCGATCAGATAGAGGGTCCCCGGCTCGCCGCCTCGGGCGGTGGCGTCGACGAGGACGAGGGTGTCCCAGCCGTCGAGGAGCCGGTAGGCGAGATGGACGCCGCGGATTCCCACGTCGGCCACTTCGACATGGGGTGCGAGGCCCTGCCGGGCGAGGTGGCGCACGGTCTCGACGCCGAAGCCGTCGTCGCCGAGGAAGATGTTGCCGACGCCCGCCACGAGGACGCGCGGGGCGGTGCGCGGCACGAGGCCGTCGCCCCGTCCCTCGTTCACGCTCCCGTCCGCGAGGTCCTCGTCCACGAGTCCGCCGCTCACGATTCCGTTGTGCACGAGCCCTCCAGCGGCCGGACCTCGTCGGGCTGGAAGTACAGGAACCGGCCCTGTTCGCGCCGGATGTCGGCACCGGGGTCGTCCTCCACGGTCACGGCGATGTGCGTCCCGCCGTCGACATCGTGCAGCACGGCCTCGACCAGGGCGCTGCGGCCGTCCAGGAACAGGTCCTGGGCGTCGCTGCGGCGCAGTCGCGGACACAGGAGCACCCTGCTGCCCGCACGGACGGCGCGGCCCTCGACGAGGACGTGGTCCCGGTCCGGGTCGACGGTCGGATCGCCCGCCGGGTCCCACCACGGGGTGTCCGGTGCGAGCAGGGCGTCGACCGGGGACTCCTGGCCTCCAGGGGGCTGCTGACCTCCCGTGACCTCCCGCAGGCCGCGTACCGCGCCGTGGAGGCGTTCGAGCAGTTCCTGCGGCAGGGTGTCGGCCAGGTCGATCACGGCGGCGGCGCGGGCGTCGGTCCCGCGCGCCTCGCGTTTCTCCTCCTCGGTGAGGGTCGTGGTGCGCAGGGCGAGCATCTCGTCGATCTCGGTCGCGTCGTAGAAGGCTCCGGGGCTCTCGGGGGCGATCGCCGGGTGGTCGTCGAGGATGATCGGCGAGGACAGCAGGAGGTCGGCGCGGCCGGGTTCGCCGGCCAGGACGGGCCAGGTGTGCCGGTTGTCGCAGGCGGCCACGGCACTCCTGGCCCACTCGGGCGGGTCGGTCATGGACAGGAAGGACCCGGCGTCGAGGCGGAGCAGGGTGTGCGCGGCGACCAGGGAGCGCGCGAGGGCGGCGGGCCGGTCGTCGTCCGGCCGGGCCTGCCAGGGGCTGGTGTTCTCGACCGTGACGGACAGCCGGCTCACCCGGTAGGGGCCGTCGAGTCCGGCCGCCGAGATCCGCAGGACCCCGCTGATCTCCTCGTGGCGGCGTACCAGCCGGCCTCGGAGGCGCCCGTCGGTGTCGGCGATCTCCTCGGTCTCCTCGGCGGCGGGGCGGGTGAAGGGCACGGTGGTGCCCTCGCCGTCGAGCGCGGCGACGGGGACGGTGAGGGTGATCCGTTCCTCGGTGCCCTCGTCCCAGGTCGCGAGGGTCCGGTCGGCCAGGCGCAGTTCGGGGACGGGCGCGTACGTGCCGTCGTCGCGCAGTTCCTCCACGGTGCGCCGCCGTACGCGCAGAAAGCGGACCTCGACGGCAAGCTCGGCTCCGGTCTTCGGTTCCATCAGGCATTCGGTGTGCTGGAGGCAGTGGTCCCCGGCGTGGTTCCAGGACGGCGGTACGAGGACCCCGAACTGCCAGCGGAACCGGTTCTTCGCGGCGGAGGCCCGGTACGGGTAGAGCACGTATCCCTCGAAGAGGACGGCGTCGGCGGCCTGCCGGGCGACGGCGAGCCGTTCCTCGGTGCCGGGCGGGAAGACGGCGGTGGTCATCGGGTCCTCTCCCCCGCCCCGTCGAGCAGGGCTTCGACGGTGGCCTGCCAGGACGGCAGGGCCCGGCGGGACCGGTAGGCGAGCAGGGAGTCCATCGCGTCGCGCGGCAGCCGGATCCAGTCGCAGCCTGGGAAGTGCCGGTCGATCGCCTCGCGCCAGACTCCGACGGGCATCCGGTGGGCGACCTCCTTGTCCCAGGGCACGGGTTCGACGTGGAAGCCCCCGGCGCCGGTGAAGGCGGTTCCGGAGAACAGCAGGAGCAGGGGGACCTCGCCGCCGGACAGCGCCCGGAAGTAGCGGGCCTGGGCGATGTCGGTGTCGTAGGTGCAGGGCACGGCGAGGTCGGTCTCGATCTCGCCGGTGAAGCCGGGGACCATCATGGAGACCTGGGCGAACTGCACCGGCTGGAGGCTGCTGTCCCACCGGGAGCGGTCGCCGAACAGGTCGCCGAGGGCCGCGGCCTCCTCGTCGTCGTATCCCCGCCGGGCGGGTTCGAGTCGGATCTGGCAGCGCAGCGCGAGGGCGTGCACCCGGGTGCCGGGGGTCGCGGTGACGCGCAGCCGGAAGACGAGGGTCGGTCCGGCCGCGTAGGGGTCGGCGCGGACGCCGGCGCAGGCGAAGGAGAACTCGGTCACGGCCGGCTCCCCGGTGTCGCGCGGGCCTGTTCGCTCGCACGGGCCTGTTCGCTTACGTGGCTCTGTTCGCGTACGCCGGCCTGTTCGCTCGCACGGGCCCGTTCGCGCACACCGGCGAAGAGGGCGTCGAGGTCGGACCGGGCCTCGGCTCCGCCGTCGAAGCCGCGCCAGTGCAGCCGCATGCGTCCCACCAATTCGTAGCAGAGGTCGATCGGCACCAGGAAGCACTCGGTGCGTCCCTCGTGACGGCGCAGCAGTAGCGCCTCCACGTCGGGCCGGAGGTCGCCGGCGAGCGGGGTGGCGTCCACGACGGACTGCCAGGTGTGCTCCTCCGGTTCGCTCTCGGTGGCGCCGGCGGGGCTCGGGTAGAGCACCACCGGCCTGCCGAGAGCGGAGTTGTGGAAGAGGAAGGCCACCGAGACCGGGATCCGCAGGGCCTCCCACACAGTGTCGTCGACCCGGTGGTCCGGGTCGGTGAGGCAGCGGTCGGGGACGGCCCGGAAGCGGCCCCCCGACGTGGTGTCCGGGCGGTCCATGAGCTGGGCGCACGGGCCGCAGGCGCAGACCAGGCTGCGCCGGTCGGTGTCGGCCAGATGACGGTGCGGGCCGTCGGCGAGGCGTACCCCGCACAGTCCGCACTCCTCCTCGCGGGGCGGGCGCGGGGTGACGAAGCGGCGCAGTCCGGTGGGCGCGGTGCGGGCTCCCGGGCCCGTCGGGGTTCCGGTGGTTCGGGTTCCGGTGGTTCGGGTTCCGGTGGTTCGGGTTCCGGTGGTTCGGGTTCCGATCCAAGGCCCGGTCCGAGGCGCGGTCACGAGGCGTCGCCGGGTGCGGAGCCGAGGGCGGCGGCGCGCGGCGGACGGGTGCCGATCTGGAGCAGTGCCGGTGCTCGTACGGCCGGTTCCAGTTCGACGCCCGTCACCTCGGGGGCGAAGCAGGCGAGCGCGTCCAGCGCCGCCTGCCGGGTGGTGTCCTGGGTACCGGAGCAGCCGCAGCCGGAGGAGGCCTCGACGGCCAGCCGCAGTACCCCGCTCGCCGCGTCGAACCCGGCGTTGCGGGCGGGTTGCGGCAGGGCGGCGAGGGCCCGGTCGATCCGGGTGGGCAGGTCCTCGGGGTGCAGTCCGTGCAGGTTGAGCAGGCTCGCGACGAGTTCGTCCGCGAGCAGCGCGCCCAGCGGCTCGGCGCCCGAGCCGGGGCCGGAGCGGGCAGCGGAGCCGGGGCCGGAAGCCGGGTGAGGGCCGGGTCCGGAGCCGGAGCCGGGGCGTCCGAGGAGTTCGACGATCCGGGCGAGCCCGCTGCCGTAGAACTCCATCAGGACCCGTACGACGTCCTCGGCCGCCGCGACCGTGTCGCGGTCCGCCGTCCCGGCCAGCCGGTCGAGGACCTCCTCGACTTGCCGCCCCGCCGCTTCGGCGGTCCGGGCGGCGCTCATCCGCCCAGCCCGCTCAGTCCGGTGGGCACGTGCATCGCCTTCACGGTGCGGCCGGTCCCGGTGTACATGTGCACCCCGCACGGCAGGCACGGATCGAAGCTGCGCACGGCCCGCATGATGTCGATGCCCTTGAAGTTCTCCGGGGTGTTCTCCTCGAAGATGGGGGTGTTCTGCACCGCGTCCTCGTAGGGGCCGGGGGTGCCGAAGGTGTCCCGGGTGGAGGCGTTCCACGGCGTGGGCGGATAGGGGTGGTAGTTGGCGATCTTGCCGTCCCGGATCACCATGTGGTGGGAGAGGACGCCCCGGACGGCCTCGGTGAAGCCGACGCCGATGGACTCGTCGGGCACCTCGAACTTCTCCCAGGTCTGGGTGCGTCCGGCGCGTACCTCCGCCAGACCCTTCTCCGCGCAGTGCAGGGCGACGGCCGCCGCGTACGCCTGGAAGTAGGTGCGGGCGCGGTTGCGCTCCAGGGCGTTGCTCCACTTCGGGATCTTCCACTCGAAGCTGGTCTCCGGCTTGGTCAGTGTCCGGGGCAGGTTGATGACGACGCTGTGTCCGGTGGCCTTGACGTAGCCGATGTCGACCAGCCCGGACAGGGCGGTCGACCAGAGCCGGGCGATGGGGCCGCCGCCGGTGTCGAGCGCGAGGTGGTCCTTGCCGTCGAACCACCGGGGGGACATCACCCAGCTGTACTTGTCGTCGAAGTTCCGCTTCTGCGGGGCGGGGATGGTGTGCTGGTTCCACGGGTGCCGGGGGTCGACGGGGTTGCCCAGCGGGTCGTGGGTGACGAACTGCTCCTGGCCCTCCCAGTCGTCGTAGTACGAGCTGCCCAGCAGGATGCGGATGCCGAGGTTGATCTGTGTGAGGTCGTTGGTCACGAGCTTGCCGTCGACGACGATGCCCGGGGTGACGAACATCCGCCGGCCCCAGTCGGTCATGTTGGCGTACGTGAAGTCGCAGTGCTCGGGATCGTTGAGCGCTCCCCAGCAGCCGAGCAGCACCCGGCGGCGGCCGACCTCCTCGTAGCCGGGCAGCGCTTCGTAGAAGAAGTCGAAGAGGTCGTCGTGGAGCGGGACGACCCGCTTCATGAACTCCACGTACCGCATGAGCCGGGTGAGGTAGTCGGTGAAGAGCTGGACCGAGGCGATGGTGCCGACGCCGCCGGGGTAGAGCGTGGAGGGGTGCACATGGCGCCCCTCCATCAGACAGAACATCTCCCGGGTGTAGCGGCTGACCTGGAGTGCCTCCCGGTAGAACTCGCCTTCCAGGGGGTTGAGGGAGCGCATGATGTCGGCGATCGTGCGGTAGCCGTGCTCGGCGGCGTGCGGCGCCTGGGTGCGTTCGGCGAGCTCCAGGACCCCGGGGTTGGTCTCGCGGACCATCTTCTCGCAGTAGTCGACCCCGACCAGGTTCTCCTGGAAGATGTTGTGGTCGAACATGTACTCCGCGGACTCGCCGAGGTTGATGATCCACTCGCCCAGGTGCGGGGGCTTCACTCCGTACGCCATGTTCTGCGCGTACACGGAGCACGTGGCGTGGTTGTCGCCGCAGATGCCGCAGATGCGGCTGGTGATGAAGTGCGCGTCGCGCGGGTCCTTGCCGCGCATGAAGACGCTGTAGCCCCGGAAGACGGACGACGTGCTGTAGCACTCGGCCACACGCTTCTGCTTGAAATCGATCTTGGTGTGGATGCCGAGACTGCCCACGATCCGGGTGATGGGGTCCCAGGCCATCTCCACCAGGCCGCTGCCGTCCCCTGTCGTCTTCGCCGGTGCCATGGTGTGTACGGTGCCCTTCGTCGGTGGTGCGCTTTCACGAACAGTGAGATTGATGAGGGGGTGCGGGGGGTCGGGGTGTGGGGGGGGTTCGGGGTGCTGGGGTGTCGGGGCGGTCGGCCCCGGTCACCACGGCGGCTGGTATCCGGTGGTGATCCGGTCGCCCGGGTGCCGCCACTTCGGCTCGCGGTCCACGGTCTCGCCGGTGATGTCCCGCAGCTTGCGGATCACGGAGCCGTACACGCGGCTGGCGGTGCTGGAGACCTTGCCTCCGGGCGGTTCGTCCATGAACGGCATGAACTTGTCCGGGAATCCCGGCATCGTGCAGGCGATGCAGATGCCGCCGACGTTCGGACAGCCGCCGATGCCGTTCATCCAGCCGCGCTTGGGGACGTTGCACTTCACGACCGGCCCCCAGCAGCCCATCCGGACCAGGCACTTGGGCGAGTCGTAGGTTTCGGCGAACTGGCCCTGCTCGTAGTAGCCCGCGCGGTCGCACCCCTCGTGCACCGTCGCGCCGAACAGCCAGGTCGGGCGGAGTCGGTCGTCCAGCGGGATCATCGGCGCCGAACCCGCGGCCTGGTAGAGCAGATACGTCAGGGTCTCCGCGAAGTTGTCCGGCTGGATGGGGCAGCCGGGCACGCACACGATGGGGATGCCGGCGTGCGACTTCCAGTCCCATCCGAGGTAGTCCGGCACGCCCATCGCGCCGGTCGGGTTGCCGGCCATGGCGTGGATGCCGCCGTACGTGGCACAGGTGCCGATCGCGACGACCGCGAGCGCCTTGGGGGCCAGCCGGTCGATCCACTCGCTGGTGGTGATGGGCTGGCCGGTCTCCGGGTCGGTGCCGAAGCCGCACCAGTAGCCCTCCGGTTTGATCTTCTCGTTCGGGATCGAGCCCTCGATCACCAGCACGAACGGGTCGATCTCGCCCCGCTCCCCCTTGAAGAACCAGTCGATGAACGTATCCGCGCCGCCGACCGGGCCGCACTCGAAGTCGATCAGCGGCCAGTGGACCGCGATCTTCGGCAGTCCGGGCAGCCCGGCGAGGGCGATCTCCTCGATGCTCGGCTGCATGGCGGCGGTCAGGGCCACCGAGTCGCCGTCACAGCTCAGCCCGGCGTTGATCCAGAGGATGTGGATCGGCTTCTCGTCGCTGCCGGCGGCGGCGCCCTGGTGACCGGCCGGGGTCTTCGTGCTTGTGCTCATGCGTCGCCTCCTGCGGAGGGGGAACGGGGACCGTCCTCATGTCCCCGCGTACGAGTCAACGGTCGGCCGCACCGGCCAGGTCCGCATCCCGGGCGTCGGGCGATCCGGCGGCCGGACCCTCCTTGCGGACGAACGCGCGGCGCAGCGCGTGGTACGGCGCGGCGGGGTCGTCGAAGATCGCCCGCATACGGCCGAGCTCCCGCTCCCGGCAGGCCGCCAGGGGGTTGGACGCCTCCCGGGCTTCGTGCTCCGCCTTCTTCGCCGCCACGCGGCGCGCGACGCTCGGGTGCGTGGCCAGCCGGGCGGCCAAGCGGGTGATCTCGGCGGAGAACTCCCCCGGCGCGCAGTCGACGACCCGGTCGACGAGTCCCGCGATCCGGGCGGCGGACGCCGAGACGGGACGGGCGCTGCGGGTGAGGCGCTCCGCCATGGCCGGACCCACCTTGCGGGGCAGGGTGTGGGTCCAGTACTCGGACCCGTAAAGGCCCATGCGCCGGTAGTGGGGGTTGAGTACGGACCCCGACCTGCACCACACCTCGTCGGCGGCCAGCGCCAGCATCACGCCGCCGGCCGCGGCGTTGCCGCCGATCGCGCTGACGACGAGCCGGTCGGTCGTCGTGAGAACGGCCTCGACCAGGTCGTTCATGGCGTTGATGTTCGCCCAGGACTCGGCGGCCGGGTCGGCGGCCGCCTCGATCACGTGGAGGTGGATGCCGTTGGAGAAGAAGTCGCGCTGTCCGCCGAGGACGAGGACGGAGGTGGGGCGGCGGCAGGCGGTCCGGTACGCCCGCAGCAGGCGGCGGCAGTGGCCGGTGCTCATCGCGCCGCCGGGAAAGGAGAAGGACAGCACCCCGACGGCGCCCTGTTCGCGGTAGCGGATGTCGGACCAGGTCCGGTCCGGCGCCGGCGCTGGTGTCGGCGTATCCGGTGACGTCGGCGCCCGGCGGGACAGGGGCGGCTCGGGGAGCCCCGGCAGCCGGCCCGCGAGGGCGAGGGCCAAGGTGGCGGGCAGTTTGCAGGCCCGCGCCGCGCCGGGGCCGGTGCGGGCGCGCAGTTCGGGGAGCCACACGGCGCCGTCCGCCGTGGCGCGGCAGACCGCGCCGCCGCGGGCCGCCAGCAGTTCACCGGGCCGGCCACGCAGGCCGTCCTCCGGGTGGCCGCCGTGCAGGAACCATTCGGCTCCGAGCAGTTCGTCCGGCACACCGGGTTGCGAGTCGGCGGCGCGCAGGGTGCGCAGGACCGTATCGGTGTCCTCCTCCCAGGAGATGCGGCGCTGCTCCTGGCGGAGGAAGGGACGGGTGCGCACCGGCCCGGTCTGCGGGCGCGGCCGGGCTCCGGCGGCGAACCGTTCGACGGCGAGGTGGACGGCGGTCATGGCCGCGTCGGACAGCTCGTTGCGGTACAGGTCGCTCTTGCCCGCCTCCGGGACGCAAAAGCCGGCCGTCGCCCAGACATCGCCGGCGTCCATCTCCTCGGCGGCCTGGAGGACGGTCACGCCCCACTCGGTGGCGCCCTCGAGGATCGCCCGGTCCAGCGAGGACGGTCCGCGGTCGCCCACCGGCCCCGGATGGACGATCAGACAGGGGCGGCCGGACCACACGTCGCGGGGCACGACGGTCTTCAGCATGGGGGCGAGGACCAGGTCGGGCGTGTGCCGTCCGACGGCGGCCCGTACCGCGTCCCCGTCGGGGGTGATCTCGACGGAGACGGCGTGCCCGCGGTCCCCCAGCTCGGCCCTGACCCGCTGGGTGAGGGAGTTGTAGCCGCTGGCGATGAGCAGAACGCGCATGGCCGCCCTTCCGGATCGTCGGGGAAGGCCCCGCACCGGACGGCAGGCGGGTGCCGGACACCCCTGGCGATCGTCGGACATCCCGGGCGGCGCGGACGGCGGCGCATCTCCCGGCTCACTCGATCGGGAGGCGATTTCCGACCACTTGGCGGCCCGCTCGCCACTCCGGCGGACGCGGTGGGAGCGGGGCCGCGCGGAGGGCCCCGCGTAAAGGACGCGCAGGGTGCCGGGCGAGCCAGGTGTACGGAGGCGGTGCACGGGGGCTTCGCCTTCGCCCGTACACCGCCTTGGGGACCGGCTACTTGCTGACCGCGAAGCGCATCAGGGCGTGCTCGTCGCCCTGCTTGATCTTGCCCGTCTCGTTGATCACTTCGAGCTTCCAGACGCCGCCTATCCTGGTCGCCTTGGCCACGGCGCAGGCGTTGTCCTGGGTCAGCAGGCTGGGCCAGATGTCGGCGACCTGCTGGGAGCTGCCGCCGGTCGCGTCGTAGACCTTGAAGCTGATGTTGCGGGCCTTCTGGAAGGAGCTGCCCTTCTTGTACGCGGCGGCGACGAACACGATCGACGTGATGGGCGCCGGGAGCTTGGCGAACTCGACGGTCACCGTCTCGTCGTCGCCGTCGCCGTGGCCGGTCTGGTTGTCGCCGCTGTGCAGCAGCGAACCGTTGCCCATCGGGTCGAGCGAGTCGAGCCCGGCGAGCCGGACCGGGTCGCCGCCCTGCATGGCGATGGCGATCAGGTCGAGGTCGGTGCCGGTCTTGCGGCGCAGCCGGCCCAGCACGCCGCCGGAGCTGCCGGCGGTGGGGTCCCAGGAGACACCGATGGACAGATGGGTCACCCCGTCCAGGTCCGCGGGGCCGTCTTCCTTGGTCAGCGTGATCATGCGCGGTCATCCTCAGTCGAAGGGGCCAGTCCCCGCAGAGTGTGCCTGACCGCGCGTCCGTTCCCCACGGAGGGGCCCCTTTTGATACGCGATCGGCACCGGTGACGGCGCCGGGCGACGGCCGGGGACCACCGGTGCGGCCCCCTGTCGATTGTCAAGCCTGTGGTAATTTGCCCAGGCCAGTCGCACCTTTGTACGTACGAACAACGTAGGTACACGGGTCAGGGAATCCGGTGGGAGTCCGGAACTGACGCGCAGCGGTAAGGGTGACGGGCGGAGCACGGCCACTGGGTCCCGACGGACCTGGGAAGGCGTTCCGTCCGGACGAACCCGAGTCCGAAGACCTGCTGGCGGCCCCGGCGCCCTGACAGGCGGTCCGGGGAGCACCGTACGACAGGCTTCGCGCATGAGCCGTGGACACAGAGGACTCTCCCGTGCCCCTCGCACACCCCGCCCGTTTCGCCGTGCCGCTTCTGGCCGGTGCCGTACTCCTCACCGGCTGCGGCGCCGGCAGGCCGCCGGCCGCCGCTCCGGCTCCCGCGTCCTCGGCGGCGGGGGCGGGGGCCGCCTCCGGCTATCCGGTGGCGCTCGACAACTGCGGACAGCGGATCACGATCGACCGCCCGCCGAGCCGGGCCGTCGCCCTCGACCAGGGCTCGGCCGAGATCCTGCTGGCGCTCGGGCTCGCCGACCGCATGGTGGGCACGGCCACCTGGACGGACCCGGTGCTCAAGGGCCTGGAGAAAGAGAACGCCAAGGTCCCCCGGCTCGCCGAGCGCTATCCCTCCTTCGAGAAGGTGCTGGACACCGAACCCGACTTCGTCAGCGCCTCGTTCCTCTACACCCTGGGCAAGGGCGGCGTGGCGCCCCGCGAGCGGTTCGGCGCCCTCGGCGTGCCCACGTATCTCTCCCCCTCCGACTGCGTCGGCAAGGACAACAGCGGTGACGGCGACGGGGTCCGTACCCGGCCGCTGACGATGGACGACGTGTACGGCGAGATACGCGACCTGGGCCGGGTGTTCGGGGTGCCCGAGCGCGCCGGGGAACTCGTCGGCGAGCTGCGGGACCGGGTCACGAAGGCGACGGCGGGCGCGGGCTTCGGGCGCGCCTCCGTCCTGTACTGGTACTCCGACTCACAGGGGCCGTACATGGCCGGCTGCTGCGGAGCGCCCGGGATCGTCAGCCGGACCCTCGGGGTGCGCAACGTCTTCGACGACACCCATGAGGAATGGCCTCAGATCAACTGGGAGACGGTGGCCGAGCGGGACCCGGACGTCCTGGTGATCGCCGATCTGACCCGCAAGGCGCAGTCCGCCGAGAGCGCCGCAAAGAAGATCGAGTTCCTGGAATCCCACCCCGTCACCAGGAACATGACGGCGGTACGGAAGAAGCGGTACGTGATCCTCGGCGGCCAGGCGCTGAACCCCACCCCGCGCACCGTCGAGAGCATCGAGAAGGTGGCCGCCGCACTGCGGACGTACGGATTCGCGAAGTGACCCGGTCCCGGCCCAGGACGTGGTTCCGGCCCAGGACGTGGTTCCGGCCCAGGACGTGGTTCCGGTCCCGGCCCCGGCTGCTGTCACCGGTCGCCGGGGCGGCGGGGATCGCGCTGCTGTGCGCGTCGGTCGCCGTCGCCCTCACCATCGGCCCCACCGACATCCGGGTGGCCGAGGTGCGCTCCGTGGTCACCGCCCACCTGTCGGGCGGCTCCTCGGGACTCACCCCGATCCGGGACGGCATCGTCTGGAACCTGCGGCTGCCCCGGACCCTGCTCGCGGCCGTGTGCGGCGCCGGGCTCGCGGTGTGCGGCGCGGTGCTGCAGTCGCTGCTGCGCAATCCGCTCGCCGATCCGTTCGTCCTGGGTGTCTCCTCGGGCGCGTCGACCGGGGCGGTCGCGGTCGTGGTGCTCGGCCTCGGCGGGGGCGCGCTGTCCGTCACCGGGGGCGCGTTCCTCGGCGCGGTCTGCTCGTTCGCGCTGGTCGTGTCGCTCGGCCGGGTCCTCGGCGGCGGGACGGACCGGGTCGTGCTCGCCGGGGTCGCCGTGATGCAGCTGTTCTCCGCGCTCACCTCGTTCGTGGTGATGACCGCCGCCGACGCGGAGACCACCCGCGGAGTGCTGTTCTGGCTGCTCGGCTCGCTCGCCGGCGCCGACTGGACCGATGCCGGCGCCGGCTGCGCGGCGCTGGTGGCGGCCCTGCTGGTGTGCGGCGGATCCGTACGGACGCTGGACGCCCTCGCGTTCGGCGAGGACGCCGCGACGTCGCTCGGGGTACAGGTGGCCCGGACCCGGATGATCCTGCTGTCGGTGACCGCGCTGCTCACCGCCGTGCTGGTCTCCTCGGCGGGGGCGATCGGCTTCGTCGGCCTGGTCCTGCCGCACGCGGTCCGGGCGCTGACCGGTCCCGGGCACGCCCGGCTGCTGCCGCTGACGGCGGTGGCCGGGGCGGTCTTTCTGGTCTGGGCCGACACCGTGGCCCGTACCGTACTCGACCCGCAGGAGGTGCCGGTCGGCGTGGTGACCTCGCTGATCGGGGTGCCGGTCTTCGTTCTCGTCCTGTCCCGTACGCACGCGCGAGGCGGGCGGTGAGCGGGGTGGCGGCGGCCGGGCGGGGCGGGCTGCGGGCCGACCGGGTCGCGCGCTCGGCGGGCGGTGTCCTCGTCGTCGACGGGGTGAGCATCGTGGCGCGTCCGGGCACGGTCACCGGTCTGCTCGGCCCGAACGGCTCGGGCAAGTCCACCCTGCTGCGGCTGCTCGCCGGGATCCTGGCCCCGGACACCGGGGTCGTCACGCTCGACGGCGATCCCCTGGGCGGTCTGTCCCGGCGCGCCGTGGCCAGGCGCCTGGCCACGGTCGAGCAGCACGCCGACACCCAGGTCGATCTGACGGTGGCCGAGGTGGTACGGCTCGGCCGGATCCCGCACCGCCGGGCGTGGGCGCCGCCTTCGGCGGCCGACGAGACGGCGGTGCGCTCGGCGCTGGCCCGTACCGGACTCGCCGACCGGGCGGACCGGACCTGGCGCACCCTCTCGGGCGGCGAGCGGCAGCGGGTCCAGATCGCCCGGGCGCTCGCCCAGGAACCGCGCGAGCTGCTGCTCGACGAGCCCACCAACCATCTGGACGTACGCCACCAACTGGACCTGCTGGAACTGGTCTCGGAGCCGGGCCCGGACCTGACCACCGTCGTCGCGCTGCACGATCTGAACCTGGCGGCGATGTACTGCGATCACCTCGTGGTGCTGCGGGCGGGGCGGGTGGTGGCGGCCGGCCCGGCGGCGGAGGTGCTCACCGAGGAGCTCATCGCCTCGGTGTACGGGGTCCGGGCCGAGGTCACCCGCCCCGGACCCGGCGGCCGGCCCCATGTCCGTTTTCTCGGTACGACGGCCGCCCGGGGCGTGTGACGTACCAGAGCGTGAGATGTGCGGGGCGTGTGGCGTACGGGGGCGTGCGCCCGGCCGGCGACGGGCGGGCATCGGTCACGGGCCCTGGCGGACCGCCCGGTCAGACCGTGGCGGAGGGACGTTCCCGGCGGACGCGCGCGCTCCGCCCGCCGCGCGGACCGGAACCGGGGGTCCGGGCGGCGGGCCCGGTTCCGGTCCGCGCCGCGGGAGCGTTGCCCGGTGCGGCGGCCCGCCCGGGCCGCCGGCCGTCGCCGTCGTAGCCGCCGGAGGCACCGAGAGACATGAGGAGTTCCCGGGTGCGCAACCCCAGATGCAGGGTGATGCGATCCGCCCCGTTGTCCAGGTCGAGCCCGGTGATCTCCTGGATCTGCCGCAACCGGTAGTACAGCGAGGTGCGGTGGATCCGCAGCGCCTCGGCGGCCCTGGGTACCGATCCGGCTTGATCGAGGAAGCACCGCAGGGTCTCCTCCAGCCTCGGCCCGCAACCGGACTCCAGCAGCGCGCGCAGCGGTCCGGGGAGCAGCGACTCGTTCAGGGCCCGGTCCGGCAGGTGCAGGAGCACGGCGAGCTCGCCGAGTTCCTCCCAGGACCCGACCCCCTTGAGCGAGGGCATCCGGCGGGCGGCGCGCACCGCGACGAGCGCCTGCTCGTGAGAGGTCCGCGCGCCGGCGAGACCCGTCTGGTGACCGCCGGTGCCGACGACGGGCGCGGCCGACGCGTCGGGGCACGTGCCGAGACCTTCCAGGATGCGCCGGGACTGCGTCTGGAGCTGCTCGGGCGTCAGCGGCCGGTCGGCGAGCTGGAGCAGGACGGCCCGGTCCGGCAGGACCGCGAAGACGCCGTGCGCCGACCGGGTGCGGCGGCTGTCCTCCACCACCCCGCGCAGGACGTCCGACACCTGGCCCGGAGACACCCGGGCGCCGGCCAGCTGCACCACGCCGACCACCGCGTGGGGCGCGTCCGGGAGCCGCATGTCGTCCACCAGTCGCCGGCGGGCCTCGGCGCGCGCCGCCGGGTCCGGCCCCAGCAGCGCCAGGAGCAGTTCCTGCTCCCTTCTCTTCTCCGCGTGGGCCAGGACCTGCTCGGCGTAGACCCGGCCGGCAATGGCGGGGGTCGCACGGGCGACGGCGTCGATCGCCTCCGGATCCAGCCGCGCGTCCGGTACGACGATCGTCAGCAGACCGAGGAAATGGCCGCGCTCGCGCAGCGGCACGCAGTAGCGGGTGAGCAGCCCGAGATCGTCCCGCCCCGCGACGAAACCCGGCCGGGACCACTGGGCGACGCCCTGGTCGAGGACGTGACGGGCGACCTCGTGACCGGCCCGTCCCTGCAACAGGCTGTACACGCGTGCCGGGTCGGCGTCACCGAAGTGCCGGCTCGAACAGATGCCTCTGATCTGAGGGTCGGCCAGGGCCACGGACCGGCCGAGCGACTCCGCGAGCTCGTCGATCAGTTCCTGGAGTACGGCACTGCCGACGGGGGCTCGCCGCAACGTTTCGGCCATGGCAGTCCTCATTCGTGGTCGTCTCTCCGCGACGCCGGGACCGGTGGGCCGGGGTGCGGCGCGCGTTGTCCGCGCCGCGTTCCCGTACCGCGTCGCTCCGGTCTTGTACGTCCTTGAGACACCGTGACACCGCCGTGATGCCCCTCCCTGCGGAACTCTTGTCCGTGCCCGCAGAAAACGCGGGATCGTCGCCCACTCGCCGCGCACCGGCTCAGGCCGAGGTCGTTTCCTCAGAGTGCGGCCGTCCGGCCGATCCGGGACCCCTGCGCCGGCCGGGAGCCGCGTACCAGCGGACCGGTGAGCCGTCCTCGCTCGCCCGCATCGGATGATCCGGCAGGCCGGCCCGGGCATGCCGGGCGTGGGGCGCCGGCATCAGCGTGTCGGGCGGCTCGCGGGCGTCGTAGAGGTGGTCCGTGAAAAGGGGCGACTCGCTCAGGACCAGCTCGGCCCAGGCCAGGGACATCCGGTCGAGAAAGGGAATCCAGCCCTGAGGTGTCTCCACCACCGGTGGGTCGTCCTGCCCGATCCGGGTCAGGGGGATTCCCCAGGAGGCGCGGTCCTGGTTCTCACGGCGGAAGACCGGTACGCCTTCCTGGGCGTCATCGACGTACAGGCCGGGTGGTTCGGCCCGTGGGTCCCGTTGCCGCCGGGGCGGGTCGTCCCGGCGGCGGCCGAAAGCGCCCGCCCGGCCCTGGCGCGGGCGCCCCGGCGGATCACTCGTGCGGTTCCGCGATGGCGAGGGGGCCCTGCCGTCGCCATTCGCCCGGGGACATCCCGTAGGCCGCCTGGAAACGGCGGCTGAAGTGGCTCGGTGTGCTGAATCCGCACCGGGCGGAGACCGCGGCGATGGTCAGGCGGGCGTGCCGGGCCGAGGTCAGCATCCGCCGGGCCTTCGCGAGCCGTTCCGTGATGAGCCACTGTTCCAGGCTGATCCCCGCCTCGCTGAGCAGCGTGTAGAGCCGGCGGACCGAGACGGCGTGCTCCGCCGCGATCCGCTCCGGCGTCAGGTCGCGGTCCGCGAGGTGGGCCCTGGCGTAGGCCGTGATCCGGGTGAGCAGGGTCTCGTCCATCGTCGACCTGACCTCGGCCGTCTGTTCGGTGTGCGCGGCGGAGAGGAGCAACGCGCGCACGAGTTCCGTCGTGGCCGACGCCAGGGCCTCGGAACCGGGATCGTTCTCCAGCCGGCCCGGGTCGCGCCAGACTCCCCGCAGATGTTCCAGCACCAGCCCGTAGAGCGGACTGGCCCGCAGGCGCGAGGAGGCCCGCACCACGGTGTCCACCGGCACACCGAGGCGGTGGGTGTCGAACATGATGGATTGGGACGCCGCGTCGCCGGACCAGCCGTACACCCGGGGCGACAGCTCGTGGAAGACGCAGATGTCGTCGGCTCCCAGGAATTCCCGCCGGTCCGCGACTTCGGCCCGGTGGACGCCCTCGGGCTGCAGCGAGACGGAGACGATCGGGTGGTCGCGGTGATGACGCACATGGCGGGCCGTACGCCGTACCTGGAAGCCCGAGTTACGGGTGGCGAAGAGGTCCAGCCCACCGACACGCCACATTTCCATCCGCGCGTGGATACCGCCCTCCGGCTCCTCGTGGGAAATGTCGTTGGGCACCAAGGAATCCGTCAGCGCGTGGCGAAATGCCTCCACCCGCTCTCGGGGCGGCACGGTATTGAGGTCGAGTAGCAGCACAACAGACTCCCGAAAAGATCACCTTCGGCCATTCTGCCGTATCGACGGGTCCGGAAATTCTTGTCCGAGCGTGCACAGAATTCCCCTCAGGAGCCTTGAACGGGAAAGGATTCGCTACTCTCGACATGCCGTCACACGGAGCCGTCCGCACGGTCCGTGACGTGGTGGAGGTGGACCCGATCAGGCCTCACGGCCGGACCGGCCACGCGCGCGGCGTCTCCCGGAACGCCTTCGCGCGAGACGCTTGTCCGTCGACGAACCCCGGTGCCGGAATCACTTCCGCGTTCCCCGCAGGATTCACGGGACTGGCGGCCATGCCGCGCGGCGCATGCGAGACCATTCGGACAATGATCTCCGAAACCCGTCCGCTTCACACCACTGCCGTGACCCATTGCGGAAACACCGGCCTCGTATCGCGGACTTCGCCACCCATTCCGCGCACCCCGGCCGCCGAGCCCCGGAAGCGGGGAGCCCGGCCCCGCACCTCCATCGGCGCAGCCGATGCGGGTGTTCAGCAGGTTCCATGGCGGGGATCTTGCCGGGGCGGCGGCCCGCACCGAGGCTGAGAGAGTTGTCCCAATCAGTCAGTCGTGGAGGAATGCGCCGTGCAGGACGCGGATGTCGACGAGCGGTTCATGGTCGTGGTGAACGACGAGGAGCAGTACTCCCTGTGGGCGGAGGGACGCGCGCTGCCCGCCGGGTGGCGGGTGGACAAATTCACCGGTACCCGGGCCGAGTGCCTCGCGCACATCGAGGAGGTCTGGACGGACCAGCGGCCGCTGAGCGTGCGGCGGGGCGCCGCCGCCTGACGACGGCGGGCCCCCTTCGGCGTCACGGATCACACGGCGTCACGGATCACACGGCGTCATGGATCGCTCTGTGACGCTGGTCGCTCGATGTCTCCGATCGGTCGGCGTCATGGATCACTCGACGTCATAGATCGCTCGGCAGCCAGCCGCGCTGGACCGCCCGTACACCCGCCTCGAAGCGGCTGCGGGCGCCGAGGCGTTCCATGAGGAGGGTCGCGATGCGCCGGGCGGTCCGATGGGACAGCCCCATGCGCTTGGCGATGCCCTCGTCCGTGTGCCCCTCCGCGAGGAGCCGCAGCGCGGCGGCCTCCTGACGGTCCAGCCGGTCGGCGTCGTCGGCCCGGCGCGCGGGATCCCCCAGCGGCCGGGCGGTCTCCCAGACCATCTCGAAGAGGCTGCACAGGGCGGTCAGCGGGCCCTGACCGGTCAGAACGACGGCCCCCGCGCTGGAGTCGTCGCCGTCCACCGGGATCACCGCGGCCTCGCGGTCCACCAGGGTCATTCGCATCGGCAGGGTGGCGACCGTGCGGACCTGGCCGCCGAGCCCGGTGAGTTCGCGGGCGTGCGCGACGGTCGCCGGATCGTTGCGGACACTGTCGAGATAGACGGTACGCATGGCCACGCCCCGGCAGAGGAGGCGCTCGTTGAGCGGCCGGGCGGCCTGCCGGTTGGCCTCGGTCTGCGCCCCGCCGGGCGCGAAGACCATCACCTCCTCGCGTACGCGGTCGGTCAGCACCGCGAGCTTAGCCCTGGTCTGCGCCACATCGGGCAGGTGTTCCACGGTGACCGGGGTCGTACGGGCGGACAGTTCGGCGTACTCGGAGGCGAGCCGCGCGGCGGTGACCCGGGCGGCGGCGACCCGTCTGCGGTGTTCCTCCAGTTCCGTCTGGGCCCGGGTGACCAGATGGTCGAGGCCGAGTGCCGGGCTCACCGGCTCGGGCCGGCCCGCCGGGCGGCCCGAGCCGCTCGGGCCGCTCGGGCCGCTCGGGCCGCCGTCCGCGGCGGGACTCTGGACCAGGGAGAGTTCGGCGAGCCGCTCCCAGGCCCGGTACACGGCCTCCTTTGTGGTTCCGAGCCGCCGGGCGATGTCCGCCGCTCCGTCCCCGGGCTCCGCGAGCATGGCCCGGTAGACGGCCTCCGTGCCTGTGTCGAGTCCCAGTGCTTCCAGCATGAGGCCCCCGTTCCTCGTCGTGCACCGCTTCGGCACGGGCCCGCGGGCTCCACGCCGAGCGGTCCGTGCTCCCCGCTCATGGCCGTTTTCGGCCAAGGCCCAAAGGGTCCAGCTGATCTTCCTTCCCCCTCGGCGCCCGTCCGGTGATGCTAATGCGCGGCGGACACCCCACCAAGGCACCGGTGCTTCCGCCGCTCATCCGAACCCGTACCGGAAGGACGTCCCTTCATGCTCCGCGCCCGCATCGTCACGGCCGCCGCCGCGACCGCCCTGGTCACCGCCGTCTTCCTCGGCTCCGCCGTCACCGCCTCGGCCGCTGCCCAGACCGGCACCCCGTCCCCGACCGCCACCGCGCAGCGGCCCGCGATCACCCCGGCGGGCGGCGACGGCGTCCACGAGGACATGGGATGGCAGTGACACGCTGACGCTCGTGTCCACCAGTGCCGAGGGGGAGGCCCGTTGGATCTCAGACAGCTCACCACGTTCCATCGCGTCGCGACGCTGCTCAGCTTCACCAAGGCGGCGGCCGACCTGAACTACGCACAGTCGAGCGTAACCGCCCAGGTCAAGAGCCTGGAAGTGGCCCTCGGCGTGGAACTCTTCGAACGCCTGCGGGGCAGGATCCGGCTCACCCCGGCGGGCGAGCGGCTGCTTCCGTACGCGGAACGCATCCTGTCCCTCGTCGACGAGGCCCGGGACAAGACGACCGGCTGGGCCGAGCCCGCCGGACTGCTCACGATCGGCACGAGCGAGAGCCTCACCTCGTACCGGATGCCACCCGTCCTGGAGTTCCTCCACCACCGCTATCCGCGGCTGCGGATCTCGCCGCGGACCGGCTCCGCCGACCGCACCCGCGACGCGCTGCGGCAGGGCGCCCTGGACATGGGCTTCTTCATGGACGCGCGCACCGAGCACGCGGGGCTGAGCACCGAGACCCTGTGGTCCGAGCCGCTGGTCGCGGTCGCCGCGCCGGGGCACCGGCTCGCCGGGCTGCCCGGTCCGACCTCGGGGGATCTGGCGGCCGTACCGCTTCTCGTACCGGAGGCGGGGGACTGCTGCCGGGAGCTGCTGGAGGCGGAACTGGCCGTCGGCGCGACTGCGGGATCGGGACCGGGATCAGGGCCGGGGCCGGGGCCGGAGCTGCTGGAGTTCGGCACCGTCGAGTCCGTAAAGCGCGGGGTCGCCGCCGGGCTCGGGGTGAGCGTGCTCCCCCGGGTCGCCGTGGCCGACGCGCTCGCGACGGGCGGACTGGTGGTGCTCGACTGGCGGCCCCCGTTCGAGCTGCACACCCAGATCGCCTGGCGGCACGGTCGGCAGGTCACCCGCGAGATGCGGGCGTTCATCGACCAGATCGTGCGCTTCGCCGCGCAGGACGGACCGGACGGGGCGTACGCACAGGGCGCGGCGTACGGGCAGGACCGGACGTACGGACAGGGCACGTCCAGGGCGCCCGCGCCGCCGGTGGTGTCCGAAGTGTCCGACGCGCCTGACGGGTTCGCCGTGCGGACCGGTCGCTCCGGGCTCCAGCTCGTGGGCTGAGGCCGACGTCCGTCGGCCGGCCGGCAGGTCCGGCGCCGGCCGACGGGTCCGGGCCCGCGTCCCGGTCCCCGGCGGGATCAGAGCGTGCCGCGTGCCGCGAGTTCGCCGAGGACCTGGAACGCGCCCAGCGCCGCGCCGCTCCTGAGGTTGTCGGCGACCAGCCACAGCCAGAAGCCCGTCGGGCCGTTCGGACCGGCCGGCGAGAGACGGATCCGGCTCACGTGCACCCGGTCGGGATCGTCCAGCGTGGCGGGGGTCGGCGTGGCGTGGCCGGCCCCGTCGTGCACGGTGACGCCGGGTGCCGAGCGCAGCGCGGCGATCAGTGCGCCCCGGTCCACGGCGAGCGCGCAGTCCACCCACACCGCCGCGCACTGACCGTGTGCCACGGGCACCCGGACACAGGTGGCGGTCAGGTCGAGCCCCGGCAGGCCGAGGACGCGGCGGGTCTCCTCCAGGAGCCCGCGCTCCTGCTCGGTGAAGCCGTCCTCCGGGGCGCCGGCCCACGTACCGCCCGACGCACGGTCCGGCTCGGCACCGGCCCCCATGCCGCTCTGCGCGTCGAAGGCGAGCGGCGGCGAGAACATCTCGGCGGGCAGGGGGGCCTCCGGGTCCTGGAGCCGGATCCGGGTGCCCTCCTGGAGCTCCTCGACGCCCGCGTGCCCGGCCTCGGAGGCAGGCTGATAGGTGCTCACCACGACCTTGCGGACGGTCCAGCGGCGGACGATCGGCGCGAGCACCCGGGCCAGGGCGGTGGCGCCCGCTCCGGGAAGCGCGACGAGTCCCCCCGCCGGGCGCCGGTCGAGCAGGGCGCCGTTGATCCCGGGGACGACCAGGGGAACGTCCTTCGTGAGCCGGAAGGCACTGCTGCCGTCGACGACCAGGGTCCCGGCGGCCGCGGCGAGCGGCGCCCAGCGGCGGCCGACCTCGGCGCCCGCGAAGAAGAAGGCCACGTCGGCCCGGCGGAAGTCGAATCCGGCGAGGTCCCGCACCGGACGGTCGAGTCCGCCGGCCCGGATCTCGCGGCCCGCCGACCGCGCGGAAGCGATCAGATGGAGTGCGCGGTAGGGCGACCCGTGGTCCTCCAGGATGTCCAGGAGGGTGCCGCCGACCGCGCCGGTCGCGCCGACCAGGGCGATCCGCGGGGCGAGAGAGGTGTCGGCCGCCGTCATGGCGTCGCCGATCCGACGGAGCCGATGGCTCTGGTGGCTTTGATGGCTCTGGTGGGTCCGATGAGTTCGGGCCGGAAGTGCATCGTCCGATGATCGCGCCGGACGGGCGGCCCCTCAAGAAGCGGGGACACCGCCTTTCCGATGGTGTCCATCGACAGCGCCGATCGGCCGATGGCGCCCCCTTCCCGGCACATCGATTTCCTCGATCTCTCCCATCGGAATCGCCGTCGGCGAACATTTGACCAGCAAGTTTCCTTGACCGAGGCTGAGTTGCGGTCCTCGGGGCGACGCTCACGAAGTGTCGGCGACGGGGCGCACGGAAAGAACGACCGCACACGGCTTCGGGGGCTCCTCATGCGGCAGTTGGTGAAAGTGGTGGGCATCGGCGGCTCCCGCCGGTCCGGTTCACGGGCCGAGCGGGCGCTGCGTCTGGTGCTCGACGAGGCCGGACGGCTGGGCGCGGAGACCCGGTTGATCCCTGGCGCCGATCTGGTGCTTCCGCTCTTCGATCCGGCCGGGGCCGAACGTCCCGCCGCCGTGGAGCGGTTGCTCGCCGAGGTGGCCGCGGCCGACGGGATCGTGATCGCCAGTCCCGTCTACCACGGCGGAGTCACGGGCCTGTTGAAGAACGCCCTGGATCACCTGGAGGCGCTGCGCGGCGACGAGCGGCCCTATCTGAGCGGGCGCGCGGTCGGCACGCTCGCGGTCGGCGCGGGCTGGCAGGGCGCGATGACCACGCTGTCGGCGCTGCGCGACACCGTGCACGCGCTGCGCGGCTGGAACACCCCGCTGGGCGTGGCGGTGAACACCGGCGTCACCGGTTTCTCTCCCGACGGCGCCTGCGCGGATCCCCACATCCGGTCCCAACTGGCCATCATGGCTCACCAAGTGGTCGAGTTCGCGGTGGCCCGACGGGCACCGCTGACGGCGGAGCGGGCGGAGCCTGCGCTCCAAGCGGGCTGACCGGCGACCCGGCCGCGGCCGGGTCCGGCTTCCCCGGCGCCGGCGTACGCGGAGGCCGCGCGCCCTCCTCGTCTCCGGACCGCCTCCGGACCGCCGCCGGACCATCGCCGGACCCCCATCGCCGGACCGGCTTCGGTCCCCGGGCGTCCCCACACGCCGCCCCGCTCGCCTCACCCGTCACGCACGCACGCGCTCCGACAGGGATTCACGTTGACACACCACATCGACACACCCGCCGGACCGGACGGATCCGCCGGCCCCGACCGGCCCGGCGGGTCCGGCCGCCCCGGCTCCCTTGAGACGCCCCTGGACCGCTGGATCCGCCGCTTCCCTCCCTACCGGACGGCGGAGCACACCCTGGTGTGCTTCCCCCACGCGGGCGGCGCGGCCAGCTACTACCACGCGCTCTCTACGGCGCTCGACCCC
Organism: Streptomyces sp. NPDC048718; assembly: GCF_043198875.1. Lineage (NCBI taxonomy): Bacteria > Bacillati > Actinomycetota > Actinomycetes > Kitasatosporales > Streptomycetaceae > Streptomyces > Streptomyces sp. NPDC048718. The sequence continues at coordinate 45,676 of NZ_JBICVG010000014.1, forward strand.
GACATCGAACTCCTGGTGATCCAGTACCCGGGGCGCGAGAACCGGCTGTTCGAGGAGCCGGTGCGGTCGCTGGAGGCGATGGCGGACGCGGCGGCACGGGCGCTGACCGCCCACGGAGTCGAGCGGCCGGTGTTCTTCGGGCACAGCATGGGCGCGATCGTGGCCTTCGAGACGGCCCGCCGGCTGTCCCGTACGGCGTCCCGGCCCGCCACACTCGTCGCCTCGGCCTGTGCCGCGCCCTCCCATCACGAGGCGCGCGCCGAGCGGCTCGACGGGGCCGGTGAGGAGGCGGACACCGCGGTGCTCGCCCGGATCATGGGCCTCGGCGGCACGCGTCCGGACGTGGCGGAGCACGAGGAGCTGATCCGGCTCTGTCTGCCCGCGCTGCGCGCTGACTTCGCGGCCCTGGAACGGTACCGGGTGGCACCGGAGGCGACCGCACCCTGTCCGATCACCGTGTTCGCGGCCGACGACGACCCCAGCCTGCCGCCGGCGGACGCCGGCCGCTGGGGCCTCCATTCGGCGGCGGGCCCCGTCGGCGTGCATGTCTTCGAGGGCGACCACTTCTACTTCCGGGAGCGTCCCGGGCCGTTCCTGGAACTGCTGCACCGTACGGTGCGCGAGGCGGGCCGGGGGGTGGCGTTCGCGTGACCGCGAGTGGCTTTGTCTTCGAGGAGCTGGCCCGGTTCTGGTCGGAGCTGCTCTGTACCGAAGAGCCCTCGCCCGGTGCGGAGTTCACCAAGCTCGGCGGGGACGGGGAGACGGCGAGACGGCTCGCCGGGCTGATCGACGAGGAGCTGGGGCTCACGGTGTCGCCCACCCGCCTGCTCGGCGCGGGCACGCTCGCCGGGATGGCCGAGGTGGTGGACGCCGCGATGAAGGCGCCGCCCGCCGCACCCCCCGGCCGGGAGTCGGCCGCGGACCGGGACTCGGCGCCGCTTGCGGAGCCGGCGCCGGACGCGCCGCGGGCGCTGCCGCGCGGCGCGGACGCCCGGCCCGCGCTCTCCTTCGCCCAGCAGCGGCTGTGGTTCATGCAGCAGATCGATCCGGAGACCACGCTCTACAACGTGCCGACCGTGCTGCGGCTGCGCGGCGCGCTCGACCCGGCGGCGCTCGGCCGCGCGCTCGACGCCGTGGTGGCCCGTCACGAGGTGCTGCGCACGACGTACGCGGCGCCCGCCGGTGTGCCGCACCAGGTGATCGCGGCGCCCTCGCCCGTCCCGCTGCCCCGCACCGATGTGTCGGCGGCGGGCGATCCGGAGGCGGAGGCCCGGCGGATCGCGGGCGAGGAGGCCCGGCGCGTCTTCGACCTGGCCACCGCTCCCCCGCTGGCGGCCCGGCTCGTGCGGGTCACCGAGGACGATCACCGGCTTGTCGTGACCTTCCATCATGTGGCCGTCGACGGCGGCTCGGTGGAGGTCTTCTACCGTGAACTGGGGCTGCTCTACGGCACGCCGGAGGGACTTCCCGAGGCCCCGCTGCAGTACGCCGATCTCGCCGAGTGGCAGCGCGCGCGGCTCACCGGCGCCACCCTGGACGGCCTGATCGGCCATTGGCGCGCGGTTCTCGGCGAGGATCCGCGCGCGCTGGAGCTGCCGACGGACCGGCCCCGGCCGCGTTCCAAGAGCTTCCGCGGCGCCGTCGCCACCCGGCGGCTGCCCGCCGGACTCGTGCGCGCGGTGCGGGCGTTCGGCAAGGAGGCGCGGGCGACGGCCAACATGACGTACCTGGCGGCGCTGTACGCCCTGCTCTCGGGCTGGTCCGGGGCGAAGGACGTGACGGTGGGCATGCCGGCCGCCGGGCGCACCCGCCCCGAGCTCCAGGACCTGGTCGGCTGCCTGATCAACATGGTGCCGGTACGGGCCGGTCTGGCCGGCGACCCCGGCTTCGGGGCCCTGACCGGCCGGGTACGCGCGGCGGTCCTCGACGCCGCCGACCACCAGGAACTGCCCTTCGACAAGCTGGTCGAGGCGCTGGTCACCCGGCGTGGCCGGGACTTCACGCCGGTGTTCCGGGTGATGTTCAGTCATCTGGGCGAGCGGCGCCCGCCGGTTTTCGCCGGACTCGGGCCGTGCGAGCTGGATGTGACGGGCCCTCAGGACACGGCGAAGTACGACCTCAGTCTGTACGTGGAGGAGCGCGGCGCGGACGCCGTGGAGCTGCTCCTCGAGTACGACACGGATCTGTACGGACCGGACACGCCGGACGCGCTGCTCGCCGCGTACGAGCGGACCCTCGCGGAGGCCGTCGCCTCCCCGGGCACCCCGGTCGGCGATCTGCCGGCCGTGGTGTCCTTCACCGCCACGCACCGAGAGGAAGCACGACCTTGACCGTTGACGGACGGGGCTCCGCGCCGGGGACCCTGCACACCTGGTTCGAGCGGCAGGCGGGGCTGCGCGGTGACGCCGTCGCCGTGTCGGGCCCGGACGGCCGCCTGACCTTCCGGGAGCTGGAACGCGACGCCAACCGGCTCGCCCATCATCTGCGTTCCCTGGGCGTCGGCCCGGAGGTCCCGGTGGCGGTGCGCCTGGAGCGGACCACGACGCTGGTCACGGCGCTGCTCGCGGTGCTGAAGGCGGGTGGGGCGTATGTGCCGGTGGATCCGGCGAGCCCGGCCGAGCGGCAGGCGTTCATGCTCGCCGACGCGGGTGCGGCGGTCCTGGTCACGGACCGGACCGGCGCGGTCGACGGGATCGACGGGGTCGGCGGGGCCGTGCACACGGTGCTCACCGGCCCGGGCGGCACGGATGTGTCCGGCCGGCCGGACGAGGCCCCGGCGGACGGTGGCGGGGCGGTCGCCGCGAACCTGGCGTATGTGATCTACACCAGCGGTTCGACCGGGACCCCGAAGGGTGTGATGGTCGAGCACCGTCAGGTGACGGCGCTGCTCACGGGCGTCCGGGAGCGCTTCGGCTTCGGCCCGGACGACGTGTGGTCGATGTTCTCGTCCGCCGCGTTCGACGTGTCGGTGTGGGAGATGTGGGGCGCGCTGCTGCACGGCGGCCGTCTGGTGGTCGTCCCCGACGACGTACGCCGTTCTCCGCAGGACTTCCACGCGCTGCTGCGCGATGAGGGCGTGACCGTCCTCAACCAGACGCCGGCCGCCTTCCGGCAGCTCGTCCGGTACGAGGAGGAGACCGCCGGGCGCGGCGGCGCTCCGGCCGAACTGGCCCTGCGGGTCGTGGTGTTCGCGGGAGAGGCGCTGTCGCCCGGGACGCTGCGGCCGTGGCTCGCGCGGCACGGCGAGGACCGGCCCGAGCTGGTGAACATGTACGGGATCACCGAGACGACGGTGCACTCCACGTACCGGCGGATGACCGCCGCCGACCTGGCCGGTGCCGGTGCCGGGGACAGCCTGATCGGCGGGGCGTTCGACGGCTGGACGATGCGGGTGGTCGGGGCGGACGGCGACCCGGCGGCTGCGGGGACGGCCGGCGAGCTGTACGTGGGCGGCGCGGGGGTGGCCCGGGGCTACCTCGGCCGTCCGGCGCTCACCGCCGAGCGGTTCCTGCCGGACCCGGAGGCGGCCGTGCCCGGCGCCCGCCGCTACCGCTCGGGCGACGGCGCCCGGGAGCTGGCGGGCGGCGACCACGCGTATCTGGGGCGGCTCGACCACCAGGTGAAGATCCGCGGCTACCGGATCGAGCCGGGCGAGATCGAGAACGCGCTCGCCGGGCATCCGGAGGTCCGCGACACCGTGGTGATCGTGGACGAGGACGCGGCGGGCGACCCGCGCCTGGTGGCCTACTGGGTCCCGGCGGGCAGGGCGGACGCGGTGGGACCGTCCGAGCTGCGCGAGCACCTGGCGCGGACGCTGCCCGCGTACATGGTGCCGAATGTGTTCGTGGCCCTGGACCGGCTGCCGCTGACCCTCAACGGCAAGGCGGACCGGCGGGCGTTGCCCGCGCCACAGGCCGTACGGCCCGATCTCGAAGCGGACTTCGCGGCGCCGTCGACACCCGTCGAGAAGACCCTCGCCGACATCTGGGCCGGACTGCTCTCCGTCGACCGGGTGGGACTCGACGACGACTTCTTCGAACTGGGCGGGCACTCGATGCTCGCCACCCAGGCCGTGGCCGTGGCCAAGGAGAGACTCGGGGCACCGGTGACGCTGCGGCTGCTCTTCGATCTGCCGACCGTACGCGAACTCGCCGGCGCGCTGGAGGACTTGCTCGCCGACCGCCACGACGACACCGACAAGGGGAACGCATGACCGCGCGAGAGCACGGGGCACAGCTGCCGGAGCAGTCCGTCGCCATCATCGGGATGAGCGGGCGCTTCCCCGGGGCCCCCGATGTCGAGGCGCTGTGGCGGCTGGTGACGGCCGGCGCCGAGGGTGCCACCCGCTACACCGACGAGGAGCTGCTCGAAGCAGGGGTCTCCGAGGAGCTGCTCGCCGATCCGGCGCTCGTCAAGTCCGGTTTCCCGCTGGAGGGTTACGACCGGTTCGACGCGGCCTTCTTCGGGATCACCCGCTCCGAGGCCGAGCTGATGGACCCGCAGCACCGGCTGCTTCTGGAGACCTCCTGGCAGGCGCTGGAGCGGGCCGGCTATCCGGCGGGGGCGTACGACGCGCGGACGGGTGTGTTCGCGGGTGTCTCGGGCAGCGGCTATCTGCGCGAGCGGATCCCGCACGGCGGCGCGGACGGCCGGGTGTCGGACGAGATCCAGGTGGCCGTCGGCAACGACCCGGGCACGCTGAGCCTGCGGGTGTCGTACCGGCTCGGTCTGACCGGGCCGAGCTTCACCGTGCTGAGCGCCTGCTCGTCGTCGCTGGTCGGCGTGCACCTGGCGGTGCAGTCGCTGCTGTCACGGGAGTGCGACATGGCGCTCGCGGGCGGTGTGGCGGTCCGGGAGTTCGAGCCGCGCGGCTACCGCTACGAGGAGGGCGCGATCCTGGCCCGGGACGGGCACTGCCGCCCGTTCGACGCCGAGGCGAGCGGCACCGTGTCCGGTGACGGCGTGGCCGTCGTCGTACTGAAGCGGCTCGAGGACGCGCTGGCGGACGGCGACCATGTGCACGCGGTGATCCGCGGCTCGGCGGTCAACAACGACGGCGCCGCCAAGATCGGCTTCACCGCCCCGTCGGCACGGGGACAGGCGGAGGTGGTCTCCGAGGCCCTGGCGGTCGCCGGGATCGAGCCGGGTTCGGTCCAGTACGTCGAGGCGCACGGCACCGCGACCCCGCTGGGCGACCCCATCGAGGTACAGGCGCTCACCGAGGTCTTCGGCACCGAACTGCCTGCGGGATCGGTTCACTTGGGGTCGGTGAAGTCCAACATCGGGCATCTGGACGCGGCGGCCGGGGTGACCGGTCTGATCAAGGCCGCGCTCGCCCTGGAACACCGGTACATCCCGCCGACCGCCCACTTCACCGCGCCCAATCCGCGACTCGCCCTCGACAAGGGCCCGTTCCGGGTGGACGCCGAGGGCCTGCCGTGGCCCAGGACGCAGGAGCCGCCGCGCGCCGGTGTGAGCGCCTTCGGCATCGGCGGCACCAACGCTCATGTCGTCCTGGAGGCGGCTCCCGAGGTCGAACGCGTCTCCTCGGACACCGAGGGCGACCGGCAGGTGCTGCCGCTGTCGGCGCGCTCCCCGGAGGATCTGCGGGCCGTCACCGAGCGGCTCGCCGACGCCCTGGAGTCCGGTGCCGGTGCCGGTGCCGGTGCGAGCCTCGCGGACATCGCGTACACCCTCCAGTCCGGCCGGGCGCCGCTCCCCCACCGCCGCACCGTGGTCGCCGCCGACCGCGCCGAGGCCGTCGCCGCGCTCCGCCGGACCGTACCGGCGGCGGAGCCGGTCGCGGAGAACACCGAGGCACCGGCCACCGTGTTCCTGTTCCCGGGGCAGGGCGCGCAGTACGCGGGCATGGGTGCGGAGCTGTACCGCGCCGAGCCGGTGTTCCGCGAGGCGTTCGACGCCTGTGCCGACATCCTGGCGCCGCTGATGGGCGCGGATCCGCGCCGGGTGGTCTTCGCCGAGGGCGCCGAGGCGGGCGAGCGGCTGCGGCAGACCCGCTGGACCCAGCCGGCCGTCTTCTGTGTGGACTACGCGGTGGCGCGGCTGCTGATGTCGTGGGGTGTGCGGCCGGACGCGATGACCGGGCACAGCCTGGGCGAGCTGGTCGCGGCCACGCTGGCGGGCGTGTTCAGCCTGGCGGACGCGCTGAAGGTGGTGGCGCGGCGGGCCGGGCTGATGCAGGATCTCACCCCCGGCCGGATGCTGTCCGTGCTGCTCGACGAACGGGCGGCCGCCGAGGCGGTCGAAGGCACGGGTGCCGTGGTCGCCGCCGTCAACGCGCCCGGTTCGTGCGTGGTCGCCGGAACCCCCGAGGAGGTCGCCGCGGCGCGGCGGGTCCTTACGGCCCGGGGGATCTCCGTGAAGGAGCTGGAGACCTCCCACGCCTTCCACACCCGGCTGGTCGAGCCGGCGCTGCCCGGGCTCGCCGAGGTGCTGCGCTCGGTGAGCCTGAACACGCCGTCGATCCCGTTCCTGTCCAATGTGACCGGCACCTGGATCACCGACGAGCAGGCCACCGACCCGGAGTACTGGGTGGCGCACACCCGGCGGCCGGTGCGGTTCGCCGACGGCGTCTCGGTACTGGCCCGGCGCGGTCCCGTGGTCATGGTCGAGGCCGGGCCCGGCAGCCAGCTGAGCGGTCTGGTCCGCGCCCACGGCGAGCCGCTGCCGGTGGTGACGCTGCTGCGTCGCCCGCGCGACGGAGCCGGCGTCCCGGCCGAGGGCCACGCGCTGCGCGAGGGCCTCGGCGAGCTGTGGCGCCGCGGCGTGGCGGTCGACTGGACGGCGCTGCACGGCGGCCGGTTCCGGCGCCGGGTGCCGCTGCCCGCCTACCCGTTCCGAGGGCCGAGCCATCTGCTGCCGAGGCCGGAAGACCGCGGCGCTGTCGGTGTCCGCCGGGACCCGGCGCGCTGGACGTACGCCCCGGTGTGGCACCCCGCTGCGCTGTCCCCGGCCGGACGGCCCGGGGCGGACGGGGCGCCGGGCGAGGAGTCGGGCGTGGCCCCGTCGGCCTGGCTGGTGCTCGCCGACGGACACGGGCTCGCCGACGAGGTCGCGGCCGGGCTGCGCGCGGCAGGGCACACGATCGTCACCGTCCGCGAGGGCACCGGCTACGCGCGGTCCGGCCAGGGCGAGTTCATCGCCGACCCGGCGTCGGCGGACGATCTGCCGCGAGTCGTACGGGAGTTGCGCGGCGACGGAGTCCTGCCCGACCGGGTGCTGCACGCCTGGTCGGTCCTCGGGGCGGAGCCGGACGACGGCGGAGCCGGTGCCGCCGGACGTCACGCGGTGGCGCTGGACCGTGGTTTCCACGCCTTGGTGAGCCTCGCGCAGGCCGTCGGCGAGTCGGGCGAGGACCGCCCGGTGCGGTTCGACGTCGTCACGGACGATCTCCAGGACGCATACGGCACGGCCGTGGTGCGGCCGGAGCGGGCCACCGTGTTCGGCGCGGTGACCGTGCTGCCGCAGGAGTACACCTGGCTGTCCTGCCGGACCGTGGACGTCCGTTCCGCCGACGACCCGGGTACGGTCGCGGGTCTGCTCGTCGCCGAACTGACGGGACGGGCCGAATCCGACGGACCCGACGGACCGGACGGACGGTCGCCGGTGGCGTACCGGGGCGGGCGGCGGCTGCTGCGGGCGTTCGCGCCCGTCGCTCTCGCGCCCGTGGCGGCGGAGCGGGCCTGGCCCGAGGACGCCGGGTTCGTGGTGACCGGGCTGCCCGGCGAGGCGGGGCTGAGCTTCGCCGAGCATCTGGCGGAGTCGGGGGCGCGGCTGCTGCTCGTGGGCGACGCCGAGGTGCCCGACGGCGAACGCCTCGCGACGCTGCTCGCGGACCGGCCGGACCGTGTCTCGTACCGCGCGGCGGATCTCACCGACCCGGAGCGGGCGCGTGACGTCCTCGCCGGGGCGGCGGAGTCGTTCGGCGTGAACGGGCTACGCGGGGTGCTGCACTTCCCGGAGGCGCGGGGTTCGGGTCTGGTCGCGCTGAAGACCCGGGCGGACTTCGACGCGGTCCTCACCGCGCGGGTGCGCTCCACGCTGCTGCTGGACGAACTGCTCGCGGACAGACCGGAGGTGTTCCTGTTCGTGGGTTCGTCGACGACGGGGGTCATCGGCGGCTTCGGCCAGTCCGAGAACACCGCGGCCGCCGCGTTCACCGACGCCTGGGCGCAGGCCGCGGCGGGCGCCGGGCGCACGGCGGTGGCGTTCGACGTGGCGCAGTGGGCGTGGGACGACTGGTTCGAGCAGCAGATGGCGGGGCTGCCGGAGGTACGGGCCGGCTACGAGCGGCTGCGTCACGAGCAGGGTGTGCCGGTGGCCGAGGGGCTGAGCCTGGCCCGCGCGGCGCTGGCCGGCGGACTTCCGCGGGTCGTGGTGTCGCGGGCGGACTTCCAGGACGTGCTCGCCGACCAGGCGGGTCTGACGGCGTCCTCGTTCGCCGACACGCTCGGTGGCGGCCGGCAGGCCGCCGAGGACGGCTGGGACCCGGCGACGGTGTGGCCGGACGACGAACTGGCCCAGTCGGTGGCCCGGGTGTGGCGCGACATGCTCGGCGCCTCGCCGATCGGTCCGGACGACGACTTCTACGAGCTGGGCGGCAACTCGCTGTTCGCCATCCAGATCGTGAGCCGGCTGCGCGCGCTGCACGGCGACTTTCCGATGAGCGCCGTCTTCGAGGCGCCGACCGTGGCCGGTCTCGCGGCGGCCATCCGGTCGCACCAGGCGGAGGCGATCGGCATGGACGAGTTCGAGGCGCTGCTGCGCGAGATCGAGGGCCTGTCCGCGGACGAGGCCGAGGCGAAGCTGAAGGGCGAGGCGTGACGATGGCCGGGAAAGCGACCCAGACGAACGACGCGACCGGAGCAGCCGGGCCGGCGGAGCCCGACGCTTCCGGGGCCGCGCGGCGGCTCCAGGAGCGCCTTGCCTCGCTGTCGCCGAGCCAGCGTGCCGTACTGGAGAAGCAGTTGCGGGAGCGGGGACAGAAGGCACCCGAGGAGGTGGGCGGCGGCGAGCGGGAACGTACGGCGAGAACGGCCGTGCCGCGCCGCTCGCGGCGGGCGGACAGCCGGATGGACTTCAGTCTGTTCTTCTTCTCCGGCGACGGCACGGCGGCCGGTCCGGGGAAGTACCAACTCCTGCTGGACAGCGCCCGGTTCGCGGACCGTAACGGCTTCAGCGGCATCTCCGTCCCGGAGCGGCACTTCGTCGACTTCGGCGGCCTGTACCCGAACCCGTCGGTGCTCGCGGCGGCCCTCGCCATGGTGACGGAGCGGATCCAGCTCCGGGCCGGCAGCACGGTGCTGCCGCTGCACCATCCGGTGCGGTCGGCCGAGGAGTGGGCGGTCGTGGACAACCTGTCGGGCGGACGGGCCGCGATCTCCGCGGCCTCCGGCTGGCACCCGGACGACTTCGTCCTGGCCCCCGGTGACGGGCAGGCCCGTTACCCGCACCGCAAGGAGGAGATGTTCGACGCGATCGACACGATCCGCCGGCTGTGGGCGGGCGGACACGTCGAGGTCCCGCGCGCCGACGGCTCCACGCAGCGCGTGCGTTCGCTGCCCCGGCCGATCCAGGCGGAGCTGCCGGTGTGGGTGTCGGCGCAGGGCAGCCCGGAGACGTTCGTACGGGCCGGGGAGATCGGCGCGAACCTGCTGACCGGTCTGGTGGCGCAGCGCCCCGCGGATCTGAAGGAGAAGACGGCCGCGTACCGGGAGGCCCGCGCGAAGGCCGGACACGATCCGGACACCGGCATCGTCACGGCCATGGTGCACACCTTCCTGTGGCCCGACGAGGAGGAGGCGCGAGAGCTGGTCCGCGGCCCCCTGACCGGCTATCTGAAGACGTTCCTGGCCCAACAGGACAATATCGGCGGCGAGTTCTCCAAGCTGGGCGAGGAGGGGCAGGAGGCCATGCTGAACGCCACCTTCGCCCGCTACTTCGACTCCCTCGCGCTGCTCGGCACGCCCGACAAGTGCGAGTCGCTGATCGAGGACATGGTGGACATCGGGGTGAACGAGGTCGCCTGTCTCGTCGACTTCGGTCTGGAGCCGGACGTGGTGCTCAAGGGCCTGGAACACCTCACCGAACTGAAGGACCGCTACCGGTCCGCGGAAGGGCGGCAGTCGTGACCGACTTCGCAGACCGGCTCGCCGGACTCACCCCGACCCAGCGCGCCCTGCTGGACCGCACGATGCGCGAGCGCGCCTCGCGCGCCTCGGCCGCGCCCGTACTCGGCCCGGTGACCCGGCGTACGGCCGACGGCCCGGTGCCGCTCACGGTGGACCAGGAACGTATCTGGCTCATCCACCAGTTCGACCCCGAAGACCCGGTCTACACCGTGCACTTCACGTCCCGGCTGCTCGGCGCCCTCGACGTGGAAGCGCTGCAGCGGGCGGTGGACTCCTTCGTCGCGCGGCACGAGGCGATGCGCACCACCTTCGCGCAGGACGGCGACAAGCCGGTGCAGCTGGTGCGTCCGTCGATGGAGGTGCCGATCCGGCAGGTGGATCTGCGGTCCCTGGCGGCGGAGCTGCGCGAGCCGGAGATGGAGCGGCTCGCCGAGGAGGAGCTGCGCGTCCCCTTCGACATCGTCGCGGGTCCGCTGCTGCGGGTGACCCTGATCCGGCTCGCCGAGGAGGAGCACGTACTCGTCGGCGCGGTGGACCATCTGGTCTGGGACCGCGGTTCGATGGGCATCTTCAACGCGGAGATCGCCGAGTTCTACTCGGCGTACGCCACCGGACGCGAGCCGGAGCTCCCGGAGTTGGAGGTCCACTACCCGGACTACGCGCTGTGGCAGCCGGACTGGCTGCGCGAGGAGGTCGCGCGCCGGCACGTGCCGTACTGGAAGAAGCAGCTCGCCGGCGCCGACGCGGTGCTCGAACTGCCGACGGACCGGCCGCGCCCGCCGGTGACGACCTCGAACGGCGCCCGCCACCAGTTCCCGTTCACCCCGGAGCTGACCGGCGCGGTGAAGGAGCTGGCGAAGCGCGAGGGCGTGTCGGTCTTCGTGCTGCTGCTCGCCGCCTGGGAGGTGCTGCTGCACCGGCTGTCCGGGCAGGACGACATCCTGGTCGGCACCACCTCCTCCACCCGCGGCCGGCCCGAGATCGAGCCGATGGTGGGCTACTTCCTCACCGTCCTGCCGCTGCGCTCGACGCTGCGGCCCGGGATGACGGTGCGCGAGCTGCTGGCCGCGACCCGCACCACGATGATGGGCGCCTTCGATCACCACGACATCCCGTTCGGCACGCTCCTCGACGAGCTGGACCTCGACCGCGACCCGAGCCGGACGCCGCTGTTCCAGTCGTCGTTCATCCTGGTGGACTTCCACTACGAGGAGCAGGCGCCGATGGCGGGCCTGCGGGTGGAGGAACTGACCCTCGACAACCGGACGGCGAAGGACGACGTGATGCTGGGCGTCTTCGACGACCCGGGCATCGCCGAGGACCACTTCCACTGTCTCTTCGAGTACAACACCGATCTGTTCGACGACGCCACGATGGCGCGCTTCGCCCGCCAGTACACCCGGCTCGTGGAGCAGTTCGTCGCCGACCCGGGCACGGCGGTGGCGGATCTCTCGCTGGTCGGCGCCGAGGAAGCCCACCGGATGCTGGTGGAGTGGAACCGTACCGGCGCCGAGCGGGAGTCCGGGATTACCCTGGACGCTCTGATACGCCGTCAGGCCGAGTCCACGCCGGACGCGGTCGCCGTCTCCTTCGGTGAAGAGTCCCTCACCTACACGGAGTTGACGGAGCGGGCCGGGCGTCTCGCCTCGTATCTGCGGGGCCGGGGCGTCACCGAGGAGACCGTGGTCGGCGTGTGCCTCGACCGCTCGGCCGACCTGCTCGTCGGACTGCTCGGCGTACTCATGGCCGGCGGCGCCTATCTCCCGCTCGACGCCGGTCATCCGGCGGCCCGGCTCGCCGACACGACCGCCGACGCCGGCGCCCGGATGGTGCTGACCCACTCCGCCCATCTGGACGTGCTCGCGGATTGTCCGGGTGAGCGGGTCTGTCTGGACACCGACGCGGCGGCCATCGCCGCCGCGCCGTCCGGGCCCCTGCCCGCGGCGACGGCCGAGGACCGGCTCGCGTACGTCATCTACACCTCCGGCTCGACCGGCCGCCCCAAGGGCGTCGAGGTCACCCACCGCAATCTGGTCAATCTGCTGATCGCCATGGCCGGCGAGACAGGCCTCGGCCCCGGTGACACCCTCGCCGCCGTCACCCCGGTCACCTTCGACATCTCCGGTCTGGAGCTGTACGCGCCGCTGATCTCCGGCGCCAGGACGCACATCGTGCGCAAGGAGGAGGCCGTCGACGGGCGCGGGCTCGCCGAGGTGCTCGCCGAGACCGGCGCGACCTTCCTCCAGGCCACCCCGGCGACCTGGCAACTGCTGGTGGAGGCGGGCTGGGAGAACGACAGCGGGCTCACCGCCCTGGTCGGCGGCGAGGCGCTGCCGCCGTCGCTCGCCGCCGCCCTGGTCCGCGAGCCGGGCCGCACCTGGAACGTGTACGGCCCGACGGAGACCACCATCTGGTCCACCGCGCACCGGCTGGACAGCGGCACCGAGCAGATCTCCATCGGCCGCCCGCTCGCCAACACCCAGGTGTACGTGCTCGACGAGCGGCTCGCCCCGGTGCCGGTCGGCGTCCCGGGCGACCTGTACCTGGGTGGCACGGGCGTGGCCCGCGGCTACCGAGGACGGCCCGCGCTGACGGCGGAGCGGTTCGTACCCGACCCGTTCTCCGGCCGCCCGGGCGCGCGGCTGTACGCCACCGGCGACAAGGCGCGGCTGCGCGAGGACGGCACCCTGGTCTTCCTCGGCCGCGACGACGGCCAGGTGAAGCTGCGGGGCTTCCGGATCGAACTGGGCGAGATCGAGGCCCGCCTGGAGCGGCATCCGGCCGTGCGGCGCGCCGTGGCCCTGGTCCGCGAGGACCGGCCCGGCGACAAGCGCCTGGTCGGCTATGTCGAGGCCGGCGAGGACACGGCGCCGTCGCAGGAGGAACTGCGGGAGCTGCTGCGCGGTTTCCTGCCCGACTACATGGTCCCGTCGGTCGTCGTCCGGCTCGACTCCTTCCCGCTGGGCACCAGCGGCAAGATCGACCGCCGGGCGCTGCCGGCGCCGGTGGCCGAGCGCACGGCCGGCTACGTCCCGCCGCGCGACGCCCTGGAGCTGGAGGTCGCGCGTATCTGGGAGGAGGTCCTCGGGGTCTCGCCGGTCGGTCTGCACGACGGGTTCTTCGAGCTCGGCGGGCACTCGCTGCTCGTGCTGCGGCTGATGGCGGAGATCGAGCGCCGGTACGACCGCCGGCTGCCGATGGCGGCGATCTTCCGGGGCGCGACCGTGGAGCGTTTCGCGCGGATGCTGCGCGAGGGGTACACCGAGGAGGACGGCGTCCACCTGGTGGAGCTCGGCGGGGCGGCGGGCGGCGCCGACCGGGCGAAGAGCCCGGCGGCCCCGGTGTTCTTCGCCCACCCCGCGGGCAGCGAGGTGGTCTGCTACATGCCGTTCACCGGCCTCGTCGAGGGCGGCCGGCCGGTGTACGCGCTCGCCTCGCCGCCGCCGGTGGACGGCCGGCTGCCGTTCGACGGCTTCGGCGAGCGGGCCGCGGCCTACGCGCGGCTGATCCGCGAGACGCAGCCCGAGGGGCCGTACACCGTGGCCGGCTGGTGTTACGGCGGTGCCAACGCCTACGCGGTCGCCGCCGAGCTGGAGAAGGACGGCGCGGACGTGTCCGTGATCATGATGGACTCGCACGCCCCGGCGGTCGTCCCCGAGGGCGACGAGCCGGACCGCGCCGACATCGTGGAGGCCGTCGCCGCCAATCTCCAGTGGGACTACGGCGACCGGCTGAAGCCGGTGGACGAGCTGCGCGGGATGTCCCCGGACGAGCACCTCGATTATCTGCTCGGCCTGGCCCGGGCCTCGGACTATCTGCCGCCGGACGCCGGGCGCGAGCAGATCGCGGACGTGCTCGACCTGTGGGTGGCCAATCTGCGCCTGCTGTGGAACTTCCGCCCGGACGCCGTCAAGGGCAGGGTCACGCTGATCCGCGCGGCGCAGGAGGAACACGACCCGTCCGGCTCCTGGCGGGAGCTGACGGGCCGGGACATCGACGTCCGCACGGTGGCCGGAAACCACTACACGATGATGCGCCATCCGCACGTCGAGGGCGTCGCGGACGTCCTCAACGAGGTGCTGCGCAGCACGGCGGGCACGGACGAGAACGGTGGGACACATGCTTGAACTGCTCAAGGACCGCACGTACATCCGCTACTGGCTGGCGGTCGTGGCGTCCTTCCTGGGTGACGCCATCACCAAGATCACCCTGATCTACGTGGTGGCGACCGAGACGTCGAACCCGGTCCTGTACGTATCCCTGGTCGTCATCGCCCAGCTGCTGCCGTCCGGTGTGCTCGGCGCCTTCGTCGGGCCGCTGGCCGACCGGGTGCCGGCCCGGGTCCTGATGGTCGGCTCGGACCTGGTCCGGGCCGTCCTGGCGCTGCTCATGATCGCCGTCCGGGACTCGCCGCTGCCGCTGCTGGCGCTGATCCTGCTGAGCGGCATCGGCAAGGCGTTCTTCGAGACCGCGCGGATCAGCGCGATCCCGCTGATCGTGCGCGGCCACAGCATCCCCACGGCGGTGGCGCTGTTCCAGTCGACCAACCACACCCTGAACCTGGTCGGCCCCGCCCTCGGCGGCGTGCTGCTCGCCCTCGGCAGCGTCCCGGTGGTCTTCGTCGCCGACGCCGCGACCTTCGTGATCTCGGCGCTGCTGCTCGGCTCCATGGCCGTGCTGAAGGAGGTGCCCGTGCCGGCCGCGGCGGGCGTCACCCGCGAGTCGTACTGGCGGTCGCTGCGGGTCGGGCTCGGCGGGGTGATGGCCGTGCCGTCGCTGCGTTTTCTCGCCGTCGTCCTCGTTCCGGTGATGCTGGCCCTCGGACTGTTCTCCACCAACCTCAACACCCAGTTGCTCTCCGGCTTCCGTCTCGGGGCGTTCGACTACGGCCTCGCGCAGGCGGGGTTCGGCGCCGGCGCAGTCGTCGGGGCGCTGGTCGGACCGCCGCTGGTGCGCCGGGCCGGCGACCGGAAGCTGCTGGTCTGGTCGATCGCGCTGTTCGCCGTGTCGTTGCTGCTGCTCGCCCCCACGGAGCGGCTGCGGGACACCCTCGGCGTGGCGGTCGTGCTGCTGTGGTGCCTGGTGGCGGGTCTCGGCTCGGGGCTTTTCCAGGTGCCGGTCGCCAACACCCTGCTCAGCGATCTGCCCGAGGAGCTGCGTGGCCGAGGCGTCGGTCTGCTCAACGCGCTCATGGTCAACTTCATGATCATCGGTGTGGTGGTCGGCGGTGCCGCCGCCGACCTGGCCGGCATCGGCTGGTCGATCGTCCTCACCGGAGCGGTGCTGCTGCCCGTCGCGATCGTGCTCGCCCTCTCCCCGCTCGGCCAAAGCCGCGCCGCCGCCCCGGAATCGGAGGCCGTCTCATGACCCCCCACGCGCCCGCCGGGGAGCCGCTGCTCCCGCTCACCCGGGCTCAGAGCCGCCTGTGGACGCTCGCGCATCTACGCCCGCGCGACCCCTTCTTCAGCGTGCCCTTCGCCCTCGACATCGAAGGCCCGCTGGACGAGGGCGCGCTGGGCCGCGCGCTCACCGAACTCGTACGCAGGCACCCCGCGTTGCGGGTCCGGATCGTCCAGGGCGCCGACGGCGATCCTGTCCAGTCGGTGCTCGGCGTCGCGTCCGGCACCCCGGCGACGCCCGTCGCCGAGCCGGTGGACGAGTCCGAAGCGGCCGTGCTCGCCGAGGAGTTCGCGGCGGAGCCCTTCGACGTCGACGGCGGTCCGCTGCTCCGGCTGCGACTGCTCCGGCTCACCGGCTCCGCGGCCCCCGCGCACCGGCTGCTCGTGGCCGTCCACCACATCGTCTTCGACGGAGCCTCCCTCACCCTCTTCACCGATGAACTGGCCGCGCTGTACGGGGCGTTCGCCGAGGGCCTGCCCTCGCCGCTGCCGGAGCCCGCGGTGGCGTACGGCGACTTCCTCGCCGCCCGCACCGCGCACGACGAGCGGGACCGCGCCGACAATCTCCGCTACTGGACCGCCCGGCTGGCCGGCGCGCCCCTGGTCACGGAGTTGCCGGCACGAGCCCCGCGCGGCCCGGCGGCCGGGCACACCGGGGACCGCCACACCATGCTCGTACCGGCCGCCGTCGTGGAGCCGCTGCGCGCCCTGGCACGGGGGAAGCGCGCCAGCCTGTACATGGTGCTGAAGGCCGCCGTGGACGTGGTGCTCCGCGCGTACGGCACCACCGATGTGCTCACCGGCATGGCCGTGTCGGGCCGCGACACCGTCGAGTCCGCCGGGCTCGTCGGCTATCTGACGCGCCCGGTCGTGCTGCGGGCGGACCTGTCGGACGACCCGGAGTTCACCGCGCTCCTCACCCGGGTGCGCGGCGACCTCCTCGACGCGCTCGACCACGCCGATCTCCCGGTCGACGAGGTCGTCGACGCCCTGGGCATCCCCCGCGATCCCAGTCACCATCCGCTCTACCAGGTCATGTACACCCATCAGCCGGCCTCGGCCGAGCGCCGGGCGGGCGGCGCGGTCTTCCGCGCCGCCGAGCTGCGGCTGCCCACCACCAAGGCCGATCTGGCGATCGACACCCTGGAGACCGTCGACGGCGGGCTGCTCGCGGTGGCCGACTACCGGGCCGACCTGTTCGACACCGCCACCGCCGGGCTGCTGCTCGCCCGGCTGCGGACCGTCCTCGAACGCGTCGGCGCGGATCCGGCCCTGCGGGTGTCGGAGCTGCTGCGGCCGGACGAGGCCCAGCACCGGGCGCTGCTGGCGGCGGGAAACCCGGCGGCCGGCGACGCTCCCGTGGAGGAGTGCGTCCACGCGCTGGTCGCCGCCCAGGCGGCGCGGACCCCGGACGCGGTCGCCGTGGCCGCCGGGCCGCGCACCTGGACGTACCGCGAGCTGGAGGCGGCGGCGGAGCGGCAGGCGGCGCGGCTGCGCGAGCGGGGTGTCGGTCCGGAGGTACGGGTCGGCGTCTGCGCCCCCGTCTCCTTCGCCCTGATCGCCGCCGAGCTGGCCGTGTGGAAGGCGGGCGGTGTCTGTGTCCCCCTGCCCCTCGACCTCCCCGCCTTCCTGCTGCGGCTCGCGGTGGCCGACGCGGATCTCGGGGTCGTCCTGGCGGACCCGGTGGCCGCACCGCTCTTCGACCACACGCAGGTCGCGGTGGTGGAGGCGGACCCCGACGGTTCCGCCTCCCCGGACGGCCCGCCCGTCGCCGGCGCGGGGCCGGACGTCCGTCCCCGGAACGCCGCCGCCGTGCTGCGTACCTCCGGCGCCACCGGCGAGCCGCTGCCCGTGGTCCTGGAGCACCGGCAGCTCGCGTCCCGGCTGCGCTGGGCCGCGCGCGAACTGCCCGCCGGGGCACTGGAATCCGTGGTCCCGGTGGGGGCGCCGGACGCGCCGGGCGCCATCTTCGAGCTGTTCGCCCCGCTGGTGCGCGGCGGCCGGGTCGTGATTCCCCTCGGGGAGGCGACCGGCACGGTGTGCGCGGCGCCGTCGGCGCTCGACTCCCTCGGCGAGAGCGGGGTCGAGCCCGGGTACGTCCTCGCGGCGGGCGAGCCGTGGGGCCCGGTGCGGCTGCCCGGTGTGGCCGTGCACCGGCTGTACGCGGCAGCCGAGACGGGCGGGCCCGCGCTGGCCGCCCCTGCCGGGGACGGCGGGACCGCGGAGCTCGGCGCTCCGGCCGGCGCCACCGCTTATGTCCTGGACCGCGCGGGCTGCCTCGCCGCGCCCGGGGTCGTCGGCGAGCTGCACATCGGCGGCGCCGCCGTCGCCCGGGGCTACCTGGGGCACCCCGGGACGACCGCCGATCGGTTCCGGCCCGACCCGTACGGTACGGAGCCGGGCGGCCGGCTCTTCGCGACCGGCGACCTGGCGCGCCGGACGCCCGACGGGCGGCTGGAGTTCGCCGGGCGGGCCGTCGACCGGACGACGGTCTCGGGGGTCCGGGTGGCCGCGCTGGACGTCCGTACGGCGCTGCTCGCCCACCCCGGCGTGGCCCGGGCCGAGGTGATCGTGGCCGCCGGGCCGCCGGGAGCCCCCACCGGCCCGGCGGGATCCGGGGCACCCGCCGGCGCCGACGGGGTCCTGGTGGCCGCCGTCGTGGCGCGGTCCGGTACCGGCCTCGGCGCCGACGCCCTGCGCGCCCATCTCGCCGGGATCCTGCCCGGCCATCTCCTGCCGGCCCGGCTGGAGGTGCTCGACCGGCTGCCGCTGCTGCCCAGCGGCCGTGCCGACCGGGCCGCGCTGCTCGACGCGGTCGCCGAGGCGGCCGGGGTGCGCGCGGCACGCGACACGGCGCGGGCGGCCGAGCGGCCGGTGAGCGAGGTGGAGCGACTGGTCGCGGAGTCCTGGGAGCAGGTCCTCGGGCGGGCGGTCGGCGCGGAGAGCGGCTTCTTCGACGTGGGCGGGAACTCGCTTCTCCTGGTCCGGCTCCGAGACCGGCTGCGGACGGCGCTGGGCCGGGAGATCGAGGTGATCGACCTGTTCCGGCACTCCACGATCCGGGCGATGGCCGCGCACTTCGGCGACAGCGGCCCAGGCCGCGGCGCCGAGGGCGCAGGCCGGGACGGCGACGGGGCCGCTTTGGACGCCGGCGCGGACCGGGGCCAGGCCCGGCAGCAGGCCCTGAGGGCCCGTGCCCGGGCCCGCACGGCACGCGCCCCACGCACCACGGGCACCACACGTACTCAAGGGGGATCACGATGACGGCGACGACACCAAAACCCGGGCTCACCGGGGACTTCCACACCGACTCCACGGCGCTGACCCGCTTCCTCGGCGATCTCGCGGGACGATCGACGGGCGAGCCGGCGCACGGGCCGCTGCGCACGGCGGCTCGGCTGGCGCGGCGGCGGTTCCTGGAGCGGCACGCGGACCGGCTGTACGAGGAACTGACCGACGGACGGCGGGCGTTCCACCGGCTGGACGACCTGGCGGGCGCGGCGGCCGACGCGGTGCCCGGTCTGGTCCCGACCAAGGCCGAGCTGGAAGTGGAGCGATGCCGTTCGCAGCGCGAGAAGCTGGGTCTGGAGATCGACCACGGGATCTTCTTCCATGCCCTGCTCGGCTCGGAGCTGTCGGGGCGGCATCTGCTGGACGCGATGCGCCGGCCCACCGAGCGGGCGCTCGCGGCCCTCAGCGGTTTCCGGGCCACCGGCCGCGCCGACTTCGGTGTGGTCACGGTCGAACGGCGCGGTGACGTCGGCGAGGTGACCGTGGCCAACACGGCGTTCCTCAACGCCGAGGACGATCTGCTGGTCGCTGCCCTGGAGGCGGCCGTGGACCTGGTGCTCCTCGACGACTCGGTGCGGGTCGGCGTGATGCGCGGCGGGCCGATGACGCATCCGCGCTACGCCCGCCGCCGGGTGTTCGGCGCCGGCATCAACCTCACCCGGCTGTACGAGGGCCGGATCTCGCTGATCGACTTCTTCCTGACGCGGGAACTCGGCTACATCCACAAGATCCTGCGCGGTCTGAGCGTGCCGGACGACGGCCGCGACTGGTGGCCGGAGCCCGTGGAGAAGCCGTGGGTGGCGGCCGTGGACTCGTTCGCGATCGGCGGCGGCGCGCAGATCCTGCTGGTCTTCGACCGGGTGATCTGCGCCGAGGGGGCGTATCTGACGCTGCCCGCGCTGCGCGAGGGCATCATCCCGGGCGTCGCGAATCTGCGGCTGCCGAGGACGGGCGGCAACCGGCTGTCCCGTCAGATGATCTTCGCGGACCGGCGGATCGAGGCGGACTCCCCCGAGGGCCGGCTGCTGTGCGACGAGGTGGTGCCCGAGGAGCGGATGGAGACGGCGGTCGCCGAGGCCGCCGCGACCCTCGCCGCCCCGGCCGTCCTGGGCAACCGGCGGGTGCTGCACGCGCACGAAGAGCCGGAGGACGAACTGCGCCGCTACATGGCGGCCTACGCGATCGAGCAGAGCCGGCGCCTGCACAGCCCCGACCTGGTCGAGAACCTGGAACGCACGTGGATATCGAGGAACCGATGACCGCCGAGACCCCCACCGCGCCCACGCCCGTGCCCCTGGCCGGTCCGGGTGATCCGGCCGATCCGGCGCGACAGCTCACCTTCTACCGGCGGTTCGAGAACTCGGCCCTGCGGCTGCCCGGCCGGCCCGCCCTGGAGATCGGCGACGAGGTCCTCACCTACGCCGAACTGCGGGCGCTGGCCCTGACGCTGGCCGAGCGGATCGTACGGAAGCACGGCGGCGTACCGCGCCGGGTGGCGCTCGTCGCCTCGCGGTCCGTCGCCGCGTACGCCGGTTATCTGGCGATCCAGCGGCTGGGCGCCGGGGTGCTGCCGCTCAACCCGGACCATCCCGCGCAGCGCAATCTGGACGTGGCCCAGCGCGCCGGCGTGGAGGCCGCGCTCGTCGGCTCCCGCTCGGCGGATCTCTTCCGGGTGCTGCCCGAGCGGTACCGGCCGACCGTCCTGGAGCTGGACGACACCGAGCGGGCCGCCGGCACGCCCTCGGGTGAAATCCTTCCGCCGGTGCCGGACGACCTGGACGCCGAGGCCTACCTCCTGTTCACCTCGGGTTCGACCGGTCAGCCCAAGGGCGTACCGATCCTGCAGCGGCACTTCTCACCGTTCCTCGCGCACAACATCCCGCGCTTCGGGATCGAACCCGGCTCCCGCCTGTCGGGGGTGTTCGGCCTGACCTTCGACGCGCACGCCTTCGATCTGTTCGCCACCTGGGGCGGGGGCGGCACTCTGGTGGTGCCCTCGGCCCAGGAGCTGTACCAGCCGGTCGAGTTCATCGTGGAGCGCGGGCTGACCCACTGGTTCTCGGTGCCCTCGGTGATCCGCGAGGCGCAGCGGCTCGGTGCTCTCCCGCTGGGCCGGGCGGTCACCCTGCGGCACAGCGTCTTCGGCGCCGAGCCGGTCACCCGGGAACATGTCGACCTGTGGCGCGAGGTGGCCCCGCACTCCGAGATCCACAATGTGTACGGGCCCACCGAGCTGTCCCTGTGCTGTTCCAACCACCGCCTCACCGGCCCGAGTTCATCCTGGCCGGCGTACCCGGGCGGTACGGTGCCGATCGGCACGATGTACCCCCACATGGAGGGCGTCCTCCTCGACGAGGACGGACTGCCCGCCGAGCAGGGCGAGTTGTGCGTACGCGGCCCGCAGCGCTTCGACGGCTATCTGGACCCGCGGGAGAACGCGGGCCGGTTCTGCTCGTACGAGGAGGGCACGGGCCCCGCCGTCGTGTACGACGGCTCGGAGCCGCTCACCGACCGCCACTGGTACCGCACCGGCGACCGGGTCCGCCGCGAGGACGGCGTCCTGATCCACTGCGGCCGGCTCGACCAGCAGGTCAAACTGCGCGGCCACCGGGTGGAGATCGGCGAGGTGGAGGCGGTGCTGCGGCGCCATCCGCAGGTGGTGGACGTGGCGGTGGTCGCGGTGACCGCCGAGGACGGCGAGAGCGAGCTGGCCGCCGCCTACGCGGGCCGCGCGGTGGAACCGGCGGCGTTCGACGCCTGGCTGCGCGAGCGGATGCCGCTGCACATGGTGCCGGCCCGGATCCGGCTGCTCGACGGGCTGCCGCTGAACGACAACGGAAAGACGGACCGCATCGCTCTGGCGCGGATCCTCGGCACCCGGGAGGGATCATGACAGGCGCGCTGGACGAGACCGCCTACTGGCGGGCCGCGCTCGACGGCCTGGAGCCGCTGGAGCTGCCGCTCGACCGGCCGGGCCCGGCGGCCGTCGAGGCCGGTCCGCCCCTGGCCGGGCTTCCGGTCGCCGTCCCGGCCTCGACGGTGGACGCTCTGCGCAAGACCGCGGCCGAACTGGGCACCGGGCTGCCGGAGGTGCTGCTCGCCGCGTACGGCGTGGTGCTCGGCCGGTGGGCCCGGACGAAGGACGTGGCCGTCGGCATCCCGGTCGACGGGAACCTGGTCGTGGTCCGCGCCGGCTTCGGGGACGGCACGTTCGCCGAGGCGACGGCGCGGGTCGCCGCGGCCGTACGGGAGGCACGGGCGCATGCCGGGACGCCGTTCGCCGAGGTGGCGGCGGCGCTCGGCGCGGGACCGGAGCACTCGGGCGGCCATCACCCGCTGGTGCGGGCGGTGTTCGGCGAGGCCTCGGCCGGATATACCGCTCCGGACGGGTTCGGCGCGCCCGACCTGGCGCTGTTCTGGGCCGACGACGAGGAACGGGGGCTCTCGCTCCGGCTCCATTACCGGCCCGCCGTCCTCGCCGGGGCCACCGCCGAGCGGTTCGCGGGCTCCCTGCTCCATCTGCTGGCGGACGTCCGCGAGCGGCCCGGCGCCGCCCTCGGCGAACTGGACGTCGTCCCGCCCGAACAGCTCGCGACCTTGCGCGCCTGGGGTCGCAACCCGGCCGCCTACCCCCAGGGCGGCACGGTCACGGGCCTGTTCGCCGTGCAGGCGGCCCGGACCCCGGACGCGGTCGCCGTCGTCTTCGGCGAGGAGGAGGTCACCTACCGGGAGCTGGACATCCGGGCCGGACGGCTCGCCCGGCATCTGCGGGACCTCGGCGTGGGCCGGGACGTGCCGGTCGGGGTGTGCCTGGAGCGCGGCACCGAGCTGATCGTGGCGCTGCTCGCCGTACTGCGAGCGGGCGGGGCGTACGTCCCGCTCGATCCCGAACACCCGTCGGAGCGGCTGGAGTTCGTTCTCACGGACACGGCGGCACCGGTGGTCGTCACCCAGGAGTCGCTGCGCGGCCGGCTCGCCGGACCGGGCCGGGCCCTCGTCGCGGTGGACACCGACCGGGCGGCGATCGCGGCGCACGAGCCCGCCGGGGGTTCCCTCGCCGGCGCGGGTCCGGACGATCTCGCGTACGTCCTCTACACCTCCGGCTCCACCGGCACGCCCAAGGGCGTGGCCGTCACGGTCGGTTCGCTGGTCAACCTGCTGTACGGGATGCGGGACACCTTCCCCGCGCCGCAGAGCGACCGGGTGCTCTTCACCACCTCCGCCACCTTCGACATCGCGGGTGTGGAGCTGTTCCTGCCGCTGGTCACCGGCGGCCGGATCATCGGCGCCACCCGTGAGCAGGTGCACACCCCGCGCGCGCTGGCCGACCTGATCGACCGGCATTCCGTGACGCTCGCCCAGGCCACCCCGTCGGCCTGGCGGCCGCTGCTCGACGCCCTCGGCGACACCCGGCGCGAGCTGACCGTGTTCACCGCCGGGGAGGCGCTGCCGGCCGAGCTGGCGGCGCGGATGCTGCGCGCGGGCCGCCGGGTCGTCAACGGGTACGGTCCGACGGAGACCACGGTGTACGCCACCCTCGCGGAGATCACCGAGGCGGCGGGCCCGGTCCCGATCGGCCGGCCGTCCCCCAACACCGAGGTGTCGGTCGTGGACGAGCACGGCCGGCCCGTTCCGGTCGGGGTGCCCGGCGAACTCCTCGTCGGCGGCGCGGGCGTGGCCCGCGGCTACCTCGGCAGGCCGGATCTGACGGCGGAGCGCTTCGCCGGCGGCGTCTACCGCACCGGGGATCTGGCGCGCTGGCGGCCCGGCGGCGACCTGGAGTTCCTGGGACGGCTCGACCACCAGGTGAAGGTGCGCGGCTTCCGGATCGAACTCGGCGAGATCGAGGCGTCGTTGCTCGCCCACGAGGACGTGGCGGCGGCCGTGGTGACCGTGCGGGACGACGCCGTACCGGGCGAGCGGGCGCTCGTCGCGTACTGTGTGCCGGCCGCCGGGCGCACGCTCGGCGTGACGGCGCTGCGCGACTGGTGCGGGCGCACCCTGCCCGGCTACATGGTGCCCGCCCGGTTCGTCTTCCTCGACGCGCTGCCGCTGACCGGCAGCGGCAAGACCGACCGGGCGGCGCTGCCCGCTCCGGACGGCGAACGCCCCGCCCTGGAGGCGGAGTTCGTGGCGCCCCGCAATGCCGCCGAACGGGCGGTGGCCCGCGCCTGGGCCGCGGCGCTGTGGGCGGACGAGGTCGGCGCGCACGACGACTTCTTCGAACTGGGCGGCGACTCGCTGGTCGCGACCCGGGTCGCCCTGAAGCTCCAGGAGGAGTTCGGCCTGGAGATCCCGGTGCGGGTGCTGTTCGCCCGTACGACCGTGGAGTCCCTCGCACAGGCGCTGATGACCGTGCGCCGCGGCGGCGAGTGGCCCGAGGACTGACGGCCGCCGCACCCCCGATGCCGCCAGGCCGGGGCGGGTCTCGACCCCCCTCCCCCGTCCCGGCCCTGGCCCCGCTCGGGACCCGGCCCCGGACCCGGCCGGCCGCGTATCGCCACTCTCAACCCTCTCCTCCCTCGCATTCCCTCGCTCTTCCTTTCCTCCCCTTCTCTCGCCTTCCTTCGCCGTTCCGATCACAGAGGTGGACGTCAGACATGAGTGACCAACCGGTCCTGCTGGTGGTGTACGACGCCGGCAGCCTGGCCCCGACCCGGCTGGCCGAGGCCGCGCGGCGGGCGGGCTGCGCCCTGGTGTTCGTCACCGCCGGCACCGACCACGCCCGGGAGATGATCCCGACCCTTCGCACCGTCGGCACCGTCGTCGACATGGCGGACCGGACCGAGGAGGAGACGGTCACGGCGCTGAAGGCGCTCGCTCCCGCCGGCATCGTCACCTTCAGCGAGTTCCAGATCGCCGTCACCGTCCGGCTGGCCGCCGCGCTCGGGCTGCGCTACCACTCCCCCGCCGATGTGGCCGCGATCACCCACAAGGACCTCCAGCGCGAGCGCTTCGCCGAGGCGGGTGTGGACGCCGTCCGCTTCCGTACGGTCACCTCGCCCGAGCAGACCGACGAAGCCCTGGCGTACGTCGGGCTGCCCGCCATCATCAAGCCGGTCGTCGGCGCCTCCAGCCGCAACACCCGGGCCGTGACGACAGAGCAAGAGTGCCATGCGGCCATCGCCGAGTGCTTCGACGCCGCCGGCGGCGGCCCCGTCGAGACGGCGGTGATGATCGAGGAACTGCTGCTCGGCCGGCCCACCGAGGCCCCCTGGGGCGACTACATCGCCGTGGACTGCGTCGCCGACGGCGACGATGTCCGCCCGGTCTTCGTCACCAGCAAGTTCGCACTGGCCGAACCCTTCCGCGAGCGCGGCGGCTACGGCGGGTTCTCCTTCGTGTCCGAGGAGGACGAGCGGGCCGTGCGCGACCTGGCCTGCCGGGCCGTCGGCGCCCTGAACATCCACGGGGTGGCCGACGTCGAGATCAAGCTGACCGCCGACGGCCCCCGGGTCATCGAGGTCAACGGCCGGCTCGGCGCGTGGGTGGACGATCTCGCCGTCCGCTCCGGCACCTCCGATCCGGCGTACGTGGCGGTGGCGGCCGCGCTCGGGTTGCCGTACGAGACACCCGGCATCAAGAAGGACGGACCGATCGCCTTCCACTACCTGATCGTGCCGCCCGCCGGCGCGCGCAGCGTCCGGGGCATCCGCAACGTCACCGCGCTGCGCCGGCTGCCGAACGTCGACCGGGTGACCGTGCTCGTCGAGCCCGGCGCCCCGGCCGACTGGCGGATCGGCGCGCGCGGCAACACGGCGGCGGTCACCGGAACCGCCGCCTCCCACGAGGAACTGGCCAGGACCGTGGCCGCCATCGAGAGCGTCGAGTGGATCGAGTACGCATATGAGTGAGCTCCACGGGCCCCCGGGCCTGCTGCTGGTCTTCGACCTGGACGGGGTCCTCGTCGACACCCAGGACGCCGAGAACGGCGGACTCGCCCACGTCGGCGAGCTGATGGGACTGACGCTCGGCAAGGAGCGCCGGGACGAGCTGTTCTCCGGCAAGAAGATGCAGGAGTGCCTCGACCTGATGGCGGAGCTGACGGGCACGCCGCCGCCCGCCGACGCCATGCCGATCGCGCGGGCCAGGTGCGAGGAGCTGATCGGCGACCACCTCGAACCCCTCGACGGCGTGGCTTACGCGCTGCGGCGGCTCGCCGCCCTGCCGGGCGTGGCCGCGATGTGCGTGGCGTCCAACAGTCCGCTGGAACTGATCGAGCGCCGGCTGGCCAAGGCGGGCATCCTGCACCACTTCGGCGGGCGGCTGTTCTCCGCGTACGACGTGGACGCCTGGAAGCCCGACCCGAAGCTCTTCCGTTGGGCGGCGGAGCGGTGCGGAGCCGCCGTCCGCGACTGTCTGGTGATCGAGGACAGCCCGGTCGGGGTCGACGCCGGTCTCGACGCCGGGATGCGGGTCCTGCAGTACACCGCCGACCCCGGCACCGGGGCGCACCGGGAGGGCGCGGAGGTGTTCCGTTCGATGCGGGACCTGCCGGGCCTGGTGGCGTCCGCCATCGCCCAGCGGACCGCACGGACCGCACGGACCGCGCCCACCGCACCCGGCCCGGCCGGCCTCTTCGCCGCTTCCGCGCTCGCGACCTCTGGAGGGACCCGATGAACAGCCCCGCGAACCCCGCACACTTCACCCACCCCGCTCCCCTCGCCCCTTCGGCGAGTTGCGCGCGTGAGGCGCGCAGGGTCATGGTCCTGGGCGCGGGCGACATCGGCCGGCAGGCGTTCCACGCGCTCGCGCAGAGCGACCCCGCGCGCGAACTGCGGCTGGTCGGCCGGGACGAGGAGACGGTGCTCCGCGCCACCAACCTGGCCCGGTTCTGCGCGATCCAGCGCGGCCACCAGCCCCGGGTCGGCCACGCGCTGACCGATCTGCGCGATGTGGCCCGGACGGCGCAGGTCATCTCCGAGTTCCGGCCCGACATC
This sequence comes from Streptomyces sp. NPDC048718, assembly GCF_043198875.1. Lineage (NCBI taxonomy): Bacteria > Bacillati > Actinomycetota > Actinomycetes > Kitasatosporales > Streptomycetaceae > Streptomyces > Streptomyces sp. NPDC048718. The sequence goes on from NZ_JBICVG010000014.1 coordinate 72,457, forward strand.
CTCTTCCTGGCGGCGAGTTACCAGTCGTGGTGGGTCATCTCGACCCTGGAGCAGTCGGCGTTCCAGCGGCTGTACGCGGCCAACTACGGGCCCTGGCTGCCGATGCACCTGGTGCCGGCGATGAAGGCCATGGAGGCGGTCCGGATGTCCGGGGTGGACCCGGTCGTCGTCAACGCCGCCTACCCGGACGCCGTCCACCCGGCGCTCGCCGCCGTGGGCCTCTCCCCGGACCTCGGCATCGGCAATGTCGCCAACAACGTGCCCGGCATCACCGCGGCCGTCGCCGACGAACTCGGCCGCCCGTCCGGTGACGTGGAGGTGCGGCTCGTCGCCCACCACTACGTCTCGCACCGGCTGTCGCGGACCGGGAACAGCGGTCCGGCGCGGATGGGTCTGGGCATCCGGGTGGACGGGCGGGACATCACCGCGGAGCTCGACGTGCCGGCGCTGCTGAACCGGCTGCCCGAGCGCTACCGGCGCACCGGCGGGCTGCCCGGTCAGGTGATGACGGCCGCCTCGGCGCTCAGTGTGCTCGAACCGCTGGCCGACGGCCGGGCGGCCCTCGTCCACGCGCCCGGCGCGGGCGGGGCGGTGGGCGGCCACCCGGTGGCGCTCGCCGCGGACGGCTCGTACGAGATCGTCCTGCCCGACGGGATGACCCGGGAGCAAGCCGACGCGATCAGCCTCTCCGGCCAGGCGTGGGACGGCATCAGCGAGATCCAGGAGAACGGCACGGTGGTCTTCGAGCCCTCCGCGATGGCGATCATGACGGAGGAACTCGGGTACGACTGCCCGGAGATGAAGCTGTCGGAGGCCGAGGACCGGGCGCGGGAGATCGCCGACCGGTTCGCCGCCTACCGGGAGCGCACGTCGGCGCCCGCGTTGGCCGCCTGAGCACGGGAAGGGACGGACGGATGAGGATTCTGCTGCTCGGCGGCACCGATTTCGCGGGCCGCGCGGTCGCGGAGGCGGCGCGGGACCGGGGCTGGGACGTGACGGTCTTCCATCGGGGCGAGCATCCGGCGCCGCCGGGTGTGACGGTGCTGAACGGCGACCGTACGAAGCCCGATGGCCTGGCCGCACTCGCGGAGGGCACCTGGGACGCCGTCGTGGACACCTGGTCGGCGGCGCCCCGGGTCGTCCGGGACTCCGCCCGGCTGCTCGCGCGGCGCGCCGGGCGGTACGTCTTCGTGTCGAGCCGTTCCGTCTACGCCTGGCCCATTCCGGCCGGTCTGGACGAGAACGGCCCGGTGGTGGACGCCGACCCGGACGCGGACGCGACCGACTACGCCGCCGACAAGCGGGGCGCGGAGCTGGCCGTGCTGCGCGAGTTCGGCGAGGGGCGGTCCCTGCTGGTCCGCGCCGGGCTGCTGCTCGGCCCCCGGGAGAACTGCGACCGCCTGCCGTGGTGGCTGAGGCGGATCGCCCTGGGCGGCCCGCTGCTCGCTCCCGCGCCCCGGGACACGCCGCTGCAGTACGTGGACGTGCGCGACATGGCGGTGTGGATCCTGGACGCCCTGGAGGCGGGGCTCGCCGGCCCGTACGACATGGTCGGCCCGTCCGGCCACACCACGATCGGCGGACTGCTGGACGCCTGCGTCACCGCGACCGGCGCGGACACCACGCTCGTCTGGGTCGATCCGGAGACCCTGGCCGCTGCCGGGGTCTCCGGCTGGTCGGACCTCCCTATCTGGTGTCCGCCCGGCGGCGAACTCCATGACGCCCTCCACTGCGGCGACGTGACCCGCGCGCTCGCCACGGGCCTGCGCGTCCGCCCGGTGACGGAGACGGTCGAGGACACCTGGGCGGGGCTGAACGCCCCGGACGGCGCCTGAGCCGTCCACCGGGTGCCGGGCCCGGTCCGGCGGGGAAACCGCCGTACCGAGCCCGGGTTCCCGCGGGGGTCAGCAGGGTTCGGAGGCTCCGTTGCCGCTCAGGTAGGCGTCGTAGACCCAGCCGAGGCTGCTGCCGCCCTGGGTACGGACCCATGTCCAGGTGTTCCCGTAGTCGTTGACCACATAACAGTCGTACCGGACGGTGGTGCCGTCGGCGACGATACCCACCGTGGTGCAGTCGCCGTAGGGCCCGGTGTGCGCGGCCGCGCCACCGGTCTTGCGCACCGAGCCGAGGCGCCCGTCGTTGGGGTTGTGCGGCCAGTACGCGTTGCCGCAGGTGACGGCTGACGCGTCGGCGGTGCCGGCCTGGGCCGCCGGGACCGCGATGCCGCCGAGCAGCAGTGCGGCGCCCGCGACGGCCCCGCCGAGAACACGACGTACACGCATGCGTTCACTCCTTGGTGAGTGGGGTGCTGGGTGCCCGTTCCGGTCGACCAGGCCGGACGACAAGGAGTCTCGGGCCGCCCGCGCCGGGCCGGCTACGCGGCTCGGCCGTCCCGGACAGTCCCGGACGCCCCGGTGGCCGTTCCACCCGGCCGGCCGGCGTGTTCGCAGCCGTCGTCCCGGATCGTCCCGAACTCCCCCGTGTCCCCGTGTCCCCGCGGCAATCAGCCGGCCGGGTTCCGCGGTCCTCGTCCTCGTGTCCGGCCGGGCGGTACCCGGCTCAGCCGTTCCGGGCCGCCCGCGCCGCCTCGGCCGCCTCGCGTGCCCGAGCCGCGTCCGCGTGGTCACCGGCCAGCTCATGGGCCCGCGCCAGGGTGTCGAGGCCGGTGGCCAGCCATGACCGGGCCCCGATACGCCGCCACAGGCCCACGGCGGCCTCGGCACGACGGCGGGCCTGCTCCGGCCGGCCGGCCGCCAACTGCGCCTCCGCGAGCGCGTACAGCGTGGCCGCCTCCCCCCAGAGATTGCCGAACTCGCGATACGTCCACAGGCTCCGGGCCAGCATGCGGCGGCCTTCGAGCGGGGCCCCGCAGCGGACGAGGACGTCCCCGAGCCAGCAGGTCGCGTGGGTGGCACTGAGCCGGTCGCCTAGTTCCTCGCTGATCGCGGCGGCAGGCCGGAAACAGTCGACGGCGGAAGTGTGGTCGCCGGCAGCGCGGTGTCCCTGGCCCAGGCAGCGCAGGGCCTGTGCCTCACCGGGCCGATAGCCCGCGTCACGGCTCACCCGCAGACATTCGGCGAAGCGCTCCATGGCGGCGTCGACCCGGCCGTGCTCCAGATCGATGACGCCGATGCCGTTGGTCGCGTACACGAGACAGTTCGCGTTGCCGGCCACCCGGGCCAGTTCGGCGGCCTCCTCGAAGCGCGTCACGGCCTCGTCGTACTGGCCGAGGAGCCGGTGCACGTACGCCAGCCCTGCCGTCGCGCCGGCCCGGTAGGACGGCCCCAGCCCCTCTGCCAGGAGCAGGGCCCGCTCGAAGTGGGTCAGAGCCTCCGGATAGCGGTCGAGGATGGTGGTGAGTTCGCCGAGGCAGCGGTGCAGCTGGGAGGCGCTGCGCTTGTCGTCGACGTGCAGCGCCGCCTTCAGCGCCCGTTCCTGCAGGCGTTCCCAGTCGTCGAAGTGACTGCCGACCTGGAAGAGCGTCGTCAACGCCGTGGCCAGTCCGGCCGCCGGTGCCACGTCCACCCGGTCCAGCGCCTGGTCCGCGACGCTGATGAGGAACTGGCGCTCCTCGGTGAACCAGTCCAGGGGAGCGGCGAGCAGCAGGTCCGTGTCCGCGGGCGACGGGCGCCAGGAGACCAGATCGGTCTGGGAGACGCCTTGGAAGTCGACGCTGAGGGTGTCCGCGGCGAGGTCGGCGAGATGCAGGCTCGCGCCGAGGAGCCGGGCGAGGGCCTCGTCGTGCTCCCGCCGCTCCACCTCGCTCCGCGCCCGCTCGCGGCCGAGTGCCCTTACCAGATCGTGCAGTTGGTAGCGGAAGCCCGTCGTGCCGACGGCCCGGACTCCGACGAGATGGACCTCCAGCAGGTCGTCCAGCAGGCTCTCCGCTTCGGCCAGGCCGACGCCCAGCAGGGCGGCCAGGGCCCAGGCCCCGAATTCGGCCATGGGCAGGATCGAGAGCAGACACAGGGCGTGCCGTGCCGCCGGAGCCATTCCCCGGTAGGTCAGTTCGAGGCTCGCTCGCACGGCGATGTGTCCGACGGCCAGTTCGTCGAGCTTGCGCTGCTCGTCGACGAGGGCACGGGCGACCTTCGCCAGCGGCCAGTGCGGCCTCGCCGCCAGCCGGGCCCCCGCGACCCACACGGCGAGGGGAAGTCCCCCGCAGGTGTCGACGATGGAGAGTGCCGACGCGGACTCCGTGTCCATCCGGTCGGATCCCAGCATCTCGCGCAGGAGGGCCAGGCCGGTCGCGGAGTCGAGTACGCCGAGGGGAAGCCGGTGCCCGCTCATGTCCGCCAGCGTGGTCCGGCTGGTGACGACGACGGCGCAGCGCGCGCCGTTGGGGAGCAGGTCGCTCACCTGCCGCGCGGCGGCCGCGTTGTCCAGCACGATCAGCATCCGGCGGCGGGCCAGCAGGGTGCGGTACAGATGGACGCGGCCGGTCATCTCGGGAGGCATGACGCCGCCGTGCACGCCGAGCGCGCGGAGGAACGCCCCCAGCACCGTGAACGGTTCGGCCGGCCCCTCGTCGAACCCCCGGAGATCCACATACAGTTGGCCGTCCGGGAAGCGGGCGGCCAGCAGGTGCCCCACGCGGATGGCGAAGGCCGTCTTGCCGATGCCTGCGGGGCCGGTGATCAACAGGGTCACCGGCCCCGGGCCCTCCCGGTCCATCAGCCGGTACGCGGTGCTCAACTCGTCGTGGCGCCCCACGAACAGGGTCTGGTCCGCCGGGAGCAGGCAGGGCGTGAGCTGCCGTGCGGCCGCCCCGCCCTCGGTCTCGGTCTCGGTCTCGTCACCGCGCTCGGCCATCCGGTCCGGCGGCGCGGAAGGCGGCCAGGGCGCGCTCCCGGGTCCCGCGGCGTTCTCCCGCCGGGCCAGCGCCGCGCGCGCCTCCACCCAGTTCCGTACCGTCGACGGGTCACCGCCGCACGCCCGGATCAGCGCCGCCACCACGTCCGGCCTGGGCAGCGCGCCCCGGCTGAGCGCACTCGCCACCGTACTCACGGGCAGATGGTCGCCGGCCTTGCGGGCCGCGCTCTCCAACGCCCGGTAGGAGAGACCGGACCGGTTCTTCGCGACACGCAGCAGGGCGACGAACTCGGCGACGGTCCGGGCGCTGCCGGGCAGGGGTAACGGCGTAGTCACAAGGGGACAGGCTACTCATTCAGGAGAACCCGACCAGCCTGCGAAATCGGCCAGATGTGTGTCCGCCCGTCGCTCCGGCCGGCGACAGCGGCGGGAGTACCGGTGCGCGCAGTGGCGGCCGGGGCCGCGACCGGACGCGCACCGGTTTCCGGTCCACCGCCCCCTCCCCCGTGTGCGGCGGCGGACGGTCTCAGCAGCAGTGGACCATGTCCGCGAGGATCCTCCCGGAGTCGTGCGCCCTGGCCGGTACCGTGTGCGGTGCCACTCGTTCCGCCAGGGCCGTGACCGATCCGGCGACCCGCGAGACAGCGGCCGCGGGTGCGGACGTCCGTACCGCCACCGGAAGAAGCACCGTGGCGACCGCCGCGGCGACCGCCACAGCGGCGGCCGATCCATTGCGCATCTCTTCCCTCCGTTTTCTCGGGTCCGGGCACCGCCCGCCCCGGGTCCGGAGACGTCGAAGTGAGCGTCTCCGCTGGGCCCGACCATCGCGAAGCCGACGGCGCGGGGCAAGAGCGCGTCCCTGTCCCGTACGGCGACCGGTCCGTCCGCGCAGGTCAGCGTCTTGTTCCGAACCTGTCCCGGACCCGTCCCGGACAGCTGTCGGCAAGGCCGGCTCGCCCCGCCCCGGCCGGGCTCCCCGGTGGCATGGGTGCCGATCGGCGTTCCCCCGACGCCGCATCGGTCGGCACCCCCTGCCGGGGACCCGCCGGAAGGAGTCATTCCGGTAAGTCAGGCTAGGCGTACCCAAGCCCGGCAAGGGGACGGTGGGCACAGGGAGAAGACAACGCAGATGCGGGGCGGGCTCGGGCAGTGTCCGCCCCGCGACCGTCCCGGGGTGACAGGACGGCGAGACCGCGAGACGGTGGCACCGGTGTCATCCGGAGAAGCGGCCCGGCCATGTGACCGGAAAGGACGCCTTCTGCGGGCCGAATGCATTCCGGGTAAGCCTGGTTTCTGCCACCGCTGTCACACGGTGGCGTCGTCCGCCGCCATTCGTCTTCGCGGCACTCTCGCCGACCGGCCATTCGGCACCGCTTGTCCGGCGACTCTTCGAGCGTTTTCCGGCACCGGCGATTTTTGGCCGGAATTCTCAAGTGTCGGTGTCTCCGCCGCGGCCGTTCCCACTGTTCTCGGCGTGTGTGCCGTTCTCGGTGTGCTTGCCGTTCTCGCCGGTCTCGTCCCCGAGGGCGGAAGAGGAAGCGGAAGCGGAAACAACCGGAAGGTCACGCAGACCGCGCAACGGCCCCACGAGCAGGAATCCGCCGGCGGCCACCAGTGCGGCCGTCACCACCCACATCGCGGAGCGGGCGCCGAAGAGCACGGCGAGGGATCCGCCCACGAGGGCGCCGAGCGGAATCGTGCTGTAGTTCAGGAACAGGGTAGTCGCGGTGACCCGCCCCAGCAGCCCGGCCGGGCAGTACGCCTGACGGAAGCTGACGATGACGACGTTGCAGGCCACGACCCCGGCGAACAGGACGACCGTTCCGACCACGAAGAACGCCAGCCTCGGGCCGGGAGCGGCGAGCGCGGCGAGCAGTCCGAAGGGCGAAGCGGTGAACTGGACGACCAGCAGGGCACGCGCCGTACCCAGCCGCCGGGCCAGCCGGCCGGCCGCCAGACCGCCGAGCACTCCGCCGAGTCCACCGCACGACACGAGCCAGCCGAGCAGGTCGGAGCCGACGCCGACGGTCCGTACGAGAAAGACGATCTGGACGGCCTGGAGGCCGGCCATCGCCAGATTGACCGCCGCGCCGAAGCCGGTGACGGCCCGTACCCACGCGTCGCCGACGACGAAGCGCAGCCCTTCGGAGATCTCGCGCGCCAGCCGGCGCCGGGGTGCCGGCGCGGGGCGCGGCCCGTCGGTGCGGATGAACGCGAGGCAGACCGACGACACCACGAAGGAGGCCGCGTCGAGCAGCAGTCCGGGCACGCTGCCCAGGCCCTGGGCGATCAGTCCGCCGAGGCCGGGGCCCGCCACCCTGGCGCCTTGTTCCCCTGCCTGCAGTTGGGCGTTGCGGCCCATCAGGTCGCTCGCGGGAACCAGCCGGGGTAAGTAGGCCGAGTAGGCGGTGGAGAAGAAGACCGAGGCGCAACCGGAGATCAGGGCGGTCCCGAGGACGTGTCCGATGGTCAAGGCCCCCAGCCACCAGGCGGCGGGCACGCTCACGAACACCGCCGCGGAGACGGCGTTGCACACGAGCATCACCCGGCGCGGCGCGAGCCGGTCGACCCACGCGCCGGCCGGCAGTCCGATGACCAGCCACGGCAGCCACGGGGCGGCGGTGAGCAGGCCCATCGTGAACGGCGAGGCGTGCAGGGTAGTGACGGCCACCAGCGGCAGCAGGACCGAGGTGACGCTGGTTCCGAGCTTGCTGGTGGTCTCGCCGACGAGCAGCAACCGGAAGTTCCGGTGGGGGCGTCGGCCCTGGACTGTCGCCGGCGGTGCGGCAGTGGGCGCGGCGGATTCCACGGCGGCCTCCGGACTTCGATGACCCGACGGTTATTCGATCTGCCGCAGAGTACGTGCGGGGGCGGCCAGTTCGGGGCTGGATCGTACAAGAGCATCGTCCGGGAAACCAGAGTGGCCATTTCCCGCCGGTGCCGCTTACTCTCGACCACGCCATTGCCAACGAACCATGCCTCGTGGGAAGGTCGAGCCCGGATGATCAATCAGCCCGAGAATGAATCCGGTCAATTCCTCTCCCTTGCCAATGCCGAGGGCCCGTACTCCTCCCGGCCCTTGGAATTCGCAATTCCGACCCGGAGGGACCCGGTATTCGGACCGGATGCGCGGGCGGCGCGTCCCCCGCGCGCGGAGCACGCCCGGACCGGTACGCGGCCGGTCCGCCCGGGCACCGCGAGGGGCGCGGCCCGGAACCGTCCGCGCTGAGGCGCCGCGACGGACCCGGCTCTTCCCGCTCCCTTCCTCCCTCCCCTCCCTGACGCCTGTCCGACACCCCGCACCGACGCCGCCCTCTTCCCGTGCAAGGAGATGTCCGTGGTCACCAGCGCGCTCGATCTCCCCACGCGCTTCCCGCGGGACGCGGCCCGGCCGCTGCTCGACCTCTTCGAGGAGCGGGCCAGGACCGCCCCGGCCGCCACGGCCCTGGTGTTCGGTGAGGACACGGTCTCGTACGCGGATCTCGACGCCCGCGCGAACCGGCTGGCCCATGTGCTGGCCGCGCGGGGCGTGGGGCCGGAGACGGTGGTCGCCTCGGCGCTCGGCCGCTCGGTGGAGCTGGTCGTCGCGGTGCTGGCGGTGATGAAGGCGGGCGCCGCCCACCTTCCGGTGGACCCCGGCTACCCGGCGCGGCGGATCGCCCACATCCTGGCCGACGCCGCCCCGGCCCTGCTCCTCGCCGATTCCGGGACGGCCTTGCCGGCCGGTCTCGCGGTCGCCCGCAGCGATGTGGACGGCCCGGAGACCGGCGCCGCGCTGCGGGACGCTCCGGTGTCGCATCCGCCGGGCGGCGCCCGGCGCGCGCTGGGCGATCTGCCCGCGTACGTCGTGTACACCTCGGGGTCCACCGGCCTGCCCAAGGGTGTGGTCGTCACCCGCTCCGGTCTGGCCCGGCTGGCCGCCCATCAGCGCGACACGCTCGCGGTGGAGGAGGGCGATCGCGTCCTGCAGTTCGCCCCGGCCGGCTTCGACGCGTTCTTCTGGGAGCTGGCGATGGCGCTGTCCGCGGGGGCCGCGCTCGTCCTCGCGCCCGCCCGCAGCCTGCTGCCGGGGCCCGGTCTGTGCCGTCTGGCCGAGGAACGGCGGATCACGCACGCGACCCTGCCTCCGTCGGTGCTGCGGGTCCTGCCGTCCGGCGCTCTGCCGGGCGTACGCGTACTGGTCGCCGCGGGCGAGGCCCTGGACGCGGAACAGCGGCGGCGGTGGGCGCCGGGCCGGACGCTGATCAACGCGTACGGGCCGACGGAGACCACGGTGTGCGCCACCATGAGCCGACCCCTGACGCCGCGTGCCGTCACACCCCCTATCGGCGGGGCGATCCGGGGCGCACGGGTCCATGTCCTCGGCGCCGATCTGCGGCCGGTGCCGGACGGCGTGGTGGGCGAGCTGTACGTCGCCGGGGCGGGCCTGGCGCGCGGCTATCTCGGCCGGCCCGGTCTGACGGCGGAGCGCTTCGTGGCGGACCCGTACGGCCCGGCCGGGACCCGGCTCTACCGCACGGGCGATCTGGTACGCCGGAACACCTCGGGCGAACTGGAGTTCGCCGGTCGTGCGGACGATCAGATCAAGGTGCGCGGCCACCGGATCGAGCCCGGGGAGATCGAGGCACGGCTGGCCGGTCACCCCGGCGTGTCGGCCGCCGCGGTGGCGGTGCGCGAGGGCCCGGACGGCGACCGAAAACTCGTCGCCTATGTCCGCCGTGAGCCCGCCGGGGCGGACGCGAGCGCCGGCCGCCCAAGCGACGCGGACCGTGTCGCCGACTGGCGGCGCGTCCACGACGCCGTTCCGGCCGAGGCCGAATCGGCGCCGTTCGGCGAGGACTTCAGCGGGTGGACCAGCGGCTACGACGGCAGCACACTGCCACTGGAACAGCTGCGGGAGTGGCGCGACGAGACGGTCCGGAGCATCCGCGCGCTCCGGCCCCGGCGCATTCTCGAACTGGGAGTGGGCAGCGGTCTGTTGCTGTCGCGTCTCGCCCCTCGGACGGAAACCTACTGGGGGCTCGACCTCTCGCCCCGTGTGATCGAGCGGCTGCGGCGGCAGGTGGACGAGCGGCCGGACCTCACCGGCCGGGTCGTCCTGGACAGCCGGCCGGCCGACGACCAGGAGGGCGTACCGCGCGGGTACTTCGATGTCGTCGTCCTCAACTCCGTGGTGCAGTACTTCCCCAGCGGGCACTATCTCGCACGGGTTCTGGACCTCGCCGCCGCGGCCCTGGCACCCGGCGGCGCGGTGTTCGTCGGCGACGTCCGCCACCTGGGCCTCGCGGACGTCTTCCACGGCGCGGCGGCGGCCCGCTCCCAGGGTGCGCCCCCCGGTGGTGAGGAGCACCGCCGGGTGGTGGCGCACCGGAGGGCCACCGAGCCGGAACTGCTGGTGGATCCGGAGTACTTCCGGTCGCTGACGGTCGCACCGGCGGGCCGCGAGCCGCACTTCACCGCCTGCGACGTACGTCTGAAGCGGGGCTCCCACCACAGCGAGCTGACGCGCTACCGCTACGACGTCGTTCTGCGCCGCGCCGACGGGGCGCCCGCGCGGGGCGGTACGGTGCGCGAGCTGTCGTGGGGTGCCGACGTCCACACACTGGACGGTCTCGCCGACACTCTGCGGGACCACCACGCGCACGACACGGATTGCGTCCACGGCTCGGATCCCGTCCGGGTCACCGGGGTGCCCAACGCGCGCCTCGCCGAGGATCTGCGTCTGTCGGGCGGGGCGCCGGGCACCGGTCCTGATCCGGAGGAGCTGGCCCGGCTCGGCGAACGGCTGGGCTGCCGGGTCGCCCTGCGCTGGTCCGCGACGGCGGGACCGGCCCATGTCGACGCCGAATTCTGCTTCGGGGAGCGGGACTTCCCTTCCGAGTCCCCCTCCGGACCGGCGGGGGATCCCGAGCGCCATGTCAACGTGCCCTTCGCCGCGACCGGCGACACGGACCTCCTCGCTTCGGTCGCCGCGTGGGCGTCCGCGCACCTCCCCGGGTACATGGTGCCGTCCACGATCGTCGCCCTGGAGGAGTTCCCGCTGACCGCGCACGGCAAGCTCGACCGGGCCGCACTGCCCGCGCCGCGCACCGCCCCGCGCGGCACCGGCCGCCCGCCCCAAACGCCGCAGGAGGCCGCGCTGTGCCGGATGTACGCGGAGGTTCTGGGACTGGCCGCGACGGCCGGTTCGGCGACCATCGCGACGGCTGAACCGGGCGCGGCGGGACCCGGCGCGACAGCGGGCGAGACGTACCCGGTGGGGATGGACGACGACTTCTTCGCCCTCGGCGGACATTCGCTGCTCGTCACCCGGCTGGTGAGCCGTATCCGCGCCGAGCTGGGAGTGGAGGTCCAGGTGGGGACGGTCTTCGACGCGCCCACTGTGGCCGCCCTCGCGTCCCGGCTCGCCGGAGCCCGCACGGCGCGCCCGGCCCTGCGGAGGATGCCTCGCCCCGACTGACGGCGGCTCGGGCCCGCGACACCGACCGGATCACGTACGACCAAGGTCATCGAAGGAATCCGATGGACTTCAGCCTCTTCTACTTCGCCGACGACAGCACACCGGACGGGGACGCCGGACGGTACGAACTCCTTCTCGAAGGAGCCCGGTTCGCCGACCGGAACGGATTCCGCGCGGTCTGGACGCCCGAACGGCACTTCCACCCCTTCGGCGGGCTCTACCCGAACCCGTCCGTGGCCGCCGCGGCCCTGGCGATGATCACGAACACCGTGGCCCTGCGCGCCGGGAGCGTCGTCGCGCCCCTCCACCATCCGCTGCGGATCGCGGAGGAGTGGTCGGTGGTGGACAACCTCTCGGGCGGGCGCGTCGGGGTGTCCCTCGCCTCCGGCTGGCACCCGGTGGACTTCGCGCTGAGCCGGGTTCCGTACCCGGACCGCAAGCGCGTACTGGCCCAGAGCATCGGGCAGTTGCGCGCGCTGTGGCGAGGGGACGGCCTCGATGTGGTGGACGGCAACGGCGCTCCGGCGACCGTACGGGTCTTCCCGCCGCCGGTGCAGCGGGAGCTCCCGCTCTGGGTGACCAGCGCGGGGGACACGGAGACCTTCCGTACGGCCGCGGTCGCGCGGGCCGGGGTCCTCACCCATCTGCTGCACCAGGACGTCGACGAGCTGGCCGCGAAGATCGCCGCGTACCGGAGGACGGCGCGCGAGACCCACGACGGCTGGGACGGCCATGTCGTCCTGATGCTGCACACCTTCCTCGGCACCGACCGGGACGAGGTGCGCGCCACCGTCGACGGACCGCTGCGCGCGTATCTCAAGAGTTCGGCCCATCTCCTCGCCCGCTCGTTCGGCGCCCTCGACCCGGACTTCGACATCGACGCGCTGGAGGACGAGGACCTGGACTTCCTCGTCGACCAGTCCTTCGACACCTACTTCGAGCAGCGGGGCCTGTTCGGGACGGTGGAGCGGGCGAGGGAGACGGTCGAGCGGCTGCGGGGCGTCGGTGTGGACGAGATCGCCTGCCTCGTCGACTTCGGCATCGACACCAAGACCGTCCTGGACGGGCTGCGCCATCTGAACGCCCTTCGCGAGGCGTCCGAAGCGCACCGGCCCGCGTGACCCGAGCAAGCCGGACGACCCGATTGACCCGAGCACCCCGAGCAACCGAGTGACCCGAGAGGCCGAGACCACGTGATCCCTCTGTCGTTTTCGCAGCTGCGGTTCTGGTTCCAGGGCGAGATGGACCGCGGAGGCGAGTCGCCCAACACGTCGATGACGCTCCGGCTGACGGGCCGGCTGGACGCGACGGCGATGCGCGACGCGCTGCGGGACGTGGTGACGCGGCACGAGAGCCTGCGCACCGTCTTCACCGTCACGGCGGGAGTGCCCGAGCAGCGGATCCTTTCGGACGTGACGGTCGAACTGCCCGTACGGCAGGTCACGGAGGAGGACGTCGAGGCGGCCGTGGCCGACACGACCGGTCGGGTCTTCGATCTGGAGCACGAAATCCCGCTGCGGGCCGTCCTACTCGCCCTGGGACCCGAGCGTCATGTACTGGCGATCACCGTGCACCACATCGCCTTCGACGGCTGGTCGATCGCCCCGTTCCTCCGCGACCTCTCGCACGCCTACGCCTCCCGGCTCACCGGCCGGTCGCCCGAGCGGGAGGAACTACCCTTCCAGTACGCGGACTTCACTCTGTGGCAGCGGGAGGGGCTGGGCACTGCCGAGGATCCGGACAGTCTTCTCGCCGAGCAACTGGCCCACTGGACCCGGGCGCTCGCCGACGCACCGGCCGAACTCCCCCTCCCGCTCGACCGGCCGCGCCGCTCCACCGCCGTCCACCGGGCCGGCACCGTCCCCTTCCGGCTGCCCCCCGACGACTTCCGGCTGCTCACCCGGCTCGCCCGCCGGCACGGCGCCAGCACCTTCATGGTCCTGCACGCGGCGCTCGCCGGGCTCCTCTCCCGGCTCGGCGCGGGCACCGACATCCTGGTCGGCAGCCCGGTCGCGGGGCGCACCGACGTCGGTCTCGACGACCTCGTCGGCTGTTTCGTCAACACCGTCGTCATCCGTACGGACACCTCGGGCGACCCCGACTTCCACGAACTGGTCCGGCAGACCCGGACGAACGTCGTGGCGGCTCTGGACCACCAGGACGTGCCGTTCGAGCAGGTCGTGGAAGCCGTCAACCCCGCGCGGTCGGCGGCCCGCCACCCGCTCTTCCACGTGGTGCTGAGCCTCCAGAACAACGCGGGCGCCGCCGTAAGCCTGCCGCGCCTCGACACCCGGCTGCTCGACTACACCCACCGGACGGTCGCGTACGACCTGCTCCTCGACGTCACGGAGACCGACGGGGCGCTGAGCGGCGCCCTGGCCTATCCCCTCGATCTCTTCGACCACGCCACCGCCGAGCGGCTGGCCCGCTGCTTCACCGCCTTCCTGACCCAGGCGGTGACCACGCCGGAGCGGCCGGTCGGCCGGCTCGAACTCCTCTCCGCCGAAGAGCGCCGCACGACGCTGGAGAGCTGGAACGGCCCCGGCACAACGCTCCCCGCCGAGTCCGTCCCGGAACTGTTCCGGCGGCGTGCGGCCGCCCGCCCCGGCGACACCGCCGTGATCTGCGGCGACACCCGGCTCACCTACGCCGGCCTCGACGCCCGGTCCGACCGTCTCGCCGGCCGGCTGCGCCGCGCCGGCGCGGGTCCGGAGCAGTTGGTCGCCGTCGCCATGAACCGCTCGGCCGACCTGGTCGTCGCCCTGCTCGCCGTACTGAAGACGGGGGCCGCCTATCTGCCCCTGGATCCGCGCAACCCGGACGAGCGGCAGCGCGCGGTCCTTCAGGAGGCACGGCCCTGTCTGCTGCTGACGGACGCGGCCACGCGAGAGCGGGCCGAGCGCCTCGCGGGCGCGCCGCACGGCCTTCCGCTGGTCCCCGCCGAGGAACCGGGTCCGGACGGTCTCGGCTCGGACGCCGCCGGGCTGGAGGACGCTGCGGACGGTTCGCCCACCGACGAGAACGGTCAGGCGGACATCACCGGCGACCGGGCCGCGTACGCGATGTACACCTCCGGCTCCACCGGCCGCCCCAAGGGCGTTCTGGTGACCCACCGGAACATCGTCGCGCTCGCCGCCGATCCCTGCTGGGCGAAGGACGGCGGTCATACGCGGGTGCTGACCCACTCGCCGCACTCCTTCGACGCCTCGACGTACGAGCTGTGGGTGCCGCTGCTCGGCGGCGGCACGGTCGTGGTGGTGCCGGCCGGGGACTCCTCGCCCGAGGCACTGGTGCGGGCCGCGGCCGAGGGCGGTGCGACGAGTGCGTTCCTCACCACCGCGCTCTTCAATGTGCTGGTCGCGGACAAGAGCCCGGTGCTCGGGCTGCTCGGGCAGGTCTGGACGGGAGGCGAGCAGCCGTCGGCCGGGGCCGTACGGCGGATGCTGAGGGAATTCCCCGGCACCGCGCTCACCCATGTGTACGGGCCGACCGAGAACACGACGTTCACCACCTTCAGCCGCCTGGCCCCCACCTGGGCCGGTGCCGAGGAGAGGGCCCGCGAGGCGGACGGCGGCAAGCCGCCGATCGGCCGGCCCATGGCGAACACCCGGGCGTACGTGCTGGACGAACGCTTCCAGCCGGTGCCGGTGGGAGTGCCCGGCGAGCTGTACCTCGCGGGCGCCGGCCTGGCGCGCGGCTATCTCGGCCGCCCGGATCTCACCTCGGGGCGGTTCGTCGCCGACCCGTACGGTCCGCCCGGCACCCGTATGTACCGCACGGGCGATGTGGTGCGGTGGACCGCCGACGGCGAACTCGACTTCCTCGCCCGTGCCGACGACCAGGTGAAGATACGCGGCTTTCGCATCGAACCCCGCGAGATCGAGGCCGTGTTGGAGCGCCACCCGGGCGTCGGCCGCGCCGCCGTCCTGGTCCGCGAGGACCGGCCTGGGGAACGCGGCCTCGTGGCCTACGCCGTTCCGGCCGCGGGTGTGGCCGGCGATGCCGCCACGGGCGCCGTCGGCGACCTCGCGGCCGAACTGGCCGCACACGCCCGACGGGCCCTGCCCGATTACATGGTCCCCTTCGTGGTCGTGCTCCCCGACGGCCTTCCCCTCACGCCGCACGGCAAGATCGACCGCGCGGCCCTGCCCGTCCCCCCGGCGAGCCCCGGCTCCCGCCCGCCCGGCACACCCGCCGAGCGGCTGCTGTGCGACCTGTTCGCCGAGGTCCTCGGAGTCCCGGTGGTCGGCGCGGACGACGACTTCTTCGCCCTCGGCGGGCACTCCCTGCTGGCCATCCGGCTGGCCAACCGGCTGCGCGAGGAACTGGATGCCGGGATCGGGCTGCGGGCGGTCTTCGAGTCGCCGACGCCCGCCGGCCTCGCCGAGCGATTCGGGGGCGGGAGCGCGGGAGACGGCGACTCCGCGCTGCGGCCCCGGCCGCGCGGGGACGTACTGCCGCCTTCCTTCTCCCAGTTGCGGTTCTGGCTTCAGGGCGAGATGGCGCAGGACGCGGCCTCGCACTCCATCACCATCGCCCTGCGGCTGACGGGTCCGCTGGACACCGGGGCGCTGTCGGCGGCCCTGCGGGACGTGGTGGGGCGGCACGAGAGTCTGCGGACCGTGTTCCCGGTCACCGATGGGTCTCCTCGCCAACGTGTCCTGGAGCCGGGGGATTTCGATGTCGAGCTCCCGGTGAGGGAGGTGGCGTCATCGGACATGGCGGCGGCGGTGGCCGCCGCCTCGGACCACGCGTTCGATCTGGCGCGCGAGACACCCCTGCGGGCCGAACTCCTCTCCTGCGCGCCCAAGGAGCACGTCCTCGCGGTCACGATCCACCACATCGCCTTCGACGGCTGGTCCGCCACTCCCCTTCTGCGGGACCTCTCCCGGGCCTATGCCGCCCGGCTGCGGGGGCAAGCCCCGGAGTTCACCGAACTGCCCGTTCAATACGGTGACTTCACCTTGTGGCAGCGCGAGAGTCTCGGACGGCCCGAGGACCCTGACAGCGCCTTCACCCACCGGCTCGCCCACTGGACCCGTACGCTGGCCGACGCCCCCGACGACACCCCGCTGCCCGCCGACCGGCCGCGCCCCGCCGCCGCCACCCAGCGCGCCGGCACGGTGCCGTTCCATCTCGCTCCCGAGGACCACGCGCGGCTCGCCGCGCTGGCGCAGCGGCACGGCGCGAGCCTGTTCATGGTGCTGCACGCGGCCCTGGCCGCCCTGTTGCGGCAGCTCGGCGCGGGGACGGACATCCTCGTCGGCAGCCCGGTCGCCGGGCGCACCGACAGCGGACTCGACAACCTCGTCGGCTGCTTCGTGAACACCGTGGTGGTGCGCACCGACCTCTCCGGCGATCCGGACTTCGGCGCACTGATCGACCGCGTCCGGGACACGGTCCTCGCCGCGCTGGAGCACCAGGACGTCCCCTTCGAGCACGTCGTGGACGCCGTCGCCCCGGCCCGGTCGGCGGCCCGGCACCCGCTCTTCCAGGTGATGCTGAGTCTGCAGAACAACGCGACCGGTGCCGTGGAACTGCCGGGCCTGCGCGTCGACATGCCGTACGGCGGCCGGTACCGGACCGCCCCCTTCGATCTGCTCTTCGACCTCACCGAGTCCGGCGGGGGTCTGGACGGCACCCTGGTCTACGCCTGGGACCGGTTCGACCCCGCGACGGCCGAACGGCTCGCCGGATACTTCACCCGCCTGCTCGCCGACGCGGCCGCTCATCCGTCGCGCCGGACAGGGCAGTTGGACATCCTGCCCTCCTCCGAGCGGCACACCCTTCTCGCCGAGTGGAGCGGTGCGGCGGCGAATGCGACGAAGCCCCTCGGCTCGGCACCCCTGTGGTTCCGGGAGCAGGCCGCCCGGACGCCCGACGCCACGGCGGTGTTCCACGGGGCGGACCGGATCAGCTACGGCGAACTCGACGCACGGGTGGACCGGTTGGCCGGGCATCTGCGCGGGCTCGGCGCCGGGCCGGAGCGGCTGATCGCCGTCGCCATGAACCGCACCCCCGATCTCCTGGTCGCGCTCCTCGCCGTGCACCGGACCGGCGCCGCGTACCTCCCGCTCGACCCGCACCACCCCCGGGAGCGGGTGACGGGGGTGCTTTCCGAGGCCGCGCCGCTCCTGGTGCTCTCGGACCGTGCCACCCGCACCGCGCTCGGTGCCGACGACTGGATCGCCCTGGACGAGCCAGGGTTCGCGGCCGCGCTCGCCGCCGGGACGGCCGGTGCCGCGTCCCCCCGGGGCCCGGTCCCTGATCCGGTCCCGGGTCCGGGCCGTCCGGATGAGGAGGTCCCCGCCGACGCCACCGCGTACGTCCTCTACACGTCCGGCTCGACGGGCCGGCCCAAGGGGGTCGCCGTCACCCACGGCAACCTCGCCCATCTGCTCGCCGCCATGGGCGGCCGGCTGCCGCTGAAACCCGCCGACCGGCTGCTCGCGGTGACGACCGTCGCCTTCGACATCGCCCACCTCGAACTCCTGCTGCCCCTGCTCGGCGGCGCCGCGGTCGTCCTCGCCTCTCCCGAGGAGGTGCGCGAGCCGCACGCCCTCGGCCGGCTGATCGAGCGGTACGAGGTCACCGCCGTCCAGGCGACGCCCTCCCTGTGGTCCGGCCTCGTCGCCGAGATCCCCGACGCGATCCGTGGGCTGCGCGTACTCGTCGGCGGCGAGGCGCTGCCGCCCTCCCTGGCCGGCTCGCTCGTCTCCCTGGCCTCCGAGGTCACCCACGTCTACGGCCCCACCGAGACGACCATCTGGTCCCTCGCCGCCCAGGTCGGTCCGCGCGACGCCGCGCACCCGCCGCTCGGCTCCCCACTGGGCGCCACCCGGGCGTACGTCCTGAACGAGGCGCTGCGACCGGTGCCCCCGGGGGTGCCCGGCGAGCTGTACCTGGGAGGCCCGGGGCTGGCCCGGGGCTACCTCGGCCGCCCGGGGCAGACCGCCGAGCGGTTCGTCGCCGACCCGTACGGTCCGCCGGGCGCCCGCCTGTACCGGACCGGCGACCTGGTCCGGTGGACCGCCGAAGGGAAGCTCCACTTCCTCGGCCGCACCGACGACCAGGTGAAACTGCGCGGCTTCCGCATCGAACCCCGGGAGATCGAGGCGGCCTTGGACCGGCACCACCGGGTGGTGCGCAGCGCCGTCGTGGTGCGCGAGGACCGTCCGGGCGAGCGCCGGCTCGTCGCCTACGCCGCACCCGCCCGGGTGCCCGGCGCCACCAGGCCCCCGGCCTCCCCGACCACCCCGGACCCCGGCCCGGAGCGGGACTCCGAGCCCGCCGCCGAGCCGGACTCCGCACTCGCCTCCGCACTCGTCGAGTGGGCGCGGCGGACACTGCCGCCGTACATGGTCCCGGCCGTCGTCGTCCTCCCCGGCGGGCTGCCGCTCACCCCCAACGGAAAGCTCGACCGGTCCGCGCTGCCCGCCCCGCAGACGTCCGCGCCCCCGGCCCGCAGGACCCGGGAGCCGGAGACCCCCGCCGAGAAGCTGCTCTGCGAGCTGTTCGCGGCCGTGCTCGGCCGGCCCGAAGTCGGTGTCGAGGACGACTTCTTCGACCTCGGCGGCGACAGCATCGTGTCGATCCGGCTGGTGTCCCGGGCCCGTTCACGTGGTCTGGGTCTGTCCACCCGGGACGTCTTCCGGTACCGGACCGTCGCCGAGCTGGCCGCCCACGCCAAGGTACGGCCCCCCAAGGCGGGCGCGAAGGCAGGAGCGAAGGCGGGGACGGCCGCGGCAGGCGCCCCGCCCGGGGAAGCGCCGAACGGCGAAGCACCTTTCAGCGAGATGCCCTCCGAGGAGGTGCCGCTCACCCCGATCGTCCACTGGCAGCGCGAACGGGGCGGCCCCGTCGACGGTTTCCACCAGTCCGTGCTCGTGCGGACCCCGTCGGACCTGTCCCTGGCGCGGCTGCGCGCGCTCCTCCAGTCGCTGCTCGACCGGCACGACGCGTTGCGGATACGGCTGACGCGCGGCCCCGCCTGGCGCCTGGAGGTCCTGCCGCGCGGCGCGGTCGACGCGGCCGGCCGGATCGTACGGATCGACACGGCGGGCCTCGCCACCGAGAAGCTCGCGGACCTGGTCCGCACCGAGGCGGACGCGGCCCGGCGCCGACTGGCCCCCGGCGACGGGAACATGGTCCAGGCGGTGTGGTTCGACGCGGGGCCGGGAAGCTCCGGCAGGCTGCTACTGATGATCAACCACCTTGTGGTGGACGGTGTTTCCTGGCGAATCCTCCTGGAGGAGCTGCGCACGGGCGTCTCCCCCTGCACGGTGGAACCGGACTTCACACCGGTGTCGTTCGCCGGCTGGGGACGGCGGCTGGAGCGCGAGGCACGCGGGCGCGCGGGCGAACTCCCCTTCTGGCTCGGGCTCGTCGAGGGGGCGGCCGATCTCGTCCCCGGCGCGGATCTCGTGGCCGCCCGTGATGTCGAGGGATCGAAGCGCATGGTCACCCAGGTGCTTCCGGCCGACCGGACGGAGCCGCTTCTGACCCGGGTGCCCGCGCGGCTCGGCGTCGGTGTGAACGCGGTGCTGCTCGGCGCGCTGAGCACGGCGGCGGGGCGCTGGCGTTCGGCGCGCGCCGCCGCTCCCGTGGGCGCTTCCGCGGGCGCGTTCGCGGGCTCCTTCACGGGCTCGTCTTCCGGCCTCCCCGCCGACCCAGAACCCGAGGGCACACTGTCCCGCCGTGACGCGCCTTTCCTTGTGGACGTGGAAGGGCACGGCCGTGAGGAGATCGCCGACGGCCTCGATCTGTCCTCGACCGTGGGCTGGTTCACCAGCATGTTCCCCGTACGGCTCCCGGGGCGGCCGGACGATCCGCGCGGCACCGTACGGGCCTTGGACGGCCAGCTCGGGAGCATGCCGGACAAGGGAATCGGCTTCGGCCTGCTGCGTCATCTGAACGCGGAGTCCGCCCCGGTGCTCGGGGCGGGGCCCCGGGCACAGATCCTGTTCAACTACCTGGGACGGTTCGACCGGCCGGACGAGGCCGACTGGGGTCTGGCGCCGGAAGCCGGCGCGGTCGCCGGTGGCGGCGACCCGGAGATGCCCCTGACGCACCTCCTGGAGGTGTCCGTGATCGTCCACGACCGCGGGGACGGGCCGGAACTCCATGTCACCTGGGCGTACCCGGAGGCCTTGCTGGCCCGGTCGCGGGTGGAGGAGCTGGCCGACGCCTGGTTCGAGGCCCTGGAGACCCTGACCGCTTGTACCGGCGAACCGGGAGAGACGGCGTGACCGCAAGCCCAGACCGTATCCACGAGCCCTCGCACGAGCCCGCCCGTGAGCCCGCTCACGAGCGCGCCGACGACCGGACCCATGGGCCGACGTCGAAGCCGGCGCCGCTCCAGCAAGGGCTGTTCTTCCACACGGCGTTCGACGCGGACGGCCAGGACATCTACACCATCCAGTTGGCGCTGGACTTCGAGGGACCGGTCGACCCCGGGCTGCTGCGGGAGGTCTGCCAGGCGCTCCTGGACCGGCACGACAGCCTGCGTTCGAGGTTCCGTACGGACGCGTCGGGCGCGCCCGTACGGTTCGTCCCGCACCGGGTCCCGGTGGACTGGCGGACGGCCGACCTCTCCCAGACCGCGCCCGAGGACCAGGAGACGGAGGCCGCGCGGCTGGTCGAGGAGGAGCGCCAAAGACGTTTCGACACCGCCCGGCCGCCGCTGATCCGCTTCCTGCTGATCCGTCTGGACGAGGCCCGCTGGCGCTTCGTCCTGACGAACCATCACATCATCCTGGACGGCTGGTCCACCTCGATCCTGCTCGACGAGCTGTTCCGGCTGTACGAGGCCGGGTCGGGCGTCGCGGCGACGGACGTGCTGCCGGCGGCCCCCTCGTACACCGACTATCTGGACTGGCTCGGCGAGGTCGATCCACAGTGGTCCCAGGACGCCTGGGCGGAGGCACTGGCGGGGATCGAGGGGCCGACGCTGGTGGCTCCGCGGGCGCCGGGCTCGGGCACGGTGGTGCCCGAGCGGGTGCTGCGTACCCTGTCCGCCTCGTCCACCGCCGCTCTGACGGACCGGGCCCGGGAGGCGGGGGTCACGCTCGGCACGGCGATGCAGACGGCCTGGGGTCTGCTGTTGCGTCAACTGACGGGGCAGACCGATGTGTTGTTCGGGACGACGGTGTCGGGGCGGGGCGCCGAGGTCGACGGTGTCGAGTCGATGGTCGGGCTGCTCATCAACACCATTCCGGCCCGGGTGCGGATCGACCCGAGGGACACCCTGCTCGATCTCCTCGAACGGGTCCAGGACGAACAGCTCGACCTGTTCGAGCACCACCATGTCGGGCTCACGGAGATCCAGCAACAGGCGGGATTCGGCGCCCTGTTCGACACCACGACGGTCTTCGACAACTATCCGATGGGTTCGGGCGAGCGCCGGCTCGGCGAGGCGCTCCTCGTCGGCGTCACGGGGTTCGACGCCACTCACTATCCGCTGTCCCTGATCTGCACACCGGCCGAGGAGTTGGGCATCCGGCTCGACTTCCGGCCCGATCTGCTCGCACGCGGGACGGTGGAGGACATCGCCGAGCGGTTCGCGCGGATCCTGACGGCGATCGCCGAGGATCCGCACCGCCCGGTCGCCGCTTTGCCGGTCCTCTCCGCCGGTGAGCGACGACAGGTGCTGGAGGAGTGGAACGCCACGGCCCGCCCGGTGGCACCGGCCACGCTGCCCTCCCTGATAGCGGAACAAGCCGCCCGTACGCCGCACCGCCCCGCCCTCGTGTACCAGGGGCGGACCTTCGACTACGCCGAGCTCGACCGCCGGGCGAACCGTCTGGCGCGCGTCCTGCTGGCCGAGGGCGCCGGACCGGAGACGCGGGTGGCCCTGGCCCTGCCGAGGACGCCGGAGATGGTCGTCGCCCTGCTCGCCGTCCTCAAGACCGGCGCCGCCTATGTACCGGTCGACGTGCGCTACCCGGCCGACCGGGTGGCGCGGATGCTCGGCGACGCGCGGCCCCGGCTCGCGGTGGTCACGAAAGCGAGCAGGAACGTACTGCCGGAAGGTTCGGTCGCGCTCGTCCTCGACGACCCCGCCGTGACGCGACGGGTCGAGGAGCAGCCGAACGCTGGCGTCGCGGACGCGGAACGCCCGGTCCCGCTTCTCCCCCGACACCCCGCCTATGTCATCTACACCTCGGGCACCACCGGCATCCCCAAGGGCGTGGTCGTCGAGCACGCGAACGCCGTCAACTTCGTGGCGACCGTGGAGGACCACTTCGGCGCCGACGGCATGGCACGGGTCCTGGCGTCCACCTCGCTCAGCTTCGACGTGTCGGTCTTCGAGATCGTCACCACGCTGGCGCTCGGCGGCCGGCTGGAGCTGGTCGACGACCTGTTCACCCTGATCGAACGGGACGGCTGGGAGGGCAGCCTGGTCAGCGGCGTGCCCTCGGCTATGGCGAGCATGCTGGCCGGCGGAACCCTCGACGTGTCGGCAGGGCACGTGGTGCTCGGCGGGGAGGCGGTGCCGCGTGCCCTGCTAAGCGAACTGCGGGAGCGGGTGCCCGGCTGCGCGGTCACCAACATCTACGGTCCCACCGAGGCCACCACGTACTCGACCTGGTGGCGCAGCGGCGAGACGGACCCCGACGGCGATCCGCCGATCGGCCGGCCGGTGCCCAACTCCCGGATGTACGTGCTGGATCCCTGGCTCCAGCCGGTCGCGGTGGGACAGCCGGGCGAGCTGTACATCGCCGGCGCGGGCGTCACCCGCGGCTATCTGAACCGGCCGGTGCCGACCTCCGAGCGCTTCGTGGCCTGCCCGTTCGGTGAGCCCGGCGGCCGGATGTACCGCACGGGCGACCAGGTGCGGTGGCGGGCCGACGGCCAACTGGAGTATCTGGGGCGGTTCGACAGCCAGGTCAAGGTCCGCGGCTTCCGGATCGAACTCGGCGACGTGGAGACGGCCCTGCTGCGGCACACGGACGTGGGGCAGGCCGTCGCGGTCGTCCGGGAGGACCGCGCGGGCGACCGCAGACTGGTCGCGTACGTGGTGGCCGCACCCGGGACCGTGCTCGACGGCGCCGAGCTGCGGCGCTCCACCCGCGCCACTCTGCCGGACCACATGGTGCCGTCGGCGGTCGTGCCGCTGGAGCGGTTCCCGCTGATGCCGAACGGCAAGCTGGACCGCGCGGCCCTGCCCGCCCCCACGTACGACACGGCGGCCCGGCGGGAGACGGCCCACGCGCACGAGGAGCCGCTGTGCGCGCTGTTCGCCGAAGTGCTCGGCGTGGACCGGGTCGGCCCAGACGACGGCTTCTTCGACCTGGGCGGGCATTCCCTCCTCGCGACCCGGCTGGTGAGCCGGGTCCGCGCGGTCCTCGGCACCGAACTGTCCGTCCGCGCGCTCTTCGAGGCCCCGACCCCGGCGGCCCTCGCCCGCCGGTTCGACGGCGAGAGCGACGGCTCCGGCCTGGACGTCCTCCTGCCCCTGCGCACAGGCGGACGCCTGCGCCCGCTGTTCGCCGTGCACGCGGCCAGCGGCCTCGCCTGGCCGTACGCCCGCCTCCTGCCCCACCTCGCCCCGGACGTCCCGCTCTACGGCCTCCAGTCCCCGAGCCTCACCGACCCCGAGGGCGGCGCACGCAAACCCGGCGACCTGGTGCGGGAGTACGCCCGGCGGATCCTGGAGGTCCAACCGGAGGGCCCCTACCGCCTCCTCGGCTGGTCGGTCGGCGGAACCCTCGCCTACGCGGTGGCCGCGGAACTGGTGGAGACGGGACACACGGTGGAGTTCGTGGCCCTGCTCGACTCCTACCCTGCTCCCGACACTCTCCCCGGCTGGGAGGAGACCCACCGGCACGTTGCCGGATCGGCCGGGTTCACGGCGGAGGGGACACCACCGGAGCAGATCTCCCTGCTCGGCGAGCGGGTGGTGGAAGGGTCGCGGCTCGCGGTGCGCTCGGCGGTGGACGCCCTGCGCACTCCCCCGCCGCGCACCCAGGGCGTGGACATACTCCACTTCCGTGCCGCCACGGACGCCGCGAACGCGGATCCGAAAGCCTGGCAGGCCCTCGGCGGCGGCCGGCTCTCGACGGTCGACGTCCCTTGCGGCCACTACGAAATGCTGGACCCGGCCCCGCTGGTGGCGATCGGGGAGACGCTGTCGGAGTGGGCGACGGGAGGACGGGAGGGGCTGTGAGCGGAGCGGCGGCGCGGGCCGGGAGAGACCAGGCCGCGCTGCCGCCGCGCTGGGCTGGAAGGGCCCCGGGTCGGCGGGGAGAACTAGGCCGGGTTTTGAAAGTGGTGGACGATGGGGTCGACCGCGTACCGATCGAAAGAAGCCTCGTGGTTGACCCCATGCTCAAGCACGCCCTGCGCCATCTCCGTTCTGTGAAGTCGCAGAAGCCGTCCGATGCGGACTCCGTCGAGTTCGGTGACTGGCGGGAGAGGATCGCTGGAGCTTTGGACGCGCTGGCCTGTGTGCTGGTCTTCGAGGAGGATCGTGCCAGGGCCAGAGCAGAGGCAGCAGCGGCCCGGAAACAGGCCGCAGAGGTTCGACGCCGAGGCGCGATCGGGGCTAGCGAGTGCTGATACTGCGGGCAGCCATCCAGATGGTGAGGTCGCGGGCGATGTCAACGACTCGTCCGGTGCGTCATTCCTGGGCAACACGACTGCCTCCTCCACCGCTGCGTCCGGCCTCGGCACGCCTCCGCTCAGCGGGGCCGACGCGCTCCCTGGATCCAAGCACCGGCCACTGACACGCCAACCAAAGACGGGCATGACAGAGGCACATGAGGAGCGGCTGCATCCTCCGACAGCACCGTTCCGAACAGCCGTCGGGTGTCCCCGCCTTGGATAGGGTGGACCTATGCAGCTACGCGAGTACGTCCCCATTCCCCCTTCGTCAAAGAACGAGCAAAGCCACTCTTGAGTCGCAGGTCAGGAAGGGTCCTCCCCGCCAGCGCGGGGGTGTTCCGCGCGGACAGGTACCCGGTCTGCGCGGGAGTGTGTCCTCCCCGCCAGCGCGGGGGTGTTCCGACCCGGTTGACGGCGTCCGAGCCCTTCTTCGTGTCCTCCCCGCCAGCGCGGGGGTGTTCCGGTGTGGCGCGGGGTCGATCCTGCCGATCGTGTGTCCTCCCCGCCAGCGCGGGGGTGTTCCGGCCGACGACGTACACGACCAGATGGTGGAGGTGTCCTCCCCGCCAGCGCGGGGGTGTTCCGGACCCGAATTCCGCCAGGCACCACGGGGTGGCGTCCTCCCCGCCAGCGCGGGGGTGTTCCGACGCACCACGGGCTCGCGTACAGGTAGCGACGGTCCTCCCCGCCAGCGCGGGGGTGTTCCGGTGCCGTTGGCGACTTGGTTGTGGAAGAGGTTGTCCTCCCCGCCAGCCGCGGGGGTGCTCCGGCCAAGCTCGGCGCCCCGTGGATTCCGGTGAAGTCCTCCCCGCCCCCTTCCCCACTCTCCCCCAGACCCGCCCCCTCAGAAGTCCCAGCCCTCGTCCCCTTCAGCACTCTCCTCAATCCGCTCCCCCGGCGCCGCGAAGGACTCGCCGACCATCCCCGCCGTCAGGGTCGTCCCGTCCCCCGGGTCGATCAGGATGAAGGAACCGGTGCTGCGGGAGGTCGCGTAAGGGTCGACCGGGAGGGGTTCGGCGGTGCGGAGTGTGACGTGGGCGATGTCGTTCGCGACCAGCCGGGCGGGGTGCGGGTGCAGGGACAGGTCGTCGAGGGTGAGCCGGGCCGGGATCGCCTCGACGATGGCCTTGACCGTGCGGGTGCCGTGTTTGAGCAGCACCCGGTGGCCGACGGTCAGGGCCTCGTCGGCGACGTGGCAGACGGTCGCCTGGATGTCCCGCGTGGTCGGCGGGGCGTCCCGGGTCGGGACGATCAGGTCGCCCCGCGCGACGTCGAGGTCGTCCTCCAGCAGGACGGTAACCGATTGCCTGGCCCAGGCGGTGTCGACCCGCTTGCCGAGCAGGTCGATGCCGGCGATCCGCGTCGTACGGCCCGACGGGAGGATCGTGACCTGCTCGCCGACACGGAAGGTGCCGGAGGCGATCTGGCCGGCGTAACCGCGGTAATCGGGGTGTTCGGCGGTGCGGGGGCGGATGACGTACTGGACGGGCAGCCGGGCGTGGTGGTGGGTGAGGTCGTGGCCGACCGGGACCGATTCCAGGTATTCGAGCACCGTCGGACCGCTGTACCAGTCCATGTGCGCCGACGGCTCCACGACGTTGTCGCCGGCCAGGGCGGAGATCGGGATCGTGGTGATCTCGCCGATGCCCAGTCCGGTCGCGTACGCCGTGAACTCCTCGGCGATCGCGGCGAAGACGGACTCCCGATAGCCGGCCAGGTCCATCTTGTTCACCGCGAGGACGACATGCGGGACGCGGAGCAGGGCGGCGATGGCGGCGTGGCGGCGGGTCTGTTCGACGACGCCGTTGCGGGCGTCGACGAGGATCACGGTCAGTTCGGCGGTGGACGCGCCGGTGACCATGTTGCGGGTGTACTGCACGTGCCCGGGTGTGTCGGCCAGGATGAACCGCCGCTTCGGAGTGGCGAAGTAGCGGTAGGCGACATCGATGGTGATGCCCTGTTCGCGTTCGGCACGCAGACCGTCGGTGAGCAGGGCGAGGTCGGGTGTGTCCTGGCCCCGGCCGGCCGATGCCCGTTCCACGGCCTCCATCTGGTCGGCCAGGACCGACTTGGAGTCGTGCAGCAGCCGGCCGACCAGGGTGGACTTGCCGTCGTCGACGGATCCGGCGGTGGCGAACCGCAGCAGCGCGCTGGTCGTGAGTTCCGCGGTGGCGGGCGTGGTCGTCGTGGTCATGCTCAGAAGTACCCCTCGCGCTTGCGGTCCTCCATGGAGGCCTCGGAGAGCTTGTCGTCGGCGCGGGTCGCGCCCCGCTCGGTCAGCCGGGACGCGGCGATCTCCGCGATCACCTGGTCCAGGGTCACCGCGTCGGACTCGACGGCGCCGGTGCAGGACATGTCGCCGACCGTGCGGTAGCGGACCCGCCGCTTCTCGGTCGTCTCGCCGTCCCTCGGGGCTCCCCATTCGCCCACGGGCAGCCACATCCCGGAGCGCTGGAAGACCTCGCGTTCGTGGGCGAAGTAGATCTCCGGCAGCTCGATGCCCTCGCGGGCGATGTACTGCCACACGTCCAGCTCGGTCCAGTCGGACAGCGGGAACACCCGTACGTGTTCGCCGGGGGCGTGCCGCCCGTTGTACAGCTGCCACAGCTCGGGGCGCTGGCGGCGCGGATCCCACTGCGAGAACTGGTCCCGGAGGCTGAACACCCGTTCCTTGGCACGGGCCTTCTCCTCGTCACGGCGTCCGCCGCCGAAGACCGCGTCGAACCGCTCCGCCTGGATCCGCTCCGTGAGCGGCAGGGTCTGCAGGGGATTGCGGGTCCCATCGGGGCGTTCCTTGAGCACACCGCGGTCGATGTAGTCCTGTACGGAGGCCACATGGAGGCGCAGCCCATGGGTGGCCACCACACGGTCCCGGAACTCCAGGACCTCGGGGAAGTTGTGTCCGGTGTCCACATGCAGCAGCGCGAACGGCAGGGGCGCCGGGGCGAACGCCTTCAGCGCCAGATGCAGCATGACGATGGAGTCCTTGCCGCCGGAGAAGAGGATCACCGGCCGTTCGAACTCCCCCGCGACCTCACGGAAGATGTGCACCGCCTCCGACTCCAGCAGGTCCGCGTGGGTCAGCGCGTGCGGTTCGCCGGTTCTCCCCAACCGTGTCGTCGCCGTCGTCATGCCAGCCCTTTCTCCCGCAGCAGCGCGACCAGTGCCCGCGCCGATTCCTCGCTGCTCTGCTCGTGCGCCGGGATCCGCAGCTCGGGTGCGGCCGGCGGTTCGTACGGATCGTCCACCCCGGTCAGTCCGGAGATCTCGCCCGCTGCCTGCCGGGCGTACAGTCCCTTCACATCGCGTACGGAGCACACCTCGACCGGGGTGGCCACGTGCACTTCGAGGTACGCGGTGCCGGCGGCCTCGTGCCGCGCGCGCACCGTCGCGCGGGCGTCCGCGTACGGGGCGATGACCGGCACCAGGACCGTCACGCCGTGCGAGGCGAGCAACTCCGCGACAAACCCGATCCGTTGGACGTTGGCGTTCCGGTCCTCGCGGGAGAATCCGAGATCGGCGGTCAGCCGAGCGCGCACCTCGTCGCCGTCCAGGATGTGCACCCGCCGTCCGGCCGCCCGCAGTTCGGCGGCGGCCGTCCGCGCGATCGTGCTCTTGCCCGCGCTGGGCAGACCGGTCAGCCACACCGTGGCGCCGAGGTCACGGGAACCGTCGGCGTCCTCGGTCGGACGACCGCCTCCGGCCACGGCCTCCGCCGTGGGCCGCTGTCCGGACATCACGCTTCCTCCGGGACGTCGCAGAGTTCGATCGCGGTGACGGCGATCAGCTGCCCGGTGGCCGTCTCGCGCAGGGCCATGTCGAACACTTCCACGCCCGGGGAGGTGGTGCTGCGCCATCTGCGGACAGTGATCTCGAAGACCGTGCCGGGGTCGGCGTTGCCGAAGTAACCGAGCTTCTGGTCGGTCACCTTGCGCCGCAGGAACTCCTCGTCGGTGCGTCCCAGCGAGCGCCACACCCGCAGCAGCATCGTGTCGAAGACCGCGAAGTA
Organism: Streptomyces sp. NPDC048718; assembly: GCF_043198875.1. Classification (NCBI taxonomy): domain Bacteria; kingdom Bacillati; phylum Actinomycetota; class Actinomycetes; order Kitasatosporales; family Streptomycetaceae; genus Streptomyces; species Streptomyces sp. NPDC048718. The sequence goes on from NZ_JBICVG010000014.1 coordinate 101,343, forward strand.
GGAGGCGAAGTACATCAGTCCGGCGCCGTTGAGGTCGCGTACGACGTCCAGGGTGTACGTGAAGGTGTGCGGCCGGCCCGCCTCGTGGAATCCGGGGGGACCCTCGGGGTGGAAGCTGCCGGTAACCCGGGCCCGGCCCACCAGGGAGCGGGGCGAGTAGGCGTTGGGCAGCGGCGCCAGGTTCCGGTAGGTGAAGTCCGGAGGCGCCACCTGGGCGAGGCCCCGGTTGCTGCCCTGGGTGGTGCGGGCGATCCACCGGTTGAAGTTCTCCGCGTACAGGCAGTGCGGGTGCGGGTGTTCGTACACCTCCGACGGGTCCAGCGGGCCTTCGGGAAGCTCCAGGCCGGCGGGGGCCAGCCGGTGCAGGGTGACCACGGACTGGCTGCCGAACTGGAAGGAGCGTGAGTCGACCCGGAGTTCGTCGCCGAAGGTGAGCCCGTGGGGATGAACGGTGTCCCCGCCGCGCACATGGAAGTAATAGAAGGAGAGGTACGCGGGGTCTCCCCCGGCGGTCGTGGCGGCGTGCACGTTGATGTCGCACGACTCGCCCACCACCTCCCAGGTCCAGTCGCCGATCCGGCCGAAGACCAGGGACCCGCCGCTGCACATGCCCGGTGCGACGACGACATGGCGGGAGATCCCGGCGTCCCCCTGGATCGCCCACGCGGACGCGGTCGGGGCCGTTGCCGGGGCCGTGGCCACATCCGTGACCGTTGCCGGGGCCGTACCCGAAGCCGTGGCCTCTTCAAAGGCCGCGGACGTGTACGTGTCCACGGCGCCGTGCGCGGTGTGCGGGGTGGTCATGTCCGTGCCGCCTTTCGGTCCCGAAGCGTCTGCCCGGCACCGGCCGTGGCCATCTGTCGTGAGGAGCGCCATGCGTCCGCGACCGTCAGGAACCGGTCGTTGTCCTCGGCGGAGCCGATCGACACCCGCACCCCCATGTCCGGGAACGCCCGTACGGCGACACCCCTGTGCGCGCACCACACTCCGAAGTCCTCGGCATGGGGACCGAGGCCCAGCCAGACGAAGTTCCCCTGGCTGTCCGGTATCTCCCAGCCCTGGCCCAGCAGGGTGTCCCGTACGCGAGTGCGCTCCGCGACCGTGTCGTCGACCCGTCGCATCAGCTCCCCGCCGAGGCCGAGGGCCGCGACGGCCGCCCGCTGCGCGACGGAGCTCACCGCGTAAGGGAGGCAGGCCTTGCGCAGCGCCTCGACGATCGGGGCGCTGCCCACCAGGTAGCCGGTCCGCAGTCCGGCCAGTCCGTAGGCCTTGGAGAACGTACGCAGCACGACCAGGTTCGGGTGCGCGTCGCACAGCGGCAGGGCACTGGCCACGGTCTGGTCGCGGACGTACTCGTGATAGGCCTCGTCCACGGCCACCAGGCAGGTCGGCGGCACCGACTCCACGAACGCCCGCAACTCGTCGAATCCGAGGGCCGTGCCCGTCGGATTGTTGGGGTTGCAGACGACGGCCAGCCGGGTCCGGGGCGTGATCCGGTCCGCCATGGCCCGTGGGTCGTGCGTGTCACGGGTCAGCGGCACCCGCACGGACTCCACGCCGGCCAGGGCGGCGAGTGCGGGGTACACCTCGAACGACGGCCAGGCGTAGACGGCTTCGGCGCCGGGGTCGGCGACCGCCTGGAACAGCGCCTGGAGGAGCGACAGGGAACCGGCTCCGACCGCGATCCGGTCCTCCGTGATCCCGTGGGTCCGGGCGAGGGCACGGATCAGCGGCCCGCAGCCGGGGTCCGGATAGCGGTTCACGGTGGCGCCGGCCGCCGCGATCGCCTCGGCGATACCGGGAAGCGGGTCGTGCGGCGACTCGTTGGCCGACAGCGGGCAGGTCCGGTCGTCCGACGCGTAGAGGCCGTCGGACGGCTTGTAGGAGGCGAGGGTTCCGAGAACCGCGCGCAGGGGTGGAGAAGACATGGGGGGCTCCCGATGGAGAGGGCACCGCCGCGCTCGGTCGGGCGAGCGGTACCCGGATCGACAGTGGGGCTCAGCCTCCCGGCCGTCGCTCCGCCACCAGACGGGCCACGTCGGCGACGGTGCCGGCGTCCAGCAGTTCGTAGTCGTACACCTCGATGCCGAGCCGCTCGTTCAGCGCGGTGGCGAGTTCGAGCACGGCGAGGGAGTCGAGCCCGACCTCTTCGCGGGTCGCGGTGGGGACGACGTCCTCCTCGCGGATGTGCAGTTCGTTCACCAGGATGTCCTTGATGAGCGTGATGTCGTTCAGTGTGTCGTCCACAACCGGCTCTTCTCTCGCTGTCCTCACCCGATCACACGCCGCGGGGCCGCGGCTCTCACGCACCGCGCGCCGCCTTCAGGCCGAGGGCCACCTCGACGATGAGGTCCTCCTGGCCCGCGACGGCCTGCCGCCGGCCCAGCTCGAAGAAGATGTCGCGCGGGTCGACGCCCTCACGCCGCGCGATGTCCAGGACCCGGGTCTTGAACCCGGAGAACACTCCGGCCAGACCGCTGACGACGCTCACCGAGTCGATGGTGGGCGGGGCGGACATGAGTTCGCGCTCGGCTATGTCGGCCGCGTCCAGCAGGCCGTACAGATCGATCCCCGTCGGGAAACCCATCCGTTCGAGGACCGGAACCAGGACCTCCATCTGGGTGTTCCCGGCCCCCGCGCCGAAGCCCCGGGCGCAGGCGTCCAGGATGTCGGCGCCCGCTTCCACGGCGGCGACCGAATTGGCGATCGCCATCCCGAGGTTGTTGTGGGCGTGGAACATCACCGGTACGTCGACGGCTTCCCGCATGGCGCCGACGCGCTCGGTGACGTCGGCCGGCAGATAGTGGCCGGAGGAGTCCATGATGCCGACCGCGTCCGCGCCAAACTCGACCAGACGGGCGCATTCGCGCGCCAGCCGGTCGGGGCTCGCCATATGGCTCATCAGCAGGACGGCCTGTGCCTGGACGCCCTGCTCGCGCAGCTGGCCCAGGTGCCGTTCGGCGAGGTCGCCCTCGGTGCAGTGGACCCCGATCCGCACCACGTCCACCTGGTGGGCGATGGCCCGCTTGAGGTCGGCGGTCGTGCCCCAGCCGGGCAGCATGAAGACGGCCATCCGGCTGTTGCCCAAGGCTTCGCGGACGATCGACAGCATCTCGTCGTCGCTCAGCCGGGCCTGTCCGACCTGGAGGGAGGAGGCTCCCAGGCCGTTGCCGTGGCCCACCTCGACCATCGGGATGCCGGCGGCGTCCGCCGCCTCCGCGTAGACGCGCAGCTGCTCGCCGTCCAGCTGGTGGCGGACGGCGTGATGGCCGTCGCGCAGGGACGCGTCGTAGAGGAGGATCCGCTTTCCTCCGTCTCCCGGCGCTGTGCTGACACTCATGGCGTCTCCGTCTCCGTCCCGGTCGCGATGCCCGCCAGGCCGGCCGCCGCGCACTGTTCGGCGACATGGACGGCGGCGGAGTTGATGATGTCGAGGTTGCCCGCGTACCGGGGGATGCGTCCGCCGGAGGAGGTGACCTCGGCGGCGACGAACACCTTGTGCTCCTCCACGACGCACGCGGAGATCCGGTAGCCCGGGACGAAGGAGCGGACCCGCTCGGCCGCGGCGGTCACGGCGGCGTGCACCGACGCCTCGCCGAATCCCTCTCCCAGCATCGACATGGCGACCCGGAAGGTGGCCGGCGGCCGGGCCGGGCTGATGTTGAGAATCGCCTTGACGTCCTTGACGCCGGTGAAGTCGCGCACGGCGTCTTGTGTGGTCTCCACATACTCGTCGAGATTGAGCCGTGTGGAGCGCCCGACGCTCGGGCTGGCAGCGGTGGTGACGACTTCGACGTACTCGACCCGGTGGGTCCGGGTGATCGCGTGCAGGACCGGGATCGAGGCCTGGCCACCGCAGCTGATCATGTTGACGTCGTCGCAGTCCAGGGCGTCGGCGGCGTTGACGCTCGGGATCACCATCCGCCCCACCTTGCTCGGCGTCAGGTCCACGAGCTTCACGCCCGACAGACTCAGGCGTTCCGCGTGCTCGGCGTGCGCCATGGCATTGGTCGCGTCGAACACGATGCCGAACGGCTCGGGGGCGTCCAGGAGGGAATCGATCCCGCGCGTCCCGATGGGAAGACCGAGATCGGCCGCCTGCCGCAGGCCCGGCGTGTTCTCGTCGCGTCCCACGACCAGGCCGCAGTCGAGGAATTCCGAACGCATGATCTTCTCGGCCAGATCGACCCCGATGAGGCCGGCACCGAGGACGGCCACGGGCAGGCGCCCGTTTCGCTTCATGGCTGCATCGCCCTTCCCTGTCTGGAGATTCACCTTGCGGCGCGTCGAGGTCCTACGACCGGGTGCCCGTGCCCGTGCTCGCGTCCGTGCCCTGGACCGGGTCCGGGCCCTCGCCCGGGTCCGTGCCGCCCACCTGGAGCGTGACGGTGCCCAGCCGGTCGAACTCGGCGACGAAAGCGTCCCCGGGGCTCATCGGGACCGCTGCGTGGAGCGCGCCCGTCATGATCAACTGCCCCGCTTCGAGCGTCACACCGTGCTCGCCGAGGACGTTCGCCAGCCAGGCGACCACCGCCGCCGGGTCACCCAGCGCGGCGGCACCCGCTCCGGTCGCCACGAGGTCGCCGTTGCGGGAGAAGGCCATCCCGATGAGGCGGACATCGCAGTCGTCGGGCAGCGCGACCGGCGGACCGAGCACGACCGCACCGTTCGACGCGAGGTCGGCGACGGTGTCCGCGAGCCGGATCCGCCAGTCCTCGATCCGGGAGTCGACGATCTCCAGACCCGCCATGACCTCGGAGATCGCCTCCCGGGCGGCGGCCACGGTGACGCCGGGCCCCTGAAGGGACTTTCCGAGCCGGAAGACGATCTCCGCCTCGACCTTGGGCGCGATGAACACCCCGCCCGGCGTGGTGGCCCCGTTCTCGTACACGGTCGAGGCCAGCACCGGACCGTAGTCCGGGGTGTCGACCCCGAGCATCTGCTGCATCGGTACGGAGGTGAGGCCCGCCTTGTAGCCGACGACCCGGTCGCCGGCGCCGGTGAGCATCGCGACCAGTTCGCGCTGGATGGCGTAACCGTCGCCCATGTCCAGCGCCGGCTCCTCGTCGGTGAAGGGCGGGATGGGGCGGCCGGTCGCGCGTGCCTCGTACAGCGCTTTGGCCTTGACTCTGGCGTCGTCCACCGAGATGTTCACTCTGCTCCTGTCCGCGCACATCGCGTCTGCCGCATGGGACTGCCGGTCATCTGTCCGCGGACGGTCTCGTGTGCCGGCGCGCGGCGTCACCCGCGGCGCCGGCCCGCCTTCGACGGGCTGCCACCGGCGGCCGGGGAGAACCGGCCGGGGAGCACGAGGTCCATGGCGTACGGACCGCATCATTCGGATCAGCGGAACGGATCCGGACGAGGGAGGCGCACGGCCGTGAAGCCCGGGGCTCGATGCCTGCCCCCTCGTTTCGCGTCTCACCGTAGCCACGAAGCGACCGTCGCAGAAGTGTTCCCTTCCACGCGCGAGTCCGGCAATTGGGCATATTCGCCACCGTGGATCCATGCGAAAGGGGTCGCCGGGGCGGGATACCCGCCTCAAACGTGAGCCTCGTCACCACCGAATTCCCAGAGGTGTCCCTCGCCCCGGAAATGCCCGAAAGCCCCTGGACGCGCGGGACTCGCAGGGGAGCGGTCCCGTCGGTCGAGGGGCGGGGGTGGCGAGATGCGGGGGGGGTGCGGACAGCGGGGAGAGACGGCCGGGAGGGAGGGGTACGGGGCAGGGGGCGCGGGCAGGCGGCTACGGCAGGCGGCGGCCGGACCGCGCACGGACGGTCCGCCGGCGCCGGCGCGATGCCGATGGCCGCGACCTCAACGGACCGTTCGCCAGGCGCCGTTCGCCGTATCGGTCTGTTGCAGGACGGCGGCCAGCCGCTCCCACTCCCTGGCGTAGTGGCACACCACCTCGGTGAGGGCCCCGGCACAGTGCGGGGGTACGGCGGCCAGCAGCTGCTCGCCCGCCGCGAGGCCCTGCGCCTGTCCGTTGAGCCAGCGCAGCAGCGCCCGTCCGCTGTCGGTGAAGCGGATCGACGGGTCGTTGGAGAGGACGTCCAGGGCACGCACCCGGAGGCGTGCGGGCCCCGGTGCCGCCCCCTGGACCGAGAGGTCCGCCGGGCCGTCGGGGGAGGCCGGGCCGGGGTGCCGCCGGGCCGCCGCGACCATGAGCGAGGCGAGGTACGCGGCGTCCTCGTGCGCGGGATCGCCCGGCGCGGCCGGTTCACGCGGGCCCGCGCCGGCCGGGGCGGAAGCGGGTGTGCGGGAGCGCAGTTCCTGGCGCAGGCGGTGCGCGGTACTGACGGAGACCCCGGCCTCCTGGGCCACTTCGCGCAGGGTCGCGCGGGGCCGCGCGGCCAGCAGGGACCGGGCCTTCTCGCGCCGCTCCGGCATGTCCGCCGGGCGCGTCCGGCCATCCCGGCCCACGCGCGGGACCGGCGGGATCGCGGGGTTCGACTGAGGAGATTCCTCAGTCGAACGTCTGCCCCGTACGACCCCTACCGTCTTCGGCGAGACCCCTGTGACGGCGGCGATGGCCCTGTCCGACCAGTGGGGGTGGGTGGCGAGGATGCGCAGGGCCGCCGCCTTGCGGTCGCCGAGTGTCAGGGGAAGGCCGTGGCGGATGTTCGCCTGCACCGCGCGGATGAACAGATCGGCCGAGGCGCCGTCGACGTGGCGGACCGTGATGTGGTCCTGCCCGCGCAGGATCGCGGCCCGCAGCCGGTGCATGCCGTCGACCACGCGTCCCGTGTCCCGGTGCACGAGGAGCGGTTCGAACTCGATGCCGCTCTCCGCCAGCGCCCGTGCGTGGTCCTCGTTCAGGCCCTCCAGGCGCGGCGAGTCCGCCGGCAGCAGGGATGCGACCGGCACGATGTGAAGCGTCGGCTGCTGTTCGTCGGACAACTCTTCCCTCCCTCTGCTGGCGGCGCGCCCGCGCGCCGGGGCGGCGGGCGCACACCGCGTCGCGGGAGTCCTGCCGGCGTCGTCGCCGGAATTCCGCGCCCCCCCCACACCGCCGGGAAGGGGAACGAACGGCCCCGGCACGGCGGTGGAGGGCAGGCGACGGGGCGGCACGGCGGAGCCCGCACCTGGAACACCCGCGGCCCCTCGCCCCGATGGACGCGCCGCTCGGCCGTCCGACAGCCCGCGCCGGGTCGGTACGTCGAGGCTGAGCCCGGTCGGATTGGCGAAGTCGGGCACCAGATAGCAGGCGCGGGGCCGCAGTCCCGCCGCCCGTGCCTTGTGGACCTTGGCCGCCAGGTCGTCCAGGTCGATACCGCCGGTGCCGCTGTCGACCGGGACGACCGGCAGGTCGACAAGCCGGGCCGCGCCGGTGATACCGACGTACGCCGGGGAGGTGGCGAGGAGGACGTCGCGGTCGTCGGCGCGCAGCGCGCGCAGGACCAGGACCATGGCCTCCTGGCAGCCGACGGTCACCAGGATCGACTCCGGGTCGACGTGGATGTTCTCGTCGGTCGAGAGGTTCCGGGCCACCAGGTCCTGGATCACGCCCTTGGTCCGGCCGTACTGGTAGAGCCGCTTGCGGGCGGTCTCCCCGCCGCCGGGCTCGGTGCCGGCGACATGGTCGGTCCAGATGCGCAGGTAACGGTGGACATCCTCGATCGCGAAGCCGCCCGGGTCCGGCCGGCCGGGCGCGAAGGAGACCGCGTCCGGGTAGAGGTCGGAGACCTCGTTCAGCAGGTTCATCGACACCAGCGCGGGATCGGACAGCGAACCGTGCAGCTCGGCCAGGTCCAGCGCCGTCGCGGGGCGGGGGGCGGGTGTGGTCCCGGTGGCCGGGACGGCCAGGCCGGTCTGGTCCTGGTCCTGGTGCTGGTCCGTCGGTGTGGTCGGGTCCGTCGGTGTGGTCGGGTCCGTCGGTGTGGCCGGTCCGGTGGGGGTGGTCCGGCCGGTGGGGGTGGTCGGTGCGGTCCGACCGCTGGACGACTCGGTCATGGTTTCTCCCGTTCGCTCGCCTCGGACGCCCATCGCACACCCAGCCGTGCCGCGGCGGCCACGTCCGGCGCGCCGGCGAGGGCCATCGATGTCGCGAGTTCGGCGCGCAGCAACTCCAGTACGCCGCTCACGCCCTGCTCACCGCCCACGGCCAGCCCCCACAGGACCGGCCGGCCGAGCAGTACTCCGGACGCGCCGAGGGCCAGCGCGCGCAACACGTCCGTACCGCTGCGCACCCCGCTGTCCACGAGGACCTCGCACGCGCCGCCGACCTCGTCGCGGATCGCGGGCAGGGCCAGCAGGCCGGGCACGGCGCCGTCGAGCTGCCGGCCGCCGTGGTTGGACACCACGAGACCGTCCGCGCCGAGATCCGCCGCGCGTCGCGCGTCCGCCGGGTCGAGGATTCCCTTGAGCACCAGCGGAAGCCGGGTGCGCCGCCGCAGCCATTCCAGGTCGGACCAGGTGAGGGTGGGGTCGATCACCGCGGCCGCGTGCGCGCCGACGCTCTGGCCGCCGCCGCGCTGGCCGCCGGGCAGGTTCACCGGGGCGGCGTGCGCGGGCACGGCGAAACCGTTGCGCAGATCACGCAGCCGCCGGCCCATGAACGGGACGTCCACGGTGAGCATCAGGGCGCGGGCGCCGAGCCGCTCGGCTTCGTCGATCAGCCACTCGGTACGGGCCCGATCGCGCAGCCAGTAGAGCTGGAAGAACAACGTGCCGCCGGGCACCGCCAGTTCGTCCAGCGGGCAGCCGGCCAGGGTCGCCCCCGTGAAGGGCAGGCCGGCCGCCGCGGCGGCCCGGGCCACCGCCGGTTCGCCGTCCGGGTGCACGACGGCGTGGAACGCCATCGGCGCCACGGCGACCGGCAGGGACGCCGGCACCCCGAGAAGGGTGGTCGTGGTGTCGGCGGTGCCCACCCCGGACAGCACCCGCGGGACGAGATGACAGCGATCGAACGCGGCCCGGTTGGCGTCCAGCGTCGACTCGGCGCCGCTGCCGCCGGCCACGAAGTCGTACACCTCGGGCGCCAGCACCGCGCGGGCGCGGTCCTCGACGTCGGCGAGGGTGAGCGGATCCGTCGCCTGGACGGCCGGCCTGTCCGTCACGCCAGGTCCTGCCGCTCGACCGCCTCGTACAGCTTGCGGATGTTGTTGCTGCCGAACGTGGTGGCGCCCCGGCGTTCGACGACCTCCATGAACAAGGTGCGGCGCGGGTGCTCGGAGCGGGTGAAGATCTGGAACAGCTCGCCGTCGTGGTCCCGGTCGGCGAGCACCCGGTGCTCGCGCAGCTCCGCCACCGGGTGACCGGCCGGGCCGAGGCGCTCTTCGAGGTTCTCGTAGTAGGCGTCGGGCGTGGACAGGAACCGTACGCCCGAGGTGGTGAGATCGCCCACGGCCGCCACGATGTCCGGCACCGCGAACGCCAGGTGCTGGACGCCGCCGCCGCCGTGCTTCTTCAGGAAGTCGTCGATCTGACCCGGGACGGCCCCGCTCATGGGCTGCAGCAGGGTCAGCGTCACCTGTCCGTTCGGGCTCTGCACCACCTTGGACTGCATGGCCTGCGCGCCGACGTGGATGTCCTCGGCGAACACCACGCCCCAGCCGAGCTCGCGCTCGTAGAACGCGACGGTGGGGTCCAGCTCGCCGTTCTCCAGACAGATCGCTATGTGGTCCACGCACATCAGATGGCGCTTCGCGGATATCGCGTCCGCGGCGGACCCTGCGGTCTCCGCGGAGACCTCGGAGACCGCGGATTCCTCGGCGGCCATCGGCTCGATGCCGGGCAGCGACCAGGGCTCGCCGGCGGCCCGGCGTACGAAGGTGTGGGTCACGTCTCCGAAGGGCTGGAGCGCCGTGCGCTCCGGCTCCGTTTCGGGGTCCGTGCCCGGATCCGTCTCCGGCCGCGACTCCACGCGCAGGGCGATGTCGCTCACGCCGTCGCCGTGCCGGGCGGTGAACAGGGTGGCCGGGTGGTCGTCGGAGCGGCCCTGCAGCAGCACCAGGACGATGTCCCGCTGCCGCACCGCCACGGCGGTGAACTCCGGGTTGTCCCCGGCGGCGATGACGTCGAAGCCGTAGCGGTCGACGAACTCGGCGGCACGGGCACGGGCATCGCCGACGGCGATGGTGATGTGGTCGATACCGGCATCGAGGGCGTGCCGATTTCTGGTCCGGGGTGCGGACGACACCAATTCCCCCCAAGGTCTGGATAATCGGTTTCTACGGCGGGAACAGAAATTGCCGGTCCCGGTGCCGCGACGAAAAAACGCTACGGACGGGCGCCGAAGAATGTCAACGAATGCCGGCACGAGCCGCCCGATACTGCGGAACGCCTCGCCCCGCACCAGGGTGGCGGGTCATCCGCTATGGGGTTCATAGGGGTTGGGGTTCCTAGGGGTTGCACTTCACGCCACGACAGGCCGAATATGCGTGCGATCGAAGCTGCGGACAAGGAGCGATACGTGCTGATTCATCAGGCACTCGACAAGCGCGCGGCAGAATACGGCGACCGAATAGCTCTCGTCGACGCCGCGGGACCGGTCACCTATTCACGACTTGTTTCCATGGCCGATTCGTATGCCGCCGAGTTGGCCGGGGCGGGGGTGGGACCGGGTGCTCTGGTGCCGGTACGCGTCCCCCGTTCGGCCCGGATGGTGGCACTGCTGCTGGCCGTACTGAAGACAGGCGCGGCGTACTGTCCCATCGACGTGGGGTGGCCGGAGGCACGCGTACGGGAACTGCTGGGCCTGCTGCGGGCACCGCTGTTCGTCACGGACACGCCGCTCGCCGGCGCGCCGTGCTGGACTCCCCCGGACGGGCCGGCGCACAAGACCCGGAAGGCCCCGGTATTCCCGGCAGTGCGGGCGGCCTCGGCGGTGCGGGCGGACATCGAGCCGGCCGACCCGGCCTGTGTCTTCTTCACCTCCGGCAGCACCGGCACCCCCAAGGGGGTGGTGACCCCGCATCAGGCCGTGCTGCGGCTCTTCGACAGCGGCCCCCTCGCGGCCTTCGGCCCCGGACGGGTGCTGCCGCAGCTCTCCCCCGTCGGCTGGGACGCCTGCGGCCTGGAGCTGTGGGGCATGCTGAGCCGGGGCGGCACCGTGGTGCTGCCCGACGAGGACCATCTGCTGCCGGACACCCTGCGCGATCTGATCGCGCGGCACGGGGTGAACACCCTCGTCCTGGTCGCGTCCGTGGTGAACCTGCTGGTCCGGCTGGACCCCGACTGTTTCGACGGGGTCGACCTCATGTTCATCGGCGGGGAACGGCTGGCTCCCGGGCCCGTCCGCTCCCTGCTGACGCACCACCCGGACACGACCGTCCACAACTGCTACGGCCCGGTCGAGTCCTTCGCCTTCGCCACGATGCACCACATCCGGCCCGAGGACTGCGACCGGCCGCACGGCGTCCCCATCGGGCGGCCGGTGCCCGGCACCCAGGTCCATCTGGTCGACGGCGAACTGTGCGTCGCGGGCACCGGACTGGCCCAGGGGTACCTCCGCGACCCGGAGCGCACCGCCGAGCGGTTCGTCACCGTCGACGTCGACGGGGTGCCGACGCGGGTCTACCGCACCGGCGACCGCGCCGAGCGCGACGCCGACGGGGTGCTGCACTTCCTGGGGCGCGCCGACCGGCAGGTGAAGATCCGCGGCTACCGGGTGGAACTGGCCGAGGTGGAAAGCCACGCCGCCGGCCGCCCCGGCGTGGGCGACTGCGCGGCGATGGCGCTGCCCGGCCGCGGTGGCGCGTACGAACGTCTGGCGCTGGCCTTCAGCGGCGCCGCGGACCCGGCCCGGGTCCGCGCGGAGCTGCGGGACCGGCTCCCCGGCCATCTGGTGCCGGATCTGGTGCGCCGCTTCGGCGCACTCCCTCACAACGCCAACGGCAAGGTCGATCACCGGGCGGTGGCGGAGCTGCTGCGCGCCCCGGCTTCGGAAAGGGACTGACGATGAACACGTACAAGACCGCCGAGAGCACCGAGATCCCGGAGATCACCGAGGCCTTCGAGACCTTCGAGAGAGCCGGGGTCGCCGCGGGCCCCGCCACCGCCGGGGGCCAGGCCGCCGGGAGCCTTGCCGCCGCGAGCACCGGGCCCGCCGCGGCCGGCATCACCGCGGTCGGCGCCCTCGCCGCCGGCACCCTCGCGGCCGAGACCGCCACGGCCGAGACCACCGCCCGGATCGTGGCGGACTATCTGACGCTCGTCGACGACAGCATGGTCGCGGTGCTGCCACACGCCCTGCGCATCGCCGTCGAACTCGGCGTGGCCGATGTGATGGACTTCCTGGCCCCGCAGCCCGTCGCGACCACGGCGGAACTGACCGGGACCCACCCCGACGCCTTGGCCCGGCTGCTCTCCGCCCTCGCCGCCGCGGGCTTCTTCGCCGGCGACCCGGCCGGCGGCTTCCGGCTGACCGCGCTCGGCTCCCGGCTGCGCCGGGACGACCCGGAGGGCCTCTCCGCGTCGCTGGTCAACGCCGAGAGCCAGCACGCCTGGCTGCGCGCCACCGACACCTTCCGTACGGGCGTGGCCGCCTTCGACGACGGGGGCGACGACAGCGGCGACTTCTTCGGGGTCAAGAACACCCGGCACGGCGAGAACCTCGCGTTCCTGCGCCGGATGCGCGAGCGCACCGGCCGGCTCTACCGGCAGGCGGCCCGGGCCGTCGACTGGACACCGTCCGGGGTCATCCTCGACATCGGCGGCGCCGACGGCTTCCTCCTCGGGGAGATACTCGCGGCCGCCCCGCACGCGAGCGGCATCCTGTTCGACCGCCCCTCGGTGATCGACGAGGTGAACTCCCATGGCGGCGTGCCCCGTTGCCGCACGGTGGCGGGCGATTTCTTCGAGTCGGTGCCCGACGGCGCGGACACCCATCTGCTGTGCAGCGTCCTGCACGACTGGACCGACGCCCAGGCCGTGGACATCCTGCGGTCGAGCCGGCGCGCGCTGGCGCCCGGCGGCCGGCTGCTGGTGATCGAGATGCTGGTACCGGAGGACGGCTCGCCGCATCTCGGCCACTGGAGCGATCTGGGAATGATGGTCCTCACCGGCGGCCGGGAACGCAGCCGGTCGGGCTTCGCCCGGATCCTCCGGGCCGCCGGCTACCCCGCGCACCGGGTCCAGCCGATCCCCGGTTCACCGTTCTCCGTCATCGAGGCGCGCTGAGCGCCGATGGACACCGACTCCGCACCCGCCCACGGCCTCGTCGGCCTCGCTCCCGGCCCTGGCGCCGGCCCTGCCTCTGGCTCCGGTACGTGTCCGGGTCCGGGAACCGCTCTCGGTCCCGTTCCCTGCCCCGGCTCCGGTTCCGTCCCCGGTGCCGCTCCGTACCTCGCTCCGTACCTCGCTCCGGACCTCGATCTGCTCTCGCCGGAGATCTTCGCCGGGCAACGGCATCTCGGCCAGTTGGCCGCCCTGCGCGCCCGTCCCGGCCTCGCCCGGCATCCGGAGCCGGACGGCCCCGGGTTCCTGGTGGCCACCCGGTACGACGATGTCCTGGCGGTCCTGGGCGATCCGGCCACCTTCAGCTCCCGGGTCGGCATCCGGCTCGGCGGCTCCCACGAGGCGGCCGACCGGGTCGCGGACCGGCTGATGGTGGTCAGCGACCCGCCCCGGCACGGCCGGATCCGCCGCGTGGTGGGCGCGCCGTTCACCCCTGCGGCGCTGCGCCGCCGGCAGGACCGGATCGTCGACGGGGTCACCGATCTGGTGGACGAGGTGGTCGGCGCGGCCACCTCCGATGACCGGGGCGGGAACAGGGACAGGGGCGGGAGCGGGGACAGAATCGGAGACGGCAACGGGGGCGACCGGCCGCCCGGGCTGCCCGGGCCGGTGGTCCTGGACGCCGTCGGCGATCTGGCCCGGCGGCTGCCCAACCAGGTCATCTGCGCCATGATGGATCTGCCCCGGGCCGACTGGCCGCTGATCGGCCGGCTCACCACCGACGGCCTGGACTCCCCCGATCCGATCGACCGTCTCGACGCCAACGCGGAGATCTTCGGCTACTTCGCCGACCTGCTCGACGAGCGCCGGGCCCGTCCCGGCGACGACCTGATCAGCGCGCTGCTCACGGCGGGCGGCGACCTGACCGACGAGGAGCTGATCGTCAACTGCGGCGGGGTGCTGACCGGCGCCAGCGAGACCGTCCGGTACGCGGCGGCCGGGGCACTGCTGGTCTTCGCCGAACAGCCCGAGCTGTGGGCCCGGTTGCGCGCGACGCCGGAGCTGCTGCCCACCACCGTCGAGGAGATCCTGCGCTGGACCACCCCCGGGCTGCACGCGCTGCGTACGGTGACCCGCCCGGTCACCGTGGCGGGCACCGCGCTGCTGCCCGGCGACCGGGTGACCGCCTGGCTCTGCTCGGCCAACCGCGATCCGGCCGTCTTCGCCGACCCGAACACCTTCCGGCTCGACCGCACGCCGAACCGGCACCTCGCCTTCGGCTGGGGCCCCCATGTCTGCGTCGGGTCCCGGGTCGCCCGGCTCGAACTGAGCGCACTGCTGACCGCGCTGACCCGCCGGGTGCGCACGGTGACCCTGGCCGGCCCGCCGGTGTGGGGCACCGGCAACTTCATCCACGGACTGACCAGTCTGCCGGTGCGGCTGAGCCCGGCGTGAGCCCGCCAAGGAGCTGATGAACGATGAGCACCACCGACATTTCCGCGACCACCGAACGCCTCGCGACACCCGCGACAGCCAGTGCCCCCACGAGCGCGGCGATCGCCGCGATCTGGCAGGAGGTCCTGGGCGTCCCGGTCGCGGAAAACGACGACTTCTTCGCCCTGGGCGGCCAGTCGCTGGCCGCCATGGAGGTGGTGGCCGCGCTGCGCCGCCGCCTCGGCGTCACGATCCGGGTCCGGGTCCTGCTGGAGCACCCGGTGCTCGCGGACTTCGCCGGCCAACTGGCCGTGCCGACGGCGTAGATGCCGGACCAGGCCCCGCGCGTGACCGCGCACGGGACGGCGGAAGCGCTGATGCGCTCCTGCCGTCCCCGCACGTCTCCGGTGGCGGGGCCGGTGGGCACCGCAGTGCCATCGTCCGGACGATGAACCGGCGACGCCCGGCCGTACTCAGTCGAGGTGGTGTTCCCAGATCGCCCTGGACTCGCCCTCGATCCAGTAGCGGTGCGACGCCTGGGTGACGCGGAGCCGCACGGCGGTGATGTCGGGGCTCCCCGCGGCCTCCCAGGCGATCAACGCCTCTTCGACACGGTCCCACAGAGAGACGGGGCCGCCCTGGCGAACTCGCCACTCCGGCCCGTCGATCGTGAACTCGGCGAACGACTCGCGCTCGGGGTCGAAGAGGTAGAGGAGTCGCGCACCCGTGCTCGTCGTGGCACGTACGAACTGAGCGCCCGGTGCGGCGAGCTGGGCGAGGAAGGCGGGCGTCCACTCGTCCAGCGCGAGCGGTGTCACCTTGGCCGGCCGCTCGCTGTCGGCGTAGGCCGCACGCGCCGAGAGGTCACCGGCAACAGGCGTGGTGGCCTGCGAGCGTGCCTGCATGAAGCTCGCGCGCCCGATGATCCGGCCCTCGGCCGTGCCGTCCTCGCGCACGGTCACCTTCGCCAGACCGGAGCCGTTCGCCCACGAGCCGACGGTGGCCAGGATGATTCCGCCCGGCTTGGTCTGCCGCACCCACGCGTAAGGGATGCGGCGGACCAGGCAGGTGGCGATGACCCTGTCGTACGGAGCCCGCCGGGGATACCCGAGAAGACCGTCGCCGGTCACGGTCCACGTGGAGTGGCCGGCCGTCTCCAGGGCGGCGTCCGCGCGTGCGGCGACCCCCGGATCCACCTCCACGGTGGTCACGTTGTCCTCGCCGAGACGGTGGCACAACAGGGCGCCGGAGTAACCGGTGCCGGTACCGATCTCCAGGACCTGGTGGCCGTCCTCCACGCCCAGGCTTTCGAGCATGCCGAGCACGAGGGCCGGCATGGTGGAGGAGGACGTGGGAAGTCCTGCCACGGGTTCGCTCACCTGGTCGGCGGTGAGGTGCCCGTCGAGCTGCGTCGTCAGTGTGTCGAGACTGTAGGCGGTCCGGATCCATTCCGCGGGATCGGAGCCGGTGGCCGTGACCGGCCGCCACAGCGCGCCTTCGGGAAGGAACACTCCCGGGTTCAGGAAGAGTTCACGGGGAACGGCTTCGACGGCCGCCCTCCACGCGTCCGTCACGAGGGCGCCGGACTGCGCGAGTCGAGCGGCGAGCCTTTGGCGCTCGGGCCCGGTGTCGGTCATGTGGTCTCTCCTGTCAGTAGGGCCGCGAACGCGGCGGCCATGGGCAATCCGGTGTGCGGCTCCAGCCATCCCCACTGCCCGTTGGGGTTCAGCTCCAGCCACCACAGGTCGCCTTGTCGGTCCTCGGCGAAGTCGAAGCTGCCGGACGCCAGTCCGTAGTGATCCAGATACGAGAGAAGTGCGCTCTCGATCGCTCCGGGCAGGTCCACCACGGCGTAGGACAAGGCCGAGTAGTCCTTGCGCCAGTCCAGCAGACCGGAGGTGATCCGTACGGCGAACGCCTGTCGGCCGACGACCAGGACGCGGAGGTCGGCGACCTTGTCGACGAAGGTCTGGAAGAGGTGGGGCGCCACGCGCAGACTCTCGTCGATCTCGGCGGCGGCGACGGTCTCGGTCCAACCCGCCATGGGAACGCCTTCTCGCTGATAGGGCGTCCAGCGCAGCGCCTTGTAGATGACGCGCTCGTGAGAGGAGATGAACTCCCTCGCCTCATCGGGATCGTTCGTCACCAGCGTGGCCGGCACGGTGAGACCAAGACGCTGGGCCGTTGCCAATTGGGCGGGCTTGTAGTCGGCCGCCGCGACGCGGAGGGGGTGATTCACCCAAACGGGGCCCTCCATCGCGTACAGGGAGCCGCCCAGCCCGAAGCGGACCTGCGCCGCGGCGAACTGGGCGTCATGCTCCCCCAGATCCGGGAAGGTGGGCCAGACAGGCCGGCGCCAGTACACCGAGCGGACATCCGAGAGGTCTGCGGTTCTCGACGGAGTACGCACGCGCCCGGCCATGGAGGCCGGGCGCGTGCCGAACCGAGCCGAGACCGTCAGGTCCGCCCCGATGTCGGCCGGGTTGACCCGCACGACCGGGACATCGAGCCGGTTGAGTTCCCTGATGACCATGTCGGCGGTGACGTCGTCCGCCTCGGTGACCACAAGGACCGGCCTCTTCTCGGGCATGACCATCAGTCCTGGTTGCTGTCCTGGTCACTGCCCTGGTCGTTGCCGGACTGCCCGTCGGGGCTCGTGATCGTCGAGGTCTCCGTACCGGAGTGGGTGCCGTGCTTGCCCATCTCGACGACGAGGCCGTACCGATCCCGGAAGACACCGAGTTGCGTCTCGGGGTCGACCGACACGGACGCGTGCGGCAGGTGAACGGTCGTGGGGTACGGCGCGAGTCGCCCGACGCCCCACGGACGGACGGGGGCCAGATGTGCGGTTGCGGACATCGATCGCTCCTTCAAGGTGGGAGGGCCGGCCCCGAAATGGCCGGCCCTGAGCTTCGTCACCAGGTGTGCCGAGGTGGCCCCGCCTCGCCGGTGGAGTACGAGGAGGGGCCGGCCCGATCCGGCGGGAGTTCCCCAACACGACAGCCGGATCGGGAGCTTGGGAATCCGCCCGCTCTCCGCGGACGGAAGACGAGGGATGGGCGAGACCCCCTCACGGTCGACGGCAAAAGCGTCCATGAGGGGCGATCTCAGGAGTTCGCCGTCAGGCGGCCCGCGCCCATGAAGCCGGGAAGGGGCTGGTGCGCCCTGCCATCCGGCGTTCTGCCCGAGCGGGCAGTCGGTGCGTCAGCGGTGCATGATCGTGCGCCACGGCCGCTCGACGATCTCGCGGTACGTGTGGTGCGACGGGTTGCGGCCCGAGTGCTCCAGCGCCCATATCTGCGGCGCTTCCCACGAGCCGCTGCCCTCGGAGCCGTCACCGCACACGGCACACCGTATGGCGTGGGTCATCGGCTCGGCGTCCGGCTCACGGTCGGGTATGAGGGACCAGAGCATGGGCTTGATGATCGTCTTCGGGCCGCTCACAGACCGCGCCTCCGCAACATCTCGTCGCGCGCCGCGCAGCGGATGTTCAGCTCCTCGTGGGGCGTCAGGTGCCGGACGCGATCCGCGTCCCACTCTCGGCCGCCGCCCAGCGGGCGAAGCTGTACCCGGACCCCGCCGTCCCGCCCCATGACGATGCCGGCCACACCGCGGCTGATGTCCATCATCAGTGCGCCGAGCTTGCAGTCCTGGGGCGCTACGGTCGTTCCGTCTTCCTCCGTTGTTGCCATGGTCCGAAGCTACGGGCACCAACGGCGCCCCGTCGATGGCACTTTGACGGGGCGTCGGATCGAAGTACCACGATGCGCTACATCGGCAGGTTCACCGCATCCGCGAGCGTCCGCATCTCGGGCGTGAGGGTGCGCCGCTTGCTCACTACGCGCCCCAGGATGTCCCGGGCGTAGCTCTGGTTCGACAGCCATTGCGGCGACGAGTTCCGGATGCCCTGAAGCACCTCGATCGCCTCCGCGTAGCGACGAGTACGGGCGTAGGCATCGGATACGTCAAGCAGGTGGCGATGACGGTTGTTCGAGGTCGGCCTCAGCTTGTCTGCCGGCACCTCGGTTGCAAGCTGGAGCACTTTGTCGGGCCGGTCGATGATCATGGCGTTCTCGGCGCGCTTCAGCGCCACTGTGACGGGCCCGAAGGTGCGCAAGGAGTCCTCGCGCGGTGCGTACTCACGCCCCATGGCCACTGCCGCCGCCTTCGCCAGACGCATGGCGTGTTCAGCCTCGCCGGGGCGGTTATCCCTGACACTCGCGGCCGAAACGCGCAGCAGGAGCCCGCCCCAGGCGCTCAGCTCTTCGGGGGTGGCCTTCGACAACCGTGGCTCAGTCTCGTCTGCCCATTCGGTGGCCAGCTCCCGGGCTTCCGCGAGCCTTCCACGGCGCAGAAGGAGCCAGCACTGGGTATTGACCGTGGACGCACCCTGAAGTCGATCTGCGGACTCGTCGAGGGCTCGTTCAAGCGCCATCTCCGCGGCGTCGAACTGCCTGGTCTGGGTCAGGAGCCATCCGGTGAGCTGCATCAGCTTCACCCGCACCGCCCGGCCGTCCGGGTGAAGCCCGGCAAGCACTTCGGCATCACGCAGGAGCGGAGGAAGGATGGCGCCAAGCTCTGCGAAGCGGTCTCCACGGAATAGAGGCATCACGTCACGCAGGGCCGTGGTCACGCCCTGAAGAGTGGGTTCTTCGAGTTCACCGCTCGGCGGGGAACCAACCAGGGCTCGGCGCACCGGCTCCCACTGGTCGACGACCACCTGCTTCGCGGTCTCTTCCCTGGATTCCGCCATGAGGGTGGTCGTGGGCACCCGAAGCGCGGATGCGAGCCGGCGTGCCGTCTCGAGCCGCGTATCGCTGCGCTCCCCCTGCTCCAGCTTGCGGATCAAGGAGAGGGAGAGGCCGGATTGAATGGCGAGTTCTCTTTGACTCATGCCCCGGCGCTTGCGGACGTCCCGGAGCCGTTCCCCGATGTTGGCGCTCATGTACCGAGAGTACGGCTCTCGCTAGCGAACGTCAGCAGAGATAGCAAGACCCCCGTCGAAAATTCGGGAACCTTGCAGCTCAGGCGTTTTACTCGCCCCGCCCGCCTGGTGCTCAGGCCCGGCTCAGCCGCTCCAGCACCCCCCGCAGACTCTCCGCCAGCGTGGCCAGTTGGGGCTCCCGCATCATGCTGTGGTGGTCGCCCGGGACCGTGTGCAGTTCGAAGCCGGACCGGGCGAGGAGGCGCCAGGGGCGGGTCTTCAGGCGGCGGGGCTGGTGCTCCGCCGAGAGCAGCACCAGGCGGCCGCCGACCGGGCCGGGGCGGTGCCGCAGCAGGGCCCGGGTGTTGGCCTCGAAGACCCGTATCCGCTCCCGCATGTCCTCCCGGATGCCCTCCGGGACGAGGGCCGCGCGTTCCAGGAGATCGAGCAGAGCCTCGTCCTGGTCCTCGGGCGCGAGGCCGCGGAGCGCGGACTCGTCGTACGGGGGCGCCGGTACGCCGGCCTGGCCGGCCAGGTCGTGGAGGAAGCCGCCGAGGAGCACCGCGCGGTCCGGCAGGTCCGCGCCCAGGTACGGGGGCATTCCGGTGTCGAGCATGACGACCAGCGCGATCGGTTCACCCGCGGCGGTCAGCTGCCCGGCCATCTCCGCGGCGACCATGCCGCCCAGGGACCAGCCGCCGAGGTGGTACGGGCCGTGCGGCTGGACGGCGCGGATCGCGTCGACGTACCGCGCGGCCAGGTCGGTCAGCGAGGTGGTGACCGGGCCGCCGTTCAGGCCCGGGTCCTCCAGTCCGTAGAGGGGCTGTTCGGGGTCGGTCAGCCGGGCCAGCGGCAGATACGGCACCACGGATCCGCCGACGGCGTGGACCAGGAAGAGCGGGGGCCGGCTGCCGGTGGGTTTGATCGGCACCAGCGGCGAGGCACCGGCGGCCCCGGGGCGGGCCGGGTCGTGGTGGGACGAATCGCTGCGGGATCGGTCGAGCAGCTTGGCGGTGCGCTCCACCGTCGGCGCCGCGTACAGGTCGCGTACGTCCAGCTCGGCGCCGAACGCGCGGCGGATCTCGGCGCGCAGCCGGGTCAGGTCGAGCGAGGTGCCGCCGAGGTCGAAGAAGCTGTCGTGGACGCCTATCCGGTCGGTGCCGAGCAGCGCGGACCAGACCTCGGCTACCGCGCGTTCGGTGTCGTCGCGTGGTGCGACGAACTCGCCGGCGCGGCTCGGTTCCGGCGCGGGCAGCGCGGCCCGGTCCACCTTGCCGTTGCCGGTCAGCGCGATGCGTTCGACCGGGACCAGGGCGGACGGCACCATGTAGTCGGGCAGCCCTGCCGCCAAGTGGGCGCGGATTTGCGCGAGTTCGCCGCTTTCACCGGCCAGGTCGAGACCGGCCCGGGGCACCACGTACCCGACGAGGCGGTCGTCGCGTACGGTGACGCACGCGGTGTCGACGTGGGGATGGGCGGCGAGTACGGCTTCGATCTCGCCGAGTTCGATGCGGTAGCCGCGGATCTTGACCTGGTGGTCGATCCGGCCCAGGTACTCCAGGCCGCCGTCGGCGCGGCGCCGGGCCAGGTCGCCGGAGCGATAGAGCCGGGCGCCGGGGGCGCCGCCGAACCGGTCGGCGACGAAGCGTTCGGCGCTCAGACCGGGCCGGTGCAGATAGCCCCAGGACAACCCGGCGCCGCCGACGAGGAGTTCGCCGGGAACGCCGATGGGTGCGGGCTGTCCGGCCCGGTCGACGACCCACAGGGAGAGGTCGGGGATCGGCTCGCCGATGGGGCTGGTGTTGTCGCGCAGCAGGTCCCGGGTCAGCGGGCAGTAGGTGACATGGACGGTGGTCTCGGTGATGCCGTACATGTTGACCAGCCGCGGCCGGTCCTCGCCGTGCCGGTCGAACCAGCGCCGTACCGCGTCGACGTCGAGCGCGTCGCCGCCGAAGACGACGTAGCGCAGGGCGAGTTCCTCGGGTCGTTCCTCGTCGGCCGCGACGAGCTGGCGGAACGCGGCCGGGGTCTGGTTGAGCACCGTGACCTTCTCGCGGGCCAGCAGCCGCAGGAAGTCCTCGGGCGAGCGGGTCTGCCAGAACGGCACCACGACCAGCCGGCCGCCGTGGACGAGGGCGCCCCACAGTTCCCAGACGGAGAAGTCGAAGGCGCAGGAGTGGAACAGCGTCCACACGTCCCGCTCGTCGAACCGGAACCAGTCCTGGGTGGCCCGCATCAGACGGACGACCCGGCCGTGCGGAATGGTGACGGCCTTGGGCTGTCCGGTCGAGCCCGAGGTGTAGATCAGATAGGCGAGATCGGCGCCGGTCGCCGTCGCCGCCGGCACCGGGAGGTCGCCGTCGGTGTCGGCGTCCAGCGCAAGCGCGGCGGCGGGCACCTCGATCCCCTGCTGGGTGACGATCAGCTTCAGGCCCGCGTCGGCTGCCATGTAGGCGAGGCGCTGCGCCGGGTGGTCGGGGTCGAGCGGCACATAGGCGGCTCCGGCGCGCAGGATGCCGAGGATCCCGACGACGAGGTCGGTGTCCCGGCGGACGCACAGGCCGACCAGGCTGCCCCGCATGACGCCGCGGGCGGCGAGCCGGGCGGCCAGCCGTTCGGCGCGCCGGGCCAGTTCGCGGTAGGTGGTCCGTTCCTCGCCGGCGACCACCGCCACCGCGTCGGGGCGCAGCCGGACCTGTGCGGCGAACAGGTCCCACAGGGACTCGCCGGCGGGCATCTCGCGGCGGGCGGCGCTCCACCGTTTCAGGTTCGCCGTCTCGTCGGGGCCGGTCAGGACGAAGTCGAAGAGCGGGGTGTCGGGGGCCGTCGCCGCGTGGGTGAGGACCCTGCCGAGGTGTTCGAGGAGCCGGGTGATCCGGTCGGCGTCGAAGAGGTCGGTGGCGTATTCGGCCTGGAGCCTGAGGCCGCCGTCGGCGGTGACGGTGGCGTGCGCGGCGAGGTCGAAGCGGGCGACCGTGCCGGCCACGGGCAGCGGTTCTGCCGTGACCTGGCCGAGGGCCGGGGCGGCCGCGGAGACCTCGTCGGCGTGCAGGGTGAGGCTGATCTGGAAGAGCGGGTTGCGGCCCGGCTCGCGCTCCGGCCGCAGTTGTTCGACCAGGGTGCTGAAGGGGAGGTCCTGGTGTTCGGTGGCGCCCCGCACGGCCTGCTCGCAGCGGCGCACCAGCTGCCGGAAGCCGGGATTGCCCGCGGCGCTGGCGCGCAGCACGACGGTGTTGGCGAAGTAACCGACCAGCGGCTCGAGTTCAGGGCGGCCCCGGCCGTAGAAGACCGAGCCGATACCGATGTCGTCCTGACCGGTGTGCCGGGACAGGACGGTGAGGAATCCGGCCATGACGACGGACAGCAGCGAGCCGCGTTCGGTGTCGGCGAGTCTGCGCAGCGAAGCGCCGAGGCCGTCGCCGAGTCGGAGTTCGACCGTGGCACCGGGGTGTCCGGCGCCGGTGCCACGCGGGCGGTCGGTCGGGAAGTCGAGGCGCGGCAGCGCGTGGAGCCGCTCGCGCCAGTAGCCGAGCTGCTGGTCCAGGACGACGTCGGCGAGTCGGTCACGCTGCCAGACGGCGTGGTCGGCCGGCTGGATGTCCAGGGCGGGCAGTTCGGCACGCATGTCCGTGTACAGGGTGGCCAGTTCGTCGAGCAGGACGCCCGCCGACCAGCCGTCGGCGATGATGTGGTGGGTGCACAGCACCAGGACGTGCTCGGTCGGGCCGAGCCGCAGCAGTTCCGTGCGCAGCAGCCGGTCGGCGGCCAGGTCGAAGGGGCGGGTGGCGGCCCGCGCAAGCGCCTCGGGCACGTCGTCCGGGTGGGTCGGGGTGAGGGTGAGCGGCCAGGTCTCCGGGGCGGGGTCGGCCACCTGGACCGGGACCCCGTCGACCGCGACGAAGCGGGTGCGCAGGCTCTCGTGGCGGGCGACCAGCAGGCCGAGAACGCGGGAGAGGCGGTCGGTGTCGAGCCGGCCGCGCAGCCGCAGCGCCAGGGGCACGTTGTAGACCGGGGAGGCCGGGTCGAGCTGGTGGAGGAACCACAGCCCTTCCTGCTGGTACGACAGCGGGAGCGAGGCGGTGCGCGGGACGGCGGGGATCCGCCGGCCGGTGTCCGGCGCGGCGAGCCGGCCGGCGAGTTCGGCGACGGTGGAGGCCTGGAACAGGGTGGCCACCCCGAGGTCCGCGCCGAGGGCGGCGCGGATGCGGTTGATCAGCCGGATCGCGAGGAGCGAGTGGCCGCCGAGCGCGAAGAAGCCGTCGTGCACGCCGACTTGAGGCACCTGGAGCACTTCGGCGAACAAGGCGCACAGGGCGCGCTCGGTGTCGTCGCGCGGGGCCACGTACTCCGCCGCGGGGTCGGCCTCGTCGGGGGCCGGCAGCAGCCGCCGGTCGATCTTGCCGTTCGGGGTGAGCGGCAGCGCGTCGAGCGGGACCAGTGCGGTGGGCACCATGTACGGGGGAAGGACCGAGGCAGCCGCGGCGCGGATCCCGGCGAGGTCCGGCGCCGGCACGGCGGGCACCAGGTAGCCGACGAGCCGTTTGTCGCCGGGCCGGTCCTCGCGGGCGTGGACATGGGCCTGTGCCACGTGCGGGTGGCGGACCAGTACGCTCTCCACCTCGCCGGGTTCGACCCGGAAGCCGCGGATCTTGACCTGGCTGTCGGCGCGCCCCGCGAATTCGAGGATCCCGTCGGCCCGCCACCGGGCGAGGTCGCCGGTGCGGTACATCCGGGTGCCGGGCGGGCCGAAGGGGTCGGCGGTGAAGCGTTCGGCGCTCAGCCCGGCCCGGCCGGCGTAGCCGCGGGCGAGTCCGGCGCCGGACGCGTACAGCTCGCCGACCACTCCGACCGGGACCGGCCGCAGCCGCTCGTCGAGCACGTAGACGGCGGTGTCGTCCATGGGCCGGCCCAGCGGGACGCTGTCCGGCACCGTGTCCGGGTCGCTCAGGGGCATCTGCACCGAGCACATGGTCAGTTCGGTGGGGCCGTACGTGGCGCGGATCCGCAGGCCGGGGTGGCGGCGCAGGGCCGCGCGGACGGCGGCGGGGCTGATGACGTCGCCGCCGGTCATGACCTCGCGCAGTCCGGCGAAGCAGTCCGGGTCCTCCTCGGTGACGACCTGGAAGAGGCCGGAGACCAGCAGGGCGTCGGTGAGTCCGGCGGCGCGGACGACGGCGCCGTCGACCTCGCCGGGCGGGGCCACGACGACCTCTCCGCCGGACAGCAGTGGCACCCAGATCTCGCAGGTCGACGCGTCGAAGGCGTGCGGCGCGTGCAGCAGCGCGCGGCGAGGTCCCCGGTCGTCCCGCCAGCAGGCGTCGCGGGCGAAGGCGAGTACGCCGCGCTGGGTGGTGACGACGCCCTTGGGCGCGCCCGTCGAACCGGAGGTGTACATGATGTACGCGGTCTGGTCGGGGTGGGCGTCGCCGTCCGGGACGGCGGCTTCGTCGGCCTCGGTGGCCTGGAAGCCGGTCACGGACAGGGTGGCCGCCGTGGTCCCGGCCGCCAGTTCGTGGCCGGCCAACGCGTCGTCGACGAGCAGCAGTTCCACGCCGGACTGCGTCAGGATGTCGCGCAGCCGTTCGGTGGGCGCGGTCAGCGGCAGCGGTACGAAGCAGCCGCCCGCCTTGAGGATCGCGAGCATCGACACGATGAGGTCGGCGGAGCGCTGCTGGAGGATCGCGACTGGGGTCTCGGCGCTCACGCCCAGTCGGCGCAGCCGGCCGGCCAGGAGGCCGCTCCTGCGGTCCAGTTCGGCGTAGCTCAGGGTGCCGGCGGGGTCGGATACGGCGGGCGCTTTGGGGGTGCGGTCGGCCTGCCGGGCGAAGGTCCGTGCGAGTCCTTCCGTGATGTCCGGGCCGGTCGTGCCGTTCCACGCGCGCAGTACGGTGTCGCGCTCCGAGGCGTCGAGCAGGTCGATGTCGCCGAGCGCCCGGTCCGGGTCGTCGGCCACCGCTTCGAGCAGCCGCACCAGGCGGTCGGCGAACGCGGTGACGGTCTCCCGGTCGAAGAGCGCGGTGCGGTAGACGATCTGCGTGGACAGGGCGAGGGGGGTGCCGTCGTCGGCGTACCGGTCGGTGAAGGCGACCGACAGGTCGAAGTGCGCGGCGATGGTCCGGTTGCGCAGTTCGGTCACGGTCAGGCCGTCGAGGGTGTAGTCGGCGGCGGCGTTGTTCTGGAGGACCAGCGCGACCTGGAAGAGCGGGTGCCGGTTGAGTGCGCGGCTCGGGTTGAGCGCCTCGACGAGCCGGTCGAAGGGAAGTTCGGGGTGGGCGAGGGCGGCGAGGTCGGTCTCCCGGGCCCGTGCGAGCAGTTGCCGGAACGTCGGGTCGCCGCCCGTGTCCAGCCGCAGCACGAGGGTGTTCACGAAGAACCCGATCAGGTCTTCGAGGTCTTCCTCGCCTCGGCCCGCGTCCATCGTGCCGAGCGGGATGTCGGTGCCGGCGCCCAGCCGGGTCAGCAGGGCCGCGAGGGCCGCGTGTACGACCATGAACAGCGACGCGTCGGCGTCGCGGGCGAGCCGCAGCAGCCGCGCGTGCAGTTCCTTCGGCAGGTCCAGCAGCACTTCGCCGCCGTCGTCGCCGAGGACTTCGGGGCGGGGCCGGTCGAGCGGCAGCGGCAGTTCGTCGGGCAGTCCGGCGAGCCGTCCGGTCCAGTGGGCGAGGAGGTCCGCGCCGTCCGGGCCGTCGAGGAGTTCCCGCTGCCACAGCGCGTAGTCGGCGTACTGGACGGGCAGCGGTTCCCAGCCGGGTGCGTCGCCGGCCCGGCGGGCCGCGTAGGCGGCGCCCAGGTCGCGGCCGAGCAGCGCCGTCGACCAGCCGTCGCCGACGATGTGATGGAGCACCAGGTAGAGCGTGTGGCTCTGCTCACCGGTGCGCAACAGCCAGACGTGGAGCGGTAGTTCTGCCGTCAGGTCGAAGGCGTGCCGGGCCAGCCGGTCGAGGGTCCCCGGGAGGTCGCCTTCCGCGATGTCGAGTCCGGTGACGAACTCGTCGACGTCCACGGTGTCCCGTACGTGCTGCCTCGGCTCGCCGTCGACCTCGGGGAAGACGGTGCGCAGGCTCTCGTGCCGGGCCACCAGATCACCCAGGGCCGCGTGCAGGGCCTGGGTGTCGAGCGGGCCTTCGAGGCGGAGCGCGAGGGGCAGGTTGTAGGTCCAGGCTTCGGTGTCGAGACGGTTGAGGAACCACAGTCGCTGTTGCGCGAATGACAACGGGAACACGGATCCTCCTGCGCCTGAAAGACGTCGACGGTCATCGGCGGCACACGATAGGCCGGTTCCGTGGAACTCAAGGTCATCGAGGCCGAAAAGGCCCTGTCCCAAGGGGTTGTGGGGGCCCGGTCTAGGGGTTGTCGGGCCGCTCGCGGTCCGCCCATCATGAGCCGGCCCGCAGGGGGACCACGGCTGAGACTGATCTTGGAGGGCCGCGATGCCGATTTCGCCGGAGCGCTTGCCGTCAGCGAAAAGCGACCCGTCAGGGTCCTTGCACGCCCGGGTGGCGCGGCACGCCGCGCGTCAGGGTGACGTGCCGGCTCTGCGCTGTGGCGCGGTCGAGCTGTCGTACGCCGAACTGGACGCACGTGCCAATCAGTTGGCCCATGTGCTGCGCGGGCGCGGGATCGGCGCCGAGGACGTGGTGGCGCTGGCGCTGCCGCGCTCGGCCGAACTGATCGTCGCCCTGCTGGCGGTGGGGAAGGCGGGGGCCGCGTTCCTGCCGGTCGACGTCCATCACCCGGCCGACCGGATCGCCTTCATGTGCGCCGACAGCGCGCCGCGCGCCCTGCTGTCGACCGAGAGGGTGCTGCCGGGCCTGCCGGAGACCCCCGGCACCGCCCAGTGGTCGCTCGCGGAGCTGCTCGCCGAGGCGGCGACGGCGCCGCGGACCGCCCCCGACCCGGTGGACCGTCCGCTGTCCCTCGCGTACGTCATCTACACGTCCGGTTCGACGGGCCGACCCAAGGGCGTCGCGGTCCCGCACCGGGGGCTGCTGCCGTTCGCCGCCGATCTGGCGGACCGGATGGCGGCGGGCCCCGGCTGTGTGGTGTCGCAGCTCGCCTCGCCCAGCTTCGACGCCATGGTCATCGAGGTGCTGCTCGCGCTCGCCCCGGGCGGCACCCTGGTCGTCGGGCCGCCCGACACGCTGGCCGGCGAGGAGCTGGCCGCGTTCCTCGCGGACCAGGGGATCACCCACGCGTTCGCCCCGCCGTCGGTGCTCGCCACCGTGCCGCCCGCCGAACTGCCCGCGCTGCGGGCGCTGATGGTCGGCGGCGAGGCCTGCCCGGCACGTCTTGTGGGCGTCTGGAGCCCCGGCCGCCGGATGGTCAACGGCTACGGCCCCACCGAGACCACCATGGCGATCACTCTCTCGGCCCCGCTCACACCGGGCCCGGACGCCCCGCCGATCGGCTCCGCGTCCGGCGACACCCGGCTGTACGTGCTGGACGACACGCTGCGCCCGACGCCCCCCGGCGAGATCGGCGAACTGTACAGCGGGGGCGGCGGTGTGAGCCGCGGCTACGTCGCCCGCGCCGGGCTCACCGCGCAGCGCTATGTCGCCGACCCCTTCGGGGAGCCGGGCACCCGGATGTACCGCACCGGCGACCTGGTGCGACAGCTGCCGGACGGACAACTCGCCTACTGCGGCCGGGCCGACGACCAGGTCAAGATCCGGGGCTTGCGGATCGAGCCGGGCGAGATCGAGGCGGTCCTCGCCGGACACCCGGCGGTGGACCAGGCCCGGGTCCTGGTGCACGAGGACCGGGCCGGCGAGAAGCGGCTCGCCGCGTACGTCGTCGCGGGCCGGGTCGCCAAGACCGACGACGGCAACGCCGACCGGCATGTCGACGAGTGGCAGCAGATCTACGACACGTTCTACGACGAGTCCGACCGCTCGGCCTTCGGCAGCGACTTCTCCGGCTGGAACTCCACTTACACCGGCGAGGGCATCCCCGTCGAGGAAATGGCCCGCTGGCGCGAGGAGTTCGTCCGCCGCGTCCTGGAGTTCGCGCCGCGCCGCGTCCTGGAGGTCGGCGTCGGATCCGGTCTGATCCTGACGCCGCTGGTCGGCCGGGTGGACGAGTACTGGGGCACCGACTACTCGGCGTCCGCGATCGAGGGTCTGCGGGCCCGGCTCGCCGGCGATCCGGACACCGCCGCGAAGGTCACCCTGCGCGCCCAGGCCGCCGACGTGACCACCGGTCTGCCCCGAGGACGCTTCGACACGATCATCGTCAACTCGGTCGTGCAGTACTTCCCCGACGAGGGTTATCTGCGGGACGTGCTGGTCAAGTTGCTCGATCTGCTGGCGCCGGGCGGTCGGCTGTTCATCGGCGACGTGCGGTGCCTGCCGCTCGTGGACGCCATGTGGACCGGCGTACGGCTCGGACAGCTCGACCACGCGGTGGAGCCCTCGGTGCTGCGCCGCGAGATCGAGCAGGCCGTGATCCTGGAGAAGGAACTCCTCATCGCCCCGGGCCTCTTCGCCACCGTCGGTGCCGGCGCGGTCGATCTGCGGCTCAAGCGCGGCGCGGACCGCAACGAGCTGACCGGACACCGCTACGACGTGGTCCTGCACAAGGACGGCGCCGGCGCGCAGGATCTGGCGGCGGCCCCGGCCATACGCTGGAAGGCGGACGTCCGGGGCGCCGAGGATCTGGCCGCGCGGCTGGCTGACGGCACGGCGCTGCGGCTCACCGGGGTGCGCAACGCGCGCGTCGCCGGCGAGGTCGCCGCCGCGCGGTCGGTCCGGGCGGGCGCGCCGGTGGAGGCGACCCGCGCCGCGCTCACCGGGCCCCGTGACCAGGTCGACCCGGAGTACTGGCACGCCCTGGCCGCGGAGCACGGCCGCAGCGCCGTGGTCACCTGGTCGGCGGACGGCCCGGACCTGGTCGACGTGCTCTTCCCGGCCTCCGGCGGCTCGCCGGTGCTGGACGGCGTCCATCTGTCCCACGCCCCGGCCACCGCCCGTGGCACCGAAGATGCCGAAGGCCCCGAGGGTCCGGTCACCTTCACCAACGACCCGATCGCGACCCGCCGCCGCGGGCTGCTCGTCGCGTCGCTGCGCGACTGGGCCAAGGAGCGGCTGCCCGCCTCCCTCGTACCCTCCGCGTTCCTGGTACTCGACGCCCTGCCCCTGACCGCGAGCGGCAAGCTGGACCGCAAGGCGCTGCCCGAGCCCGGTTTCCGGAGCGACGCGTCCGGCCGGGCGCCGCGCGACGCGCGGGAGAAGCTGCTCTGCGAGCTCGCCGCCGAACTGCTCGACCGGGCCTGGGTCGGCATCGACGACGACTTCTTCGATCTCGGCGGCCACTCGCTCCTCGCGACCCGGCTGCTACACCGGATCCGGGCGGCCTTCGGCGTCCGGCTCGGGCTCGACACGCTGTTCGCCGCGCCCACCGTCGCGGGGCTCGCGGCGGCCCTCGCCCAGGCGGCCGGACAGGACTCCCCGGACCTCGGCGAGGCGGCCGGGCCGGAGGCGCCGGCCCTGGTGGCGGCCCCGCGACCGGAGCGGCTTCCGCTGTCCTGGGCCCAGCAGCGCCTGTGGTTCGTCCAGCGGATGGACCCGCTCGGCTGGACCTACAACCTTCCCGTGGTACTGCGGCTGACCGGCCCGGTCGACCCGGCCGCGCTGACCGCCGCCGCTCTGGATCTGACGGCACGGCACGAGTCGCTGCGTACCGTCTTCGACGAGCGGGACGGGCAGCCGTACCAGCGGATCCTCCCCGCCGTGCCGACGGACGAGGTCGTCCGGGTGCTCGATGTGGCCGAGGACGAGCTGGACGAGGCGATCCGCACCGCCTGCCGGCAGCCGTTCGACATCACCGCCGACGTACCGGTACGGGTGACGCTGCTGCGCACCGCGCCGGACCGGCATGTGCTGGTCTTCGTCCTGCACCACATCGCCGGTGACGGCTGGTCGATGCGGCCGCTGGCGCAGGATCTGGCCGTCGCGTACACGGCGCGGGCCGCCGGTGCCGCGCCGGCCTGGCAGCCGCTGCCGGTGCAGTACGCCGACTACGCGCTGTGGCAGCGCGACCAGCTGACCACGGAGTTCCAGGAGCGGCAGACCGCGTTCTGGCGGGACTACCTGGCCGGGCTTCCGGAGGAACTGGCCCTCCCCTACGACCGGCCCCGGCCCAGCGGCGCAGACCACGACGGCGCGCAGATCCCGCTGCGGATCCCCGCCGCGCTGCACGCGGATCTGCTCGCGCTGTCACAGCGGAGCCGGACCACGCTGTTCATGGTGCTGCACGCCGCCCTGGCCGCGCTCTACACCCGGATCGGCGCGGGCACCGACATCCCGGTCGGCACCGTGGTCGCCGGGCGCGGCGACGACAGCCTCGACCATCTGATCGGCTTCTTCGTCAACAACCTGGTGCTGCGCACCGACACCTCGGGCGATCCGACCTTCCGCGAGCTCCTGGAGCGTACGAGGACCGCCGACGTGGCCGCCCTCAGCCGGCAGGAGCTGCCGTTCGACCGGCTCGTCGAGGCGCTCAACCCGTCCCGTACGCTCAGCCGCCACCCGCTCTTCCAGACCATGCTGGTCCTGCAGAACAACGCGGGCGCCGACTTCGCGCTGCCCGGCGTAGATGTGGAATCGGTCCGGTCGACCCCCTCGGCGGCGCAGCTCGACCTCTTCGTCAACCTCACCGACTCCTATCGGCGGGACGGCACAGCCGACGGCATGACCGGCGAGATCGTGTACCGCACCGGGCTCTTCGACGAGGACACGGTGCGGGCGCTGGCCGACCGGTTCGTCCGGGTCCTCCAGGCCGTGGCCGCCGATCCCGACCAGCGGCTCGGCGCCCTCGACATTCTGGACGGCGCAGAGCGCGAGACGATCCTGCGGGCCTGGAACGACACGGACCGGCCGCTGCCGGACGCCTCGCTTCCCCGGCTGTTCGCCGAGCGTGTCGCCGCGACCCCGGACGCGGTAGCGGTGACCGGGCCGGTCACCCTCACCTACGCCGAACTGGACCGGCGGGCCAACCATCTGGCGCACCGGCTGATCGCGGCCGGAGCGGCTCCGGACCGGCCGGTGGCGCTGTCGCAGGGACGGTCGGCCGATCTGGTCGTGTCCATGCTCGCGGCGCTCAAGGCGGGTTCCTCGTATCTGCCGCTGCCGTCGTCCGCGCCGCCGGGCCGGCTGCGGCTGATGACCGAGCAGGCCGGCGCCACGCTGCTCGTCACCGATCTGCCGACTGTGGAACTGCCGCGGGAACTGGCGGAATTGACCGTACTGACACCGGGCGACGGCGAGTCGGCCGAGGCACCCGGCCGGGACCCGCACCCGGACCAGGCCGCCTATGTGATGTTCACCAGCGGCTCGACGGGCATGCCCAAGGCCGTCGTCCTGACCCACCGGAACGCGGCCGGGTTCGTCCGCGACCGGCTCTGGCGGGCCGGCGGTACCGTCCTCATGCACTCGGCGACAGGATTCGACGCGTCGGTGCACGAGATCTGGACACCGCTGCTGACCGGCGGAACGGTCGTGGTGGCGCCCGGCGACGTCCTCGACGACGCGGGCCTCGCCCGCGCGGCGACCGCGTCCAGGGTGGACCGGGTCTGGCTCACCTCCGGCCTGTTCGCGGCGCTCGCGGAGAACCCGGACTGCTTCGCCGGGATCCGGGAGATCCTCACCGGCGGTGACGTGGTGCCGCCCGCGGCGGTCGCCCGGGTCCTCTACCGCCACCCCGGTCTGACGGTCCGCGCGCTGTACGGCCCGACCGAGACCACCACCTGTTCCAGCCGGTTCTCGATGTCCGCCGGGCAGGACGTCCCCGGCCGGGTGCCGATCGGCGGCCCGATGGACAACACCCGGCTGTACGTGCTCGACGGCCGACTCCAGCCGGTACCGGCCGGGGTCCCGGGCGAGCTGTACATCGCCGGTTCGGGGGTCTCGCGCGGATACGCCGGACAGCCCGGTCTCACCGCCGAACGGTTCACCGCCGATCCGTGGGGCCCGCCGGGCGGCCGGATGTACCGCACCGGCGACATCACCCGGTGGCGGGGGGACGGCACCCTGGACTTCGTCGGACGGGCCGACGCCCAGGTGAAGATCCGCGGCTTCCGGGTCGAACCGGCCGAGGTGGAGTCCGCGCTCACCGCCCTGCCGGAGATCGGACAGGCATTCGTCACCGCCCATGAGGACCGGGGCGGGGAGCGCAGGCTCGTCGCGTATCTCGTCCCCGAGGGCGCGGCCTTGGACCTCGCCGGGCCGGCCGGCTCCGGCTCCGGCGCTCCCGACGACGGCCCCGACGCCTCCGGCGCGCCGGCTCCCGCTCTCGATGTAGCCGGTGTCCTCGGCCGGCTCGCCGCCGCCCTGCCCGAGTACATGGTGCCCAGCGCCTGTGTCGTGCTCGGCCGGCTGCCGCTCACCGGCAACGGCAAGATCGACCGACGGGCCCTGCCCGAGCCGGAGTTCGAGACCGGGTCCGGGTACACCGCGCCGCGCACCCCCGCCGAGGAGATCCTCGTCGCGCTCATGGGCGAGCTGCTCGGCCGGTCCGTGATCGGCGCCCACGACAACTTCTTCGACCTGGGCGGCCATTCGCTCCTCGCCACCCGGCTCGTCAACCGGATCCGTACCCATCTGGGAGCGGACCTCGGCGTCGCCGACCTGTTCGAGGCCCCGACGGCCGCCGCGCTCGCCGCGCGGATCGGCGCGCGCCCGGGCTCCGGCGACCTAGCGCAGGACAAAACCCGCGACGCCCTGCTGCCCGTCGTACGGCCACGCCCGCTGCCGCTGTCGTACGCCCAGGAACGGCTGTGGTTCGTCTCCCGGTGGAACGGCCTCGGCTGGCCGCTGGTGCTGCGCCTGGACGGGCCGCTGGACACCGGGGCGCTGCGCGCCGCGGTGGGCGATCTGCTGGAACGGCACGAGACGCTGCGCACCCGGTTCCCGGAGGACGACGGGACGCCCCGTCAGCAGATCCTGGAGTCGGCCGACCCGGACGAGGTGCTCCGGGTCGCCCCGGTCGATCCCTCCGATCCGGCCGGACTCGACGCCGCGCTGACGGCCGCCGCCGGGCACCGCTTCGACCTCACCACCGAACTGCCGCTGCGGCTCCACCTGTTCACGACCGGACCCGACCGGCACACACTGCTCCTGCTGATGCACCACATCGCGGGCGACGGCTGGTCCCTGGGCCCGCTGACCCGCGACCTGGCGCAGGCGTACGCCGCCCGCCTCCGGGGAGACGCCCCGCTCTGGCGTCCGCTGCCGGTGCAGTACGCCGACTACACGCTGTGGCAGCGGAATCTGCTCGCGGGACCGGCCGGACAGCGCCTGTCGGCGTACTGGACAAAGCGGCTCGCCGGGCTCCCGGCGGAGCTTCCCCTGCCCTACGACCGGCCCCGTCCCGACTCCGCGCGGTTGCCCGGTGCGCTGCTGCCGGTCACCCTGCCCGCCGCACTCCACACCGGCCTGCTGGACCTGGCCCGGCGTACGCACACCACGCTGTTCATGGTGCTGCACGCCGCCCTCGCGACGCTCTACACCCGGCTCGGCGCAGGCACCGACATCCCGCTCGGCACCACGGTCGCCGGGCGCAGCGACGACGGTCTCGACCATCTGGTCGGCTGCTTCGTCAACAGCCTGGTGCTGCGCACCGACACCTCCGGGGATCCGAGCTTCGCCGAACTGCTGGGCAGGGTGCGCGAGTTGGACCTGGCGGCCTACGCCCATCAGGAGCTGCCGTTCGACCGGATCGTCGACGCGCTCAACCCGGCCCGCTCGCTGGGCCGGCACCCGCTGTTCCAGACCATGCTGGTACTCCAGAACAACGCCGAGTCGGCCTTCGCCCTGTCCGGCGTGGACGTGTCGCCGGCGCCGGCAAAGGGCGCGGTCGAGGCGATCCGGGTCGGCCCGGTGGACTTCGACCTCAACCTCAGCTTCACCGAGCACCACGGGGACGGCCGGGCGCCCGAGGGCATCACCGGCGAGGTGCGCTACCGCACCGACCTGTTCGACCGGGACACCGTGGCCACCCTGATGGACCGGCTGCTGCGGATCCTGGAGGCGGCCGTCACGGCCCCGGACACGCCGATCGGCGCGATCGACCTGCTCTCCGGCGCCGAGCGGCGGGCCGCTCTGACGGACTGGCGCGGCACGGGGCGGCCGGTCGTCGCCGAGGACCTCGCCGTCCTCTTCGCCCGGCAGGCCGCCGCCACCCCGGACGCGATCGCCGCGGTCGAGGGCGGCCGGTCGGTCTCCTACCGGGACCTGGACCGGCGCGCCAATCATCTGGCGCACCGGCTGGTGGCGGCGGGCTGCCGGCCCGACGACCCGGTGGCGATACGTCAGCCGCGCGGCATCGACTACCTCGTGACGGTCCTCGCCGTGATCAAGGCGGGCGGCGGCTGTCTGCCCCTGTCCGCGTCCGCGCCGCTCGCCCGGCAGCAGCGGATGGTCGACCACATGCGGGCCACGCTGCTCGTCACCGAGGGGCCCACCGAGCTGACCGGCGTCACGGTCGTCGCGCCCTCGCCGGGCACGGAGGAGCACCCGCCCGCGGTCCTCACCCACCCGGACCTCACCGCGTACACGATGTTCACCAGCGGCTCGACCGGCACACCCAAGGCCGTCAGCGTCCCGCACCGGGCCGTCGCCGAGTTCGTCGCCGACCGCGCCTGGGGAGAGCTGGACCCGGCGGACACGCTGATGCACTCGCCGACGTCGTTCGACCCGTCCACGTACGAGATCTGGCTGCCCTGGCTCACTGGCGGCCGGGTGGTCGTGGCGCCCGAGGGCGAGTTGGACACCGAGGTGCTGGCCCGCGTCATCAGCGAGGGCAAGCCCACCACCGCGGTCTTCACCTCCGCCCTGTTCAACCTGATGGTGGCCGAGGCCGCGCCGGCCCTGGCCGAGATGGACCTGGTCTGGATGGCCGGTGACGTGGTGTCGCCCGGGGCGGTCGCCGATCTGCTGGTCGCCGCGCCCCGGACCGCCGTCGCGGCCGCCTGGGGCACCACGGAGACCACCATCATCTCCACCTGGCATCCGATCGGGTCGGCCCCGGCGCGTACGGTGCCGATCGGCCGGGCGATGGACCACACGGGGATCTATCTGCTCGACGAGCGGCTGCGGCCGGTGCCGCCCGGGGTGCAGGGCGAGGTGTACGTGACCGGTACGGGCCTGGCCCGGGGTTACGCGTACCAGCCGGACGTGACGGCCGCCCGGTTCGTGGCCGACCCGTACGGCCCGGCCGGCGGGCGGATGTACCGGACCGGCGACCTCGCCCGCCGCCGGCCCGACGGGGTCCTCGAATTCGAGGGGCGCGCCGACGCGCAGCTGAAGGTGCGCGGGTTCCGGATCGAACCGGCCGAGGTCGAGGCGGTCCTGACCGGCCATCCGGACGTGACCCACGCGACGGTCACGGCGGACGGCGAACGGCTGGTCGGCTATCTCGTCCCGGCGGGGGCCGACGTGGCCGCCGTACGGGCGCACGCCGCCCGGACCCTGCCGGACTACATGGTGCCGAGCGTGTTCGTCACCCTGGACCGGCTGCCGCTGACCGGCAACGGCAAGGTCGACCGCAAGGCGCTGCCGGCCCCCGGGCCGGTCACGTCCGAGGCCGGCTACGTGGCGCCCCGGGACGAGCGCGAAGAGGCGCTGTGCGCGATGTTCGCGGAGGTCCTGAAGGCGCCCCGGGTCGGCGTGCACGACAACTTCTTCGACCTCGGCGGCCACTCGCTCCTCGCGACCCGTCTGCTGAACCGGGTCCGTACCCGGTTCGGGTCGAGCCTCAATGTGCCCGTGCTCTTCGAGGCCCCGACGGTCGCCGCGCTCGCCGCGCGCCTCGGTACGTCCGAGCGGCGTGCCCGGCCGAAGCTCCGGCGGCGCACGGGACCCGCGGACGCCGGAAGCCCCGACGGCCCTGCGTGCTCTACGGGCTCTACGGGCTCTACGGGATCGGGCTCAACTGACGGGGAATCGACCGCCCGTTGAGGCGAGGGGCCCCGGCAACCACCCCCCGTTTTCACCCCCGCCGCCGGGCCGGCGGCGCGGAACACACCCATCTGAACTCTGCACACCGACATGGAGTAGGAGAGCGCGATGTCTAGCGTCAGTTCCCCGGAGACCGCGGCCGATCTCGCCGCCGTCGCCGCCCTGCTGGAGATGGCCGACCGGCTGGGCATCGTCCCGCTGCTGGAGCGCGGCGAGCCGGTCACCGCGGCCGAACTGGCCGTGGCCGCGCAGGTGCCGGAAGAGGGCATGGCCGGTTTCATGTCCACGCTGGTCGCGGCGGCGCTGCTGGTGCCGGCCGGGGGCAAGGAGTTCAAGGTCGCGGACGACTTCGCGGACCGGATCTACCAGGCCGGCTATCTCACCTGGTCGCTCCGAGCCAACCAGCCGTACGTCGAGCACCCCGCCGAGTTCCTGCGCGACCCGGCCGGTGCCGCCGCGCTGTACCAGCGCAACGGCCGTGAGGTGGCGGTCAGTTCGCGGTGGATCGGCAGCCAGGGCTTCTACCCGGCGGCGACCGAGACGATCCTCGCGGCCCAGCCCAAGCGGATCGCCGACCTCGGCGCCGGTGCGGCCGGTCTGCTGATCGACCTGCTCGGCCGGCTGCCAAAGACCACCGGAGTGGCGCTGGACATGAGCGCCGGCGCGTGCCAGGAAGCGGCCCGCGCGGCGCGGGCCGCGGGCATGGGCGACCGGCTCGACGTGGTGGAGCGGCCGATCCAGTCCATCGCCGACGACCCCACGCCGGTCGAGGGCGCCGATGTCATCCACGCCGGTTTCGTCTTCCACGACATCGTGAAGGAGGGCGACGTCTTCGACCGGGTGCTGCGCCAGTGCCGGGACGCGCTGCGCCCGGGCGGCATCATGGCGATCACCGACGCGGTGCCGTACGCGCCGGCGGAGCGCGAGCGCCGCTTCAGCGCGCTGTTCACCTATCTGCACGCCGGATTCATGAACGTGGAGCTGCCCCCGGAGGAGGACTGGCTGGACCGCTTCCGGCAGGCCGGCTTCGACCAGGCGCGGCGCGTGCCGCACCGTTTCCCGGGCGGCCGGCTCTTCATCGCCACGAAGTGAGACAGGCCGCTCCAAGGCGGCAAGGCGCACCCCGCCCGATGGGGACATTCCCCCGGGCGGGGTGCGCCTTGCCGCGTCCCCGTACGTCTACCCGGGCGACTGCCCTGAGGGCTCACCCGAGGGCTCCCTGGGCGCCCAGAACATCAGCAGGAACTCGACCGGCACCGTGGCGTTCTCCTCGTCGTCGGGCCGGTTGAACTCCTCCATCAGCGCGGACAGCCGGGACCGGAACTCGACGGCCCGCTCCGGCGTCAGCCGGCGGTCCAGTGCCACGACCATCGGCCCGAGCGGGTCCGGCCGTTCGCCCTCCGCGACCTCCCGCCCGGGCACGGTCCCGCTCCCGGCTTCCGGCCCGGCGACACCCTCCGCTCCGGCCCCGCGCTCTGCCCCGGACTCGGACTCGGATTCGGATTCGGATTCGGATTCGGATTCGGCCCCGCGCTTGGACTCGGGCTGGAAGCGACCGCTGATGACGTCCCGTACGAGCCGGTCGCGGAAGTCGTTCAGCGTCGCGGCGAACGCGTCGGCCAGCTCGTCCGCGTGGTCCGGCGCGGCGAGCAGATCGCGGCTCAGCCGCAGCGCGAACTGCGCCACCTGGTACTGGCTCTCCTGAATGCCGGAGACCATTCGGGTCTGCGCCACCCTGATCAGCCCCGCCGCCTCCAGCACCTTGATGTGCCGGTAGAGCCGGGTGGTCGGCTGGTCCAGCAGCCGGGCGATGTCCTTGACCCGGTGCGACGCCTGTACGTCGCTCATCATCGTCCGCAGGATCGCCAGCCTCAGCGGGTCGGACAGGGCCTTGAGCGTCTCCACGTCGTCCACCTCCCGGACGACCACTCTCGCGTCGGCTTCTTCAGCCATGAATCCTTCTCCGTTTCCTCGTAGCGAACCATTTACTCAGATGCTACCGTTCACGCATGAGTGAACGCTTGCTGCAAGGTGATAGCGAAGCTCCCGCCCCCACGGTCCCCCTGCGCCACAACCGGCGCTTCCAGACTCTCTGGATCGGGGCGGCCGCGGCCAACCTCGGCCTGGAGACCGTAGAGGTCGCCTATCCCCTGCTGATCATGACCCTGACCGGGTCGCCCGCGCTGGCGGGCCTGTTCGGCTTCACCCAGATCGGCACCGCCCTCCTGGTCGGGCTGCCGGCCGGGGTGGTGGTCGACCGCATGGACCGGCGCCGGATCCTGCTGATATCCGAGGCCGTCCGCGCCCTCACCCTCGCCTTCATCGTCCTGATGCTGACGACGGACCGGGCCGACTTCGTCCTGCTGATCGTGGCCGCGATCGTCCTCGGTACCGGCACGGCTTTCGGCGCCCCGGCCCGCATGCTGCTGATCCGCGCCGTCGTGCCGGACCATCAGCTGACCGCGGCGCTCAGCCAGGACGAGGCGCGCGGCGGCGCCGCCGCCCTGGCCGGGCCGCCGCTCGGCGGCGCGCTCTACCTGGTCTCCCGTACGTTTCCGTTCCTCGCGGCGATCGCCGGATTCGCGATCTCGTTCCTCTGCGCCCTGTTCATCCGCGTACCGGAGGCGGCCAAGCCCGCCGCACCGGCGGACGAGGAGCCGGTGAGCGGCGGCGAGCCGACGGCCGAGCAGCCGAGGAAGAGCGCCTTCGGGCCGCTGGCCACCGCCTTCTCCGGGGTGCGCGAACTGCTCGGCGACCGGCTGCTGCGGTCCGCGCTGGCCCTGATCAGCATCTTCTACTTCAGCGTCACCGCCGCGATCCTCATGGTCCTGGTGACCCTGCGCGACCAGCACCACTCCCCCAGGGCGATCGGCCTCGCGCTCACCGGCACCGCCGTCGGCATGCTCGCCGGCTCGGTCCTGGTGCCTCGTCTCAACCGGCTGCTCAGCCCCGGGGCCCTGCTGCTCGCCGCGTCCACCCTGACCACCGTCGCGGTGGCCCTGCTCGCGCTGCCGTTCGGTCCGGTCTGGGTCTTCGCCCTGCTGGCCCTGGCGGCACTCGGGTTGCCGGCGCTGAAGGTCCTGGTCGACATCATGATCTTCCGGCAGACCCCGGATCACCGGCGGGGCCGCGCCATCGCCGCGACCATCACCCTCATCGGCGCCGGATCCCCGCTCGGTTCCCTGGCCGGTGGTCTGTCGCTGCAGTTCCTCGGTGTCACCGGCGCCATCGTGCTGATCGCGGGCATCCAGGCCGTGATCACCGCCGCCGGGCTCGCGAGCCGGCACGTCAGATCCGCCCGCTGGCCGGCCTGACCACCCGCACCACCCCGCGCCGCCCTTCGGCCGACCGCCCGGCCACCCCCGCCGAAAAACCCGCCCAAGAACCCACCCCAGAACCCGTCTGAGAACCCGCCTCCTTACGAAAGCGAAGCTCAGCCATGCTCAAGCAGCCCATCTTCATCGTCGGCCACCCCCGTTCCGGCACCAGTCTGGTCCGCAGTCTGATCGAACGCAGCGAGCACGTGTGGAGCATCGGCCGCGAAGGCAAGCCGATCTGGGAGCGCGACAGCCTCCACCCGGGCCGCCGCGGCTGGCAGTCCAACGCCCTGGACGCCTCCGACGCGACCCCCGAGGTGGCGGCCCGGCTGAACGCGGACCTGCTCGCCGCCGCGCGCCGGCCCGGCGCCGAGTGGTCGGTCGCCGACAAGCTCGACCACCTCGACTTCCTCCGCTCGCAGGGCCCCCAGCCGTACTACTACGACGTGCCGCTGAAGGCGCTCCAGGAGCGCTTCCCCGGCGACTTGCCGGAGGGCCCGCCCACCACGCGCGACGGCGGCGAGCTCGACGAGATCACCCCGTTCTGCTTCCCGCCGCGCGGCGAGCGCCCGACCGAGGCCGAACTCGCGGACGGGATCCGGCTGGTGGAGAAGAGCATCCAGTCCTGCTTCCGGATCCCGTTCCTCCAGGCCCTCTACCCGGACGCGCGGTTCGTGTTCGTCGTCCGTGATCCGCGTACCAGCGTCGGGTCCCTGATGGACGCCTGGCTCAACCCGCGGATGTTCTTCTCGTACAAGATGCCGGTGCCGCTGCGTATCCAGGGGTACTCGGACGTGTTCCCGTGGGGCAAGGAGTGGTGGAACCTGAGCCTGCCGCCCGGCTGGCAGGACTGGGTGGACCTGCGGCTCGCCGAGGTCTGCGCCCGC
This sequence comes from Streptomyces sp. NPDC048718, assembly GCF_043198875.1. Classification (NCBI taxonomy): domain Bacteria; kingdom Bacillati; phylum Actinomycetota; class Actinomycetes; order Kitasatosporales; family Streptomycetaceae; genus Streptomyces; species Streptomyces sp. NPDC048718. The sequence continues at coordinate 141,976 of NZ_JBICVG010000014.1, forward strand.
AACTGGCTGGCCCACAACCGGGCCGTCCTGGACGCCGCCTCGGCCCTGGCCCCCACCGGCAACTCCGTCCTGGTCCGTTACGAGGACGTCCAGGCCGACCCGGTCTCCGCGATGGAGGCCGTGGCCGAGGCGGCGGACCTGCCCTTCTCCGATGCCTGGGGCCGCCGCGATCTGCCCGTCGTGATGACCCAGACCACTCCCGACCCGGAGAAGTGGCGCCGTCACGAGTCGGAGATCCTCCCGGTCCTGCCGCTCGTGCGCGACCTCGCCGAGGAGGCCGGCTACGACGTGCGCTGACCGCCGAGTCCCCGGGACCGGCACCGGAAGGGGACGGATGAACACGACTGCGGGGCCCCAACTGTGACGCTCCCTCAGAACATGAAGGAAATCCAGGAGATGAAGGACATCCAGCTCATGAAGGCCGTGCGGGTCGGCCGGGCCGGCGGGCCCGAGGTCCTCGAACTCGTCGACCTGCCCCGCCCGTCGCCGGGCGCGGGCCAGGTGCTCGTACGTCTCGCCGCCGCCGGGGTCAACTACATCGACGTCTATCTGCGGTCCGGTCTCTACCCGGCGGAGCTGCCCTTCGTCCCCGGGCAGGAGGGCGCCGGGACCGTCGTCGAGACCGGGCCCGGGGTCGGCCCCGGGGCCGGCGGGGTCGCCGTCGGCGACGTGGTCGCCTGGGCGAACCTGCCGGGTGCCTACGCGCAGTACGCGCTGATCGACGCGGACCGGCTGGTGCCGGTGCCGGACGGGCTGGCCCCCGAACAGGCGGCGGCCGCCCTGCTGCAGGGCATGACCGCTCACTATCTGTGCCACGACACCTATCCGGTCCAGGAGGGCGACACGGTCGTCGTGCACGCCGCCGCGGGCGGGGTCGGGATGCTGCTGACCCAGCTCGCGGTGGCGCGGGGCGCCACGGTGGTCGGCACCGCGTCGACCGCCGCGAAGGCACAGGCCGCGCGGGCCGTGGGTGCGACGGAGGTCGTCGACTACCGGCCGGGCGCGCTGCTGGAGGCGGTACGGCGGCACTCCGGGGGCATCGGCGCCGCCGCGGTGTACGACGGCATCGGCGGTCCGACGTTCGACGAGGGCCTGGCCGCGCTGCGGCCGCGGGGGGTCCTCGCGGTGTACGGGCAGGCCGGCGGCGCGGTGCCACCGGTCGACCTTCAGCGCCTGAACGCCGCCGGGTCCGTGTACGTCACCCGCCCGAACCTGGTCCACCACATCCAGGACCGGGCCGAGCTGCTGCGCCGGGGAACGGCCGTACTCGAACTGGTCCGTGACGGGCACCTGGACGTACGGATCGAACAGCGGTACGCCCTGTCGGAGGCGGCGGACGCCCACGCCGCCCTCGAAGCGCGGACAACCCTCGCGAAGACTCTGCTGATCTGCGACTGAACCGCCTGAGCCGCCTGAACCACCTGATCGGGCCCGGAGAACAGAGCCTTCGTCCGGGTCCGATTGCAGCCAATCCAGGACCGCGCCCCGGCCGCGTGAGGCTTCAAGACTTGAAAAGCGCCTGATCACCGGCCGGGAGCGCGGTCGGCGGCAGGCGGTGTCGCACAGGAATCGCATGGCTGTCACACAGCGGTCACACAGCCATCATCGCCCCATCGCGCCCGGGGACTTCGGCGTGTCCGAAACACCTGCCCTCACGGGCCGGCCGGCGTTGATCGGCTTCCCGCTCCCTCACATACTGCGCTGACCAGCGGCGGGTTCCTGATACCCCCGGCTGGACGTCATCACTCCACCTCATCCCACCCTCCTGGGGGAGACTTGCGCGCACATGTGAACAGAGCACGCGCCTTCACCATCGCGGCGGCCACCTCGGTGGCCCTGCTCGCCGGCATGACCGGCCCCGCGACGGCGATCGACGCGCACACCACGGCCGCGTCCGGCGGCACACCCGGCACCCCGCACACCGCCGGCGGCGAGCGGATCCCGCTCGTCACCGGCGACCGTGTGGTGGTCGACGGCAAGGGCCGGATGGTGGGCTTCGAGCCCGCCAAGGGCCGCGAGCACATACCCGTCGAGGTACAGCGCCTCAAGGACCGCACCCTGCTGATCCCCGCCGACGCGCAGCACCTGATCGCGACGGGCCGGCTGGACCAGCGGCTGTTCGATCTCAAGGTGCTGACCGATCCTCGGCTGCGCGAGAGCCACCGCGCCGGGCTCAAGCTGATCGTGCGGTATGGAAAGAACGCCACCGCCGCCCGCGCCGAGGTGCGCGCGGCCGGCGACACCGAGGTGCGCCGTACCTTCCCGGCCATCGGCGCCGACGCGATCCGTACCTCCCCGGACGACCTCGCCCAGGTGTGGAACGCGCTGACCAGCCAGGGGAAGACCGGCATCCGGGCCGCCGCGCCCGGCATCGCCGGCGTGTGGCTGGACGGGGTACGCGGAGCCAGCCTGGACCGCAGCGTCCGGCAGATCGGCGCCGACAAGGCGTGGGAGTCCGGGTTCGACGGCACGGGCGTCAAAATCGCCGTCCTCGACACCGGTGTCGACACGACCCACGCCGATCTGAAGACCCAGGTCGTCGAGGCGAAGAACTTCTCCACGTCGGCCGACACCGTGGACCGGGTCGGCCACGGCACCCATGTCGCGTCGATCGCGGCCGGCACCGGCGCCGCGTCCGGTGGCCGCTACAAGGGCGTCGCCCCCGGCGCCAAGCTGCTCAGCGGAAAGGTCCTCGGTGACGAGGGCTGGGGCGACGACTCCGCCATCATCGCGGGCATGGAGTGGGCCGCGGCCGAGGGCGCCGACGTGATCAACCTCAGCCTCGGCTCCCCCGACGGCCCCGGCGTCGACCCGTTGGAGGAGACCGTCGACCGGCTGTCCGCCGAGAAGGGCGTCCTGTTCGCCATCGCGGCGGGCAACGAGGGCGCGTACGGCGCGTCGAGCGTGGACTCGCCGGGCACCGCCGACGCGGCGCTGACCGTCGGCGCCGTCGACAAGGACGACAAGCTCGCGTCCTTCTCCAGCACCGGCCCGCGCGTCGGTGACGGCGCCGTCAAGCCGGACGTGACCGCGCCCGGTGTCGCCATCGCCGCGGCGGCGGCCGCCGGCAGCGCCATCGACACCGACCCCGGAACTCCGCACCCGGCGCCGGGGTATCTGCGGATCGACGGCACCTCGATGGCGACCCCGCATGTCGCGGGCGCCGCCGCGATCCTGAAGCAGCGGCACCCGGAGTGGAAGTCCGCCGAACTGAAGGGCGCGCTGACCGGATCCGCCAAGGGCGGCGACTACACCCCCTACCAGCAGGGCACGGGCCGGATCCAGGTGGCCGAGGCGCTCGCGCAGAACGTCGTCGCCGAGCCGGTGTCGCTGAACTTCGGCACGGCCCAGTGGCCGCACACCGACGACAAGCCCGTCACCCGGAAGCTCGCCTATCGCAACCTCGGGACCTCGGACGTCACCCTGGACCTCGCGGTGTCCGCGCTCGATCCGGCGGGCAAGCCCGCCCCGGCCGGGTTCTTCGCGCTCGGCGCCCCGCGGGTGACCGTGCCCGCCGGCGGCACGGCCGAGGTCGACCTCGTCGCCGACACGAGCGTGGGCGACGCCGACGGCACCTACTCGGCGTACGTCACCGCCACCGGCGCGGGCCAAAGCGTCCGTACGGCCGCCGTGGCGGTCCGTGAGGCAGAGTCGTACGACCTGACGATCCGGACCCTCGGCCGCGACGGCGCCGACGCCGCGAACTTCACCAGCACGCTGCTCGGCGTCTCCGGCCCGGCCGCGGGCTACCAGGCCCGGATCGCCGACGAGCCGGGCAGTCACACGCTGCGGGTGCCGAAGGGCTCGTACACCCTGAGCACCGCCGTCTACCAGGACCCGTCCGACTACACCCAGGGCACGGACTGGATCGCCCAGCCGAAGCTGGACATCACCGAGGACACCACCGTCACCCCGGACGCCCGGACCACCAAGCCGGTCGACCTCACCGTGCCCGGTATCGACCAGGCCGACTTCGGCGGCACGTTCTACCAGCGTTCCACCCCGGAGATCGGCCATGTCGGCGACGGCTGGGTGCTGCGCGGCTTCGCCGGCTTCCGCACCGCCCACATGGGTCCGGCACTCACCGACGGCTCGCTCCTGCAGACCTGGGACGCGCACTTCCTCAAGGACGCCACCAGCCAGTACGCGGTGGCCTTCGGCGGCAAGACAAGCACGGTCGCGACCGGCTACACGCGGCATGTGAAGGCGAGCGAGCTCGCCACGGTCAAGGTCGGTCTCGGTGCCTCCGTCGCCGGGAAGAAGGCCTTCGTCTCCCCGTTCGCCCAGCTGCCGGACGCCCCGGAAGGCAACGGCTTCTTCGCGCCGCAGGCGGCGCCGGGCATCCGCACCTTCTATGTCTCCACCGCCGACGGCGCCACCTGGCTCACCCGCTACCACCAGCTGGGCGCGCCCGACGAGTGGGGCGGCCCGGCCCTTGAGGGCTCCTTCGAGATGGTCCGGCCGAAGCGCTACGAGGCGGGCAAGGCCTACCGGGAGACCTTCAACACGGGTGTCATCGGCCCCCTCCTGGGCGAGAACACGGGTGTCTTCCGCACCGCGCCGGACCCGTCCACCGGTGAGCAGCAGATCATCGGCTCCGTACCGCTGTTCTCCGACGGCGAGGGCCACGCGGGCATGATGCCGGACCTGACGGCCACGACGGCGCTCTACCGCGACGGCGTCAAGGTCGGCGAGAACGACGACGCCCTCAGCGGCTGGAAGCCCTTCACCGTCGACGGCTCCGACGCCTCGTACCGGCTGACGACCACCGTGGAACGCCCGGCGACCCTGGCCGCCGCCTCCACCCGGATCGACACCGATTTCACCTTCCGCTCGAAGCCGGTCACGGCCACCACCGCGCTCCCGGTGTCCACGGTCCGCTTCGCGCCGCCGGTCGACCTCTCCTCGCGTACCCCGGCGCTCGCTCCGCTCACGGTTCCGGTGACCGTGCAGGGCGCGGCGGCCGGCGCCAACCTCAAGTCTCTGACAGTTTCGGTGAGTTACGACAACGGAAAGACCTGGAAGCCGGTTCCGGTACAGAACGGCACGATCATCGTGAAGAGCCCTGCGGCGAACGCCGCCGTCTCCCTGTCCGCCGAGGTCACGGACAAGGAGGGCAACGTCTCGAAGCTGACCGTCCACAACGCGTGGTTCGGCAAGTGACCTTGCCCCACCCTCCCGGCCCGCACACCAGGGGCCGGTCGCACTGAAGGAGGGCGTCCGTCCCGGGTTTCGGCCCGGGGCGGACGCCTTCGCGGTTCCCGCGGTGGGACCGGGAGGGCGACGCCGCGTCAACGCCCCACGGAGGCACGGATCCGGACGGTGTCCTGGATCCGTAGCCGTCGCCATTCACGCGGGGTGACCCCGTAGGCCGCTCCCGGAAGCGGCGGGCGATGTGACGGGGGCTGGTGAATCCGCAGCGCGCCGCCACCGCAAAGACCGCAAGTCCGGCATGGCGTGGGGAGACGAGCAGGCGGCGGGCCGCCTCCGGTCGTTCACTGATGACCCACTGTTCCAGACTGATGCCGGCCCGGCCGAGGACCGCGTACAACTGCCGTCTGGAGACGGCGTGTTCGTGCGCGAGGCGGTCGGGTGTGAGGTCGGGGCCGGTGAGGTGACGGCGTGCGTACGCCATGATCCGGGTGGCGAGGCAGTCGTGGAGCACCGAGCGGACCTCGCCGTCGTCCGGGTCGCGGGTGGCCGAGACGAGCAGGGCCCGGACCAGTTCGGTGGTGGCGTGCGCGAGCGCCGCCGCTCCGGGGTCCGCTGCCGACGTGCCGGGGTTACGCCAGAGAGTGCGCAGATGGCCGAGGACGAGGTCGTGCGGGGGGCTCGACCGCAAGCGTACGGAGGCACGTACGACGGTGTCCACCGGGAGCCCAATAGCTCCATGTCGAGGGTGAGCGCCTGGGAGGCGCCCTCGCCCGACCAGCCGTCACGGCGGGGCGCGAGTTCGTGGAAGACGGCGATGTCGTCCGTGCCGAGGGTGTAGCGCTCGGCGCCGTTCTCGGCGCGGTGGACGCCGGAGGTCCGGAGCGAGACGGAGACCACCGGACGTGCCCGGTGTCCGCGCCCGCGCCGGGCCCTCCGCCGGACCTCGAAGCCGGTTCCTCGGATGCCGAGCAGGTCGAACGCTCCCAGCCGCCATACCTCCATCCGGGCGCGCATCGTCGTACCGGGTTCCTCGTGGGCGATGTCGTTCGGCACCGATTCGTCCGTCAGCGCGTGGTGGAACGCCTCCACCCGGTCCTTCGGATCTAAGGTTTCCAGGTCCAGTAGCAACACGCGGTTCCCTCCCTCCGAAACCGGCCCCGGGGCCGGTTCCCGCCCGGCGGTGCCGGACGGCCCGCGGCCTTTCGCGCCGGACGCTGCACTGAGGGTCAAGTCCTCTGCACCGAGGGGCGACCCCGGGCGCCGGCGCCCGTCTACGTTCTCCACTGTCCCCGCGAAACCGGCGCGAGGACACCTCGCCGGCGGCCACCACCGGGCCGCCTGCCCTCCCCTCCCCGACAGTCCCTTCCCGTCCCCCACCGAGAGGCCGGAGCATGCACGACCCCGCATCCGCCACCCCCGCCACCCCCGACACTCCTGTCACCGTCACTCCCGTCACGCCCGTTCTGGAACCGGCCGCGCGCGAGTTCGCCGAGGCCACGTCCCGGCCGCCGTTCCTGTTCCAGATGCCGCCGGCCGAGGGCCGCAAGGCCGTCGACGACGTGCAGTCCGGCCCCGTCGAGCTGCCCGCCGTGGACGAGGAGTGGGTGACCGTGCCGGGCGGCCCGACCGGGTCGGTCCGCGCCCGGATCGTGCGGCCCGAGGGGGTGGCCGGCCCACTGCCGGTCATCGTCTACATCCACGGTGCGGGCTGGGTCTTCGGCAACGCCCACACGCACGACCGGCTGGTGCGCGAGCTCGCCGTCGGCACGGGCGCGGCCGTGGTCTTCCCCGAGTACGACCTGTCCCCCGAGCACCGCTACCCGGTGGCCATCGAGCAGAACTGGACCGTGGCCCGCTGGGTCGTCACCCACGGGCGGGAGCACTGCCTGGACCCGGCCCGGATCGCCGTCGCGGGCGACTCGGTCGGCGGCAACATGAGCGCCGCGCTGACGCTGATGGCCAAGGAACGCGGCGGTCTCGACCTGCGCGCGCAGGTGCTCTTCTACCCGGTCACCGACGCGAACTTCGACACGGGTTCCTACCGTCAGTTCGCCGAGGGCTACTTCCTGAGCCGTGACGGCATGCGGTGGTTCTGGGACCAGTACACGACGGACGAGGCCGACCGCGCCCGGATCACCGCCTCCCCGCTGCGGGCCACCACCGAGCAGCTGGCCGGTCTGCCGCCGGCCCTCGTCGTCACCGGCGAGGCCGACGTGCTGCGTGACGAGGGCGAGGCGTACGCCGCCAAGCTCCGCACCGCCGGAGTGCCGGTGACCGCGGTCCGCTACCAGGGCATCATCCACGACTTCGTGATGCTGAACGCCCTACGCGACACGCACGCGGCCCGGTCGGCGGTCGACCTGGCGACCCGGACGCTCCAGCAGGCGCTGTCCGATGACTGAGCCGATAGCCGAGTCGTCGGCACCGTCCCAGACCGTTCTTCCCGCCGGCACCGCGTCCGGGGCCGTGCCCGGGACTGGGTCCGGTGCCGGCGGCGTCCCGGCCCCGGGTGCCGATCCGCTCGACGGCGGACGGCACTTCGAGCCGGACCTGCGCCGGATGACCCGGGTCAACCTGCGCCCGATCGCCTCCCCGATGCCTCTCGGGTTCTACGCCGTCGCCATCGCCTCGGTGATCGTCGGCTGCTTCCAGCTGGGGGTCTTCGAGGACGGCGCGCGGCGGGCCGTCGGTCTGGTGATCCTGCCCGCGTTCGTCCTCCAACTCCTGGTGGGAATCCTGGCGTTCGGCGCCCGTGACGTGCTGGCGGCCACGCTGATGACCTGCTTCTCGGGACTGTGGCTGGCGAGTGCGCTGACCATGGTGCTCGCCCCGCCGGACGGGGTGCGCGTCCTCGGTGTCCTCAACGCCGTCTTCGCGCTGTTCGCCCTGCTGATGGCGCTCGTCGCCGGCCGCAAGCGGGCCATGTGGCTGGTGTTGTGCACGGCGGTCCCCCGGTTCACGGTGGCCGCGCTCGCCAACCTCACCGGTGTCGAGTGGCTGGGACTTGCCTCGGGCGGTCTCGGGCTGCTGCTCGCCGCCGTCGCGCTCTACACGGCGTTCGCGCTGATGCTGGAGGACATGCGCGGCACGGAGGTCCTGCCCATCGGCCGCAGCGGCCCCGCGCACCACGCCGTCGAGGGCGGCCTGTCCGTCCAGTTGCACGACATCGAACGGCAGGCGGGCGTGCGCCGCACGCTCTGACCCGCCGCCCCCGTGGTCCGTCGTACGGACCCGCCGGATCCATTGCATCCAATGGATCCACCGCGGCTCCGTACGTTCCGGGCCCACGCACGGTACGGGCCACCTCACCGGGCGGCCGTGCCGTGACCGTGCCCCGCCGGCCCCTCGTAGCGCCTCGCCGGCCCCCTCGTGCCCGCCGGTACCCCGCCGTACCCCACCGCGCCCGCCGTGCGGAAGGCCCTGGCGCCTTCCGTACGGGAGGCCGGCCCCCGGGACGGACGCCGTCCCTCCCCCGTCTTCACCCTTCCTCACCACGATCGAAAGCGAGTGCCATGACCAGCATGCCCGTCGGCGGGATCGTCCCCGCCCTCGGCTCTCCGGACGGAGGCCCCGCCGATCTCGTTCTGCGCAACGGGAAGATCCACACCCAGGATCCGGCCCGGCCCGCCGCCTCCGCCCTCGCGATACGCGGCGGCCGGATCGCCGCCGTGGGCGACGACGCCGACATCGCCGGACTCGTCGGCCCCGGCACCCGGGTCGTCGACGCCCTCGGCCGCCGGGTCGTCCCCGGCCTGAACGACTCCCATCTGCACGTCATCCGCGGCGGTCTGAACTACGTACTGGAACTGCGCTGGGACGGCGTCCGCTCGCTGCGCCAGGCCCTGGCGATGCTGCGCGAGCAGGCCGGACGCACGCCCAAGGGCCAGTGGATCCGGGTCGTCGGCGGCTGGACGGCCGACCAGTTCGCCGAGCGGCGGCTGCCGACCCCCGCCGAACTGAACGCCGCGGCACCCGACACCCCCGTGTTCGTGCTGCACCTGTACCAGTCGGCGATCCTCAACCGGGCCGCCGTGCGGGCCGCCGGATTCACCCGGGACACCCCCGACCCGAAGGGCGGGCAGATCGTCCGGGACCGCGTCGGCGACCCCAACGGCCTACTGCTCGCCGCCCCCAGCGCGCTGATCCTCTACTCCACCCTCGCCAAGGCGCCCACGCTCGACGAGGCCGACAAGAAGATCTCCACCCGTCACTTCCTGCGCGAGCTGAACCGCTTCGGTCTGACCTCGGCGGTCGACGCGGCGGGCGGGTTCCAGAACTTCCCCGAGAACTACGCCACCGTCACCGAACTCGCCCGCGCCGGCGAACTCAGCGTGCGGATCGGCTATCACCTCTTCCCGCAGACCCCCGGCCAGGAGCTGGCGGACCTGCGCCGCTGGACGGAGACCGTACGGCCGGGCGACGGCGACGAGTGGCTGCGCCTCAACGGCGCCGGCGAGAACCTGACCTGGGCCGCCGCCGACTTCGAGAACTTCTCCGAGCCCCGCCCCGAACTCGCCGCCTACGAGAACGAGTTCGAGGAAGCGGTCCGTCTTCTGAGGGCGAACGGCTGGGGTTTCCGGCTGCACGCGACGTACGACGAGACCATCCGCCGCGACCTCGCCGTGTTCGAGAAGCTCGCCGCCGAGGGGCTGTTCCCGGGCGGCAACCGCTGGCTCTTCGACCACGCCGAGACCGTCTCGCGAGACAGCCTGGAGCGGATCGCCGCGCTCGGCGGCTCGATCGGTGTGCAGAACCGGATGTCCTTCCAGGGCCGGGCGTTCACCGAGCGGTACGGGGCCGAGGCCGCCGCGATGGCGCCGCCCGTCACGGACATGCTGAGCCTGGGGATCCCGGTCGGGGCCGGCACCGACGCTACCCGGGTCTCCTCGTACAACCCCTGGGTCGCCCTGCACTGGCTGGTCACCGGCCGGGTCATCGGCGGGCTGTCGCTCCGACCGGCCGACCGGCTCGTCTCCCGCGAGAAGGCCCTGGAGCTGTACACCCTGGGCGGGGCCCGCATCACGGGCGAGGAGGCGGACAAGGGCATCCTCGCCGAGGGCCGGTTCGCGGACTTCGCCGTCCTGTCCCACGACTATCTCACCGTGCCGGCCGAGGACATCCCGCACATCGAGTCCCTGCTGACGGTGGTCGGCGGCCGGATCGTGTACGCGCGGGACACCTACGAGGGCATGGACGAGACCGTGCCGGCCATCAGCCCCGCGTGGAGCCCGGTCGCACACTTCGGCGGCTACCAGGCGAGTGTCCCGCCGTCGTCGGGCGGCGCCCGGCAGGCCGATCTGCTGGTCGAGGCGGCCGCCGAGTCCGAGGAGCACCGCCGGTGGCGCGCCGCCCGAGGGCCGCTCCCCGAGCAGACGCCGGCGGTCTTCGACCCCTGCCTGGCGCCCTGATCCCGAGCGGGCCGGTGCCACTGGCGCCGGCCCGCGCCCTTGCACCCGCCCCTTTCCCGTACGCTGCCGCACCGCCCGCCCGGCGCTCCCCCTTACCGCATCCACATCCACAGGAGTCCCCTCCGGATTCCCCCGCCCCCGATCCCACCGCGCCGAAGTCCCCTCGCGCAGCGCAGCGCACCGCAAGGGGACTTCGCCATGGCCGGGCTGTGAGGGAGCCGATCCTTCGCGAAGTCGCGGAGGTATACGTTGCTGAACTCCCTTGCCGCTGCCGGGGAAGGCGTTCACGAAGACACTCCTCCGCCCTGTGTCAGTGGGTCCGCCCAGGGTCTGCTCATGAGTGATCAGGAGCAGCTTCTTCCTTCGGTGGACGGCTTCCCGCCCCGGAACTCCGGGCCGGGCTCACCCCGAGCCCGCGAGACGAGCAGCGTGCCGGCGCACAGGGTGGAGGTGGAGGACGTACGGCAGGCGTGGGGACGGATCACGGGATGGCTCCAACGACATGCCCCTGACGCCCTCAGTGGCCTCGGCGGCCCCGGGAACGCGGCGGCCATCGACGAAGCCGGGACTCGCATGGGCCTGAAGCCGCCCGCAGAGCTGCGGGAGTGGCTCTTGGCAATCGACGCCGACGCGCGCCAACTGCCTCTCATCACTCGCACTTGGGGGAACTCGGGGGCGCCGGACCTCCTCCCCGACGGGGAAGTCCTGCTCGGCCTCACCGGCATCGAGCGGGTCTACCTCCACATGGTGAACACGGCGGAGCGGGCACCGTCCGGCGACCCCGACCACCCGTTCTGGCGCCGGGAGTGGATCCCGATCTCGGCGGAGGCGGACGGCTTCCACGGGAGGTTCCTCGACACCCGCACCGGAAGCCTCGGGTCCTGGACCGAAGGTTCCTCCCCGGTGGAGAACACATACCCCTCGTTGTCCGCCTTCTTCCACGACGTGGCGGACCAGTTGGCGGGGATCCGGTACGACGGGGCGAGCGGGGGCGCCCGCCCTGGCTCTCCCGGCCGCCGGCTGACGGACGAGGGGACCGACGAGAGAACCGAGGCGATACGTCGCTGGGCCCGCGCGCAGGGGTACCTGATCAACGACCGCGGACGCGTCCCGTCGGCGATCCGCGAATCCTACGAGGCGTCACAGTGACCAGGGGGACGCCTCGGCCACCGAGCCCGGTGCATGCCGTCGGACTGCTTCGGCACGGATCCGGTCGCCGCGGCCCGTGGACCGGCGCGGTCACCGCCGCGGGGCCTCTACCCTCTGCCTGAATCCGGGCGGCCTCCCTCGTCGGAGCGCCGGAGAGCCTCCTCGTACAGCTCCTCCACCAGACGGGCGACGGTCTTGGGTACGCGCAGGGTCGGGTAGTGGTCCGAGGCCGCCAGGCGGACCAGGCGGCAGCCGGGGATCCGGGCGGCCGTCTCCTCGTTGCAGCGCACGATCTCGGGGCGGTCCCGCTCCCCCAGGGCGAGGAGCGTCGGCGCCGTGATCTCACCCAGCCGGTCGAAGGCGGGCGGGTCGGCGCGCTGATGGCCCACATTGGCGAACCAGGCGGGCCGGACGGCCCTGAACTGGGCCGCGGCGACCGGGTCGGACTCGGGCGTGCCGCCTCCGGCCCGCCCCCACATGCCGAGGCCGAACCGGACGATGCCCTCCATGTCGCCCGCCTCGGCGAGTCGCCCCACCTCCTCGTACAACGCCGACTCGTCGAGGTCGTAGCCGCTGACCCCGGGCACGAACAGCGCGAGGCCCGCCACCCGTTCCGGCGCGTCGAGGGTGAAGCTGAGCGCGGCGGCGCCACCCATGCTGGAGGCGACGAGGACCGCGCGGTCCAGGGCGAAGTGGTCGAGGACCGCGGCGAGATCGCCGGAGGGGGTGTACGAGGTGACGGGCGCGGGGGAACGGCCGTAGCCCCGGGCGTCGTACCGGATCACCCGGCGCCGGCCGCCGAGATCCTTGAGCACCGGGTCCCAGATCGTGGAGTCGCCGACCCCGGGGTGGAGCAGGACCAACGGCGGTCCGTCCCCTCCGGTGTCGTCCGCCCAGACCTCGCCGCCGTCGACTGGCACCATGGTTTCCATGGGCCCAGTGTCGCCGCTCGCGAGCGTGGCCGGCGGCAACGCGGTCGGCGGCCGTTCGGCCGTGTCGGTGTCAGGAAGCGGGGTGGCCGGCCAGGTCGGCTTCGCCGCGCAGGACGCAGAATTCATTGCCCTCGGGATCCGCGAGGACCGCCCAGCCCGAGCCGTCGGGGTTCCGGCGGTCGGCGAGCAGGGTGGCACCGAGGCCGAGCAGCCGGTCCACTTCCCCCTCGCGCGAGTCGTTGGGGCGCAGGCACAGGTGGATCCGGTTCTTCGCGGTCTTGACCGCCTCGGCCTCGGGTACCTGATGGAAGTACAGAACCAGTCCGCCCTCCAGGATCACCTGAGTCTCCCGGTCCCCCGGTTTGTCGTCCGGGTCCACCGGACGGCCCGTCACACCGCTCCAGAACCGGGCCAGCCCGTAGGCATCGGCACAGTCGACCGCCACATTGCGCACTACCGAATACATGCCCGCATCCTTCCTTGTCCTCCCCGCACGGGCCACCGTGTCCCTCGTCACCTCCGCCCCTCCCCTGCCCCCGGTTCTCCCACTCCGCCACTCCGCCACTCCGCCCAGGAGGATCACCTTGGCAACCCCGGACACACCACCGAGCCTGCTGGGCGTCTTCGCCCACCCCGACGACGAATCCCTGCTCGCCGGCGGGGTCCTCGCCCGGCACGCCGGTGCGGGCGCCCGCACCGGGGTCGTCACCGCCACCTGGGCCCCGGGCAGCCGCCGGATCCCCGAACTCACCGACGCGCTCGCCGTCCTGGGTGCGGGCGAACCCCGCCTGCTCGGCTACGCCGACGCCCGCAACCCCGCATCGGCGCCGGACGGTGCCGAGCGTCTCGTCGACGCGCCGCTCGACGAAGCGGTCGGCCGACTGGTCGCCCATATCCGCGAGTTCCGGCCGGACATCGTGCTCGCACACGACTGCGTGGGCCAGTTGACCGGACACCCGGACCATCGACGGGCCCACCAGATCACCTTGCTCGCCGTCGAGGCCGCGCCCGTCACGACGTTGTACCCGGAAGCGGGTGCTCCCTGGCGGCCCACGGCCCTGTACGCCGCCACGCATTCCGTCAGCGGGGCCGGACCACTCGGTGATCTGCTCCGCACGGTCGGGAAGGAGGTGCTCGCCGTGCCCGACGCGCTAGTGACCACAACCGTCGACGCCGGGCCGTGGACGGCGGTGAAGTGGCGGGCGATCCTCGCTCATCGGGGGGAGGTCGCCGCCGCCCGGCCCCTGCCCGGTCTGCTGGCCCGGCTGCCCCGGGCCGAACGGGAGGCGATCATCCGTCTCGAACAGTTCACCCGGCTCACCCCCGGCCCCGTACCGGCCGATCCGCATCGTCTCACCCGCTGAGACCCCACGCACCTCACCCATCCACCGGCCACCAAGGAGAATTGACCGCCCATCAGGCAAATGCGACGACAGCATCCGGGCACCCCGGCCGCACGTATGATGAGCCAGGCCCTACGCTCACGGGCCGACCCTTGACCTGCACGGTGGTGATGGATGGCGGGCGGCGCTCCCCGGGGCGGACTGCGTGGCCGGCGCGGCGAGTGCGGGGTACTGGATGAGCTGATCGCCGCCACCCGCGCGGGCCGGAGCCAGGTACTCGTCCTCCGGGGTGAGGCGGGCGTCGGCAAGTCCGCGCTGACGGAGTATCTGACGGAGCACACGGCTGGGCTCCGGACCCTGCGGGCCTGTGGTGTCGAGTCCGAGATGGAGCTGGCGTTCGCCGGGCTGCACCAGCTGTGCGCGCCGTTGTCGGGGTATCTCGACCGGCTTCCCGATCCCCAGCGCGAGGCGCTGGCCGTGGCGTTCGGTCTGCGGGCGGGTGGCGCGCCGGACCGGTTCCTGGTCGGGCTCGCGGTGCTCAGCCTGCTGGCGGAGGCCGCGGAGGAACAGCCGCTCGTCTGCGTCGTCGACGACGCGCAGTGGCTCGACCGGGTCTCGGCGCAAACCCTGGCGTTCGTGGCACGCCGGCTGCTCGCGGAGCGGGTGGCACTGGTGTGCGCCATACGGACGCCACTCCCCGCACCCACACCCACACCCACACCCACCACGATCACCGACCCCGACGATGATCCATGGACGGGGCTGCGGGAGCTCACGGTTTTGGGGCTGCGGGACGACGACGCCGCCGGGCTGCTGGAGTCGGTGGTTCCGGGGCGGCTGGACGAGCGGGTCCGTGACCGGATCGTCGCCGAGACCCGCGGCAATCCGCTCGCTCTGCTGGAACTGACGCGAGGCCTGAGCGCGGCGGAGCTGGCCGGCGGGTTCGGCCGGCCGGACGCGCTGCCGCTGGCGAGCCGGATCGAGCAGAGTTACGTACGGCGGATCACGGCACTTCCGGACCCGGCACGGCGGCTCCTGCTCACGGCGGCCGCCGAACCGGTGGGGGACGTGCCCTTGCTGTGGCGGGCCGCCGAACGGCTCGGCATCGGTACGGACGCGGCGGGCACGGCGGAGGCCGCGGGGCTGATCGAGTTCGGCGCCCGGGTGCGGTTCCGCCATCCGCTGGTGCGCTCGGCGGCCTACCGGGCGGCCGATCCGGCGGTACGCCGGGAGGCGCACCGGGCGCTGGCGGAGGCGACCGACCCCGAGACCGACTCGGATCGCCGGGCCTGGCACCGGGCGCACGCGGCAGTCGAGCCCGACGAGACACTGGCGGTTGAGCTGGAGCGGTCGGCGAGCCGGGCCGAGGCCCGTGGCGGAATCGCGGCGGCGGCCGCGTTCCTGCGCCGGGCGGCCGAGCTCACGCCCGACACGGCGGCGCGGGGCGCGCGGGCGGCGGCCGCGGCGCAGGCCGTGTTCGAGGCCGGGGCACCCGACAAGGCGCTCGGTCTGCTGGCCGCCGCGGAGCTGAGCCCGCTGGACAAGGCCCGCCAGGCGCGGCTGGCCCGGTTGCGGGCCCGGATCGTGTTCGCGCGGCGGCGCGGCGGGGAGGCACTACCGCTGCTGCTCGACGCGGCCGGGCGGCTGGCCCGGGTGGGTGACGGGGAGGCCCGGGAGGCGTATCTCGACGCGATCGGCGCGGCGGTCTTCGCCGGCCGTCTCCACGACATCCCGGTGCGGGAGGTGGCGAAGGCCGCCCGCTCGGCGCCGTGCGGGCCGCGTCCGGCGCGGCCGGCGGACCTTCTGCTCGACGGTCTTGCGCTGTGGTTCGCCGAGGGCTGTGCCGAGGGCGCGCCGCTGGTGGAGTCCGCGCTGCGGGCGTTTGGGCAGGCCGCCGGCCGGGAGGGGGACGCCGACGTCATGCGGTGGCTCTGGCTGACGTGGCTGGTCGCGGGCGATCTGTGGGACGACGGGACCTGGGACGTCCTGACGACCCGCGCGGTCCGGTCGGCCCGCGCGACTGGCGCGCTCAACTTCCTCCCGCTGGCGCTCGGTTACCGGGCCGCGATGCACGTACACGCGGGTGAGTTCGCGCTCGCCGAGGCACTGGTCGACGAGTCTGCGGCCCTCACGGAGGCGACCGGCCACTCGCCCATGGAGTACCCCCTGTTGCTGCTCACGGCCTGGCGCGGCGAGGACCCCCGGGCCGCGGAGCTGATCGAGAGCGCCACCAGGCACGCGACCACCTGGGGCGAGGGGCGGGCCATCGGCCTCCAGCACTATCTGCTCGCGATCCTGCACAACGGCCTTGGCCGGTACCAGGACGCCCTGGCCCACGCGGGACACGCGGTGGAGCACGAGGACCTGTCCGTCACCGGCTTCGCCCTCGCCGAACTGGTCGAGGCGGGCACCCGCGCGGATGCCCCCGAACCGGCCGAGGCGGCCCTGCGGCGCCTTGAGGAACGCGCCCGTGTCGCCGGTACGGACTGGGCCCTCGGCATGCTGGCCCGGTCGGCGGCTCTCCTGAGCGAGGGCCCGGACGCCGACCGGCGCTACCGCGAGGCCCTAGACCACCTCGGGCGCGGCCGGATCGCCGTCCATCTCGCCCGTACGCACCTGGTGTACGGCGAATGGCTGCGCCGCGAGAACCGGCGCACCGACGCGCGGGAGCATCTGCGGACCGCCTACGAGTCGCTGCGGGGCTTCGGGGCGAAGGCGTTCGCCGAGCGGGCCCGCCGTGAACTCCTGGCCACCGGTGAGACCCCTCGGCACGGTCCGGCCTGGGCGCGCGACCCGCGCGAGGCGCTGACCGCGCAGGAGGCGCAGATCGCCCGGCTGGCCGCCGACGGGATGACGAACGCGGAGATCGGTGCCGAGCTGTTCATCAGCCCTCGCACCGTCGAGTGGCATCTGCGCAAGGTCTTCACGAAGCTCGGTGTCGGCTCGCGGAACAAGCTGCGCGCGGCGCTGGCCCGTACCTGACGCTCTCCCGCGCCCCGCCCGGGCCTGTGCCCGGGTCCGTGCCCGGGTTCGTGCCCGGGTTCGTGCCCGGGTTCGTGCCCGGGTTCGTGCCCATTCGGCGCTCTTCGCGCCGCACGCTCGTCGCCGCGTGCTCCGCGCTTCGCACCCGTTCACCGCTTGCCGCTCGCCGTGCCCCGCTCGCCGACGGCCGGTGCGGACCCGGGCCGGGCTCACCCGGATGGACCAGGGGGTGGGCCAGGGTTTTCCCGGGCGCGAAGGACCCGGGCCGGGCGGGAGTGTGGACGTACGGGCATCGCCGGATGCCCCGTGCGAACGGAGTCGTGACCGTGCCCCCGAAGCCGCTGAAGTCACCGGCCTGGCCGATGTCCTCAGAGCCGCCCGCCGACCGCCCGGCACCGCCACCGGCGGGCTCCCTCGACGAGGCGGCCACCGTCTTCACCGGGCCGCGTCCCCGCCTCTTCGGCATCGCGTACCGGGTGCTGGGCGGCACCGCCGAAGCCGAGGACATCCTCCGGGACGTGTGGGTGCGCCGGCAGCGGACCGACCGTTCGACGGCGGCCAGTCCCGCCGCCTTCCTGTCCCTCGCGACCACCCGGCCGGCCCTCGACGCGCCCCGGTCCGCCCGGTTCCGCCGGGGGCACCCGCTCGTCCCCGGGCTGCCGGACTCCATGGCCGCTGCCACGGCCACGGCTGCGGACCGAGCCGCGGGAGCCTGCCGACACGGGCGAACACCACCGGCGCCGGGCGGCCTTCGTCGCGACGCGACGTCACCTCTCTGACCAGCACCGCCACACACGCACGTGCGTGCGCACGCACCGAAACACCTCACACACCGACACGGCCCGCCCTCCCCCGTCCCACCGGCTCCATCCCGCCGGCAGGGCGAGCCCGTACGAGAGCAAGGAACACACGTCATGGACGCACGTCTCGATTTCTTCGGCAACCCGCTCGCCGCCAAGGTTCTCCGGCACATCAATTCGGCCTCCAAGGTGGTGTCGGACTCGACGCTGCCGCAGGCGACGCAGGAGTTGGTGAAGATCCGCGCGAGCCAGATCAACGGCTGCGGCTTCTGCACCGACATGCACACCAAGGACGCCGCCCACGCCGGAGAGACCGTCCAGCGGCTCCACATGGTCGCGGCCTGGCGCGAGGCCACGGTCTTCACCGACGCCGAGCGCGCCGCACTGGAGCTGGCGGAGCAGGGGACGCGGATCGCCGACGCCGCCGGCGGGGTCGGCGACGAGGCCTGGGCGAACGCCGCGAAGTACTACGACGAGGACCAGCTGGCCGCGCTGGTCTCCCTCATCGCCGTCATCAACGCGTACAACCGGATCAACGTCGTCATCCGCCAGCCCGCCGGGGACTACCAGCCCGGCATGTTCGGCTGAGACCCCGCCCCCGGCCGCACCTGCCCGCCCGCCGGGCCCGGTACGCGGCCGGCCGGGCAGGCGGGCGGGCGCGATCCGCGCACACCAGGCACCAGAGCACCGGCGGACGGACGCCGGAGAAACACTGTCATCCCCCGAGAAAGGATTCTCCTCATGAAGGTCGTCGTCATCGGTGGCACCGGGCTCATCGGCTCGCAACTCGTCACCAGACTCGGCGAGCAGGGCCATCAGGCGGTGGCCGCCTCTCCCCGGACCGGCGTCGACACGCTGACGGGCAAGGGGCTGGCCGAGGCCCTGGAGGGAGCGTCGGTCGTGGTCGACGTGTCGAACTCCCCCTCGTTCGCGGACGACGCCGTCATGGACTTCTTCCGCACCTCGACCGCGAACCTGCTCTCCGCCGGGGCGGACGCCGGTGTGACCCACCATGTCGCGCTCTCCGTGGTCGGCACCGAACGGCTCCAGGAGAGCGGCTACTTCCGGGCCAAGCAGGCCCAGGAGGAACTGATCGGGGCCTCTGGGCTGCCGTACTCGATCGTCCACGCCACACAGTTCTTCGAGTTCGTACGGGGCATCGCCGATTCGGCGACCGACGGCGGCTCCGTCCGGCTGCCGTCCGCGAGGGTCCAGCCCCTTTATTCCGGCGACGTGGTGGACGCGGTGGGCCGTACGGCCGTCGGCTCCCCCGTCGGCGGAGTGCTGGAGGTGGCCGGGCCCGACACCTTCCACCTGGACGAACTCGTCCGCGTGGGGCTCGCCGCCGGAAACGACCCGCGGACGGTCGTGACGGACCCCCACGCCACGTACTTCGGTGCCGGGCTGCGGGAGACCACCCTGCTGCCCGGCCCCGGCGCGCACATCACCACGACCCGCTTCGCCGACTGGCTCGCGCGGCAGAGCTGAACCGTCCGGCGCTTCCCCGGCATCGATCGCAGGGTCGGTCGCCGGGGTCCGTCGTCCCGTGTGCGGCCGGAAACAGACTCCACCGGCTCCGCGCACACGTACATATGCACGCCCGCACACCCGCACAGGCATCCGCATTCCATCCGTGTCACGGATCTTCCGGTTGCCCGGTCAGTCGCACGGAGGGAGCGGTACGGTCCGGGCCCGGCGGCCCACGCGGCCTCCGGGGCCCGGACCGTACCGCTCCCTCCGACAACCTCCGCCACCCTTGTGAGACAGGAACTTGGACATGCGTGACGAACAGCCCTTCGCCCTCGACCCCACCAGCGCCGACCACCACGCCGAGGACCGCGCGCTGCGCGCCCGCGGCGCGGCGACGCCGGTGGACATACTCGGGGTGACCGCGTGGTCCGTCTCCGACCCCGCCCTGCTGAAGCGCCTGCTGACCCGCCCTTACGTCTCCAAGGACGCCCGGGCGCACTGGCCGGCCTTCGCCGAGACGGTCGCCACCTGGCCGCTCGCGCTCTGGGTGGCGGTCGACAACATGTTCACCGCCTACGGTGGCGACCACCGCCGGCTGCGCCGCCTCATCGCCCCCGCCCTCTCCCCTCGCCGGGTCGCCGACCTGGCCCCGGTCGTCGAGGAGCTCGTGACCGGCCTCCTCGACGAGTTGGACGACCTGCCGGCCGCCGAGACGGTCGATCTGCGGGAACGGCTGGCGTATCCGCTGCCGATCGCGGTCATCGGCCGGATGCTGGGGCTCACCTCCGCCCAGTTGAGCGGGCTGCGTTCGGTGGTGGACCGGGTCTTTGCCACCACCCTGACCACCGACGAGGCCGCGGAGAACACCGCCACCCTGTACCGGCTGCTCGACGAGCTGATCGCCGCGAAGCGTGCCTCCCCCGGCGACGACATGACGTCGTTCCTCATCGCGACCCGCGACGAGGAAGGCGACGGCGGCGCCCTCAGCGAGTCCGAACTGCGCGGCACACTCGTCCTGATGATCAGCGCCGGCTACGAGACGACCGTCAACGTCGTCGACCAGGCGATCACGTCGCTGCTGACCGACCCGGAGCAGCGGGCCCACGTGCGCGCGGGACGGTGCGACTGGAACGACATCGTCGAGGAGACTCTCCGCTTCGAGCCGTCCCTCAAACATCTGCCGCTACGGGTCGCGCTCCAGGACATCCCGCTGCCCGACGGGCGGACCATCCGGGCCGGGGAGGCGATCCTGCCGTCGTACGCCGCCGCCAACCGCCACCCGGACTGGCACGGCGAGGACGCCGACCGCTTCGACGCGACCCGGACCTCCAAGGAGCATCTGGCGTTCGGGCACGGCGTCCACTTCTGCCTCGGCGCGCCGCTCGCCCGCCTCGAAGTCGCCACCGTCCTGCGCGCGTTGTTCGATCGCTTCCCTCACATCAGGCTCGCCGTACCGGCCGACGAGCTGCGGCCACTGCCCTCTCTCATCAGCAATGGGCATGTCGCGCTGCCGGTCCGGCTGGGGCCTGCGGCCTGACGATCACGGCCAAGGGACTCCGGCTCCGGCCAGGAGCCCCGAGGTGCCGGGGCGGGGGGACTTCGAGGAGGGAAGCAGGCACGCCCGGCCCCGCGCCTCCACGCCCGGCCGGACCGGTCACGCCGTACGCGGCGCACCCGGGGTGGTGGCGAGAGGGCTCACTCGGGGCTCCCGGCCACCCAGGCGCGGAACAGCCCCAGCGACTCGATCAGGTTGCCGGGCCCGCAGGAGACCTTGAACCGGCCGTCGGCGGTCCAGGCGATGATCCAGTCGCGCTCGCCCCGGCGGATCTCCCGCCGGGGCATCTCCCGGTCCGCCACATCCGTCTCGTCGAGGTCGATCGAGACCGTCCAGCCCGGGTTGTCGAGCGTCGCGATCCGCACGCCCCACTCGTGTTCCCAGTCGCCGTCACACTGTGCGGTGTACCAGCTCTGCAGCCACTCGAGCTCGTTCAAGGATTCGATCACGCCAAGGAGTATGGCCGAGCGTGTCGGACCGACAAAGACCGGACCGACAAAGAGGTGGCCGCCCCCGCCGCACCAACGCTGTCCATCGTCGTGCGGCAAGAGGCGGCCACCCGTCTTTCGTGGGCGCGCTCAGTCCGGCGGCGCCGTATCCGAAGTGGTCGCGCGCAGGTCGGCGAGGAGTTCCGCCTGGCCCGCGAGGACGCCGGAGAGGATGGAGCGCGCGACGGCGAGCAGTTCCGCCACCTGGGGATCGGTCAGGGTGTAGTAGACGGTCGAGCCCTCGCGGCGGGCGACGACCAGGTTCGACCGGCGCAGGACCGCCAGTTGCTGCGAGAGGTGCGCGGGCTCGACCCCGACCTCGGCGAGCATCTCCGAGACGGCGTGTTCCCGCCGGCTCAGCAGTTCCAGGACCCGGATGCGCACGGGATGGCCGAGCGTCTTGAAGAACTCGGCTTTCAGCTGGTAGAGCGGCGCGCTCAACGGCCCCACCGCCGGGCCGGCCGGTCCGCGGGAAACGCCGTCGCCGGTGCGCCGGCCGTCCGCCCGCACTGCCACCGTGTCCATCGCGTCCCCCGTGTCCCTCGCGACTTCCGCGCCTCTCGCGTCCATCCCGCACTCATCGTCATGGCCCTATCCTCGCGTCTCCGGGGCGGCGGCATCACCTCGACCCCACCCCAGTGCGCCGGCCGCGCCGTGGGCAGGGCCGTGTCGCCGGACGGATCCGGCGTCCTTCACCGGGGCAGGGTGATCCATACGCTCTTTCCCTCTCCGTCCGCGTCCCGGCGCACCGCGCCCGTACCGCCGGATCCGGCCATCACCTCGGCGATGACGGAGAGCCCGCCTCCGCCACTGCCGGAGGCGGCGGAGGCGGGGACGCCCGGGTGATCGGGGACGCCCGGATGGTCGGGGTGCCGGTCGTGTACGGCGAAGCCGAGCGCCGTCGCGCCGGCGGCGAAGGTGACGGTGAGGCTGGGCGAGCGGGGTGCGGCGTGCCGGACGCTGTTGGTGACGAGTTCGCTGAGGATCAGCAGCGCCGGGCCCATGACGGGGTGGGCGCGGCCGATCCCCCACTCGGCGAAGGTCATCTCCGCCGTCTCGCGCACCACCCGTACCGCCGCCGGCAGGGTCGGAACCGTCAGGACGTGCCGCAGGGGCAGGGCCGGCTCGGCCCGGACGGCCGGGGTCACGGCGTCGCCGCCGCGCCGAGCCGGTAGCCGGTGACGGTCTGCGGGGTGATCCGCAGCAGGGTGTCGTGCGGTCCGTACGTCCAGCCGGGCAGGGTGCGCCGGTAGTGCGCGGCCTCGGCGGCGTCGTCGACCGGTTCGGCCGGTCCGGTGACGGTCACGCTCCACCCGGCCCCAGCTCCGGCCCCGACCCCGGCCCCGGCCTCGGGCCCGGCCCCGGCCTCGGGCCCAACCCCCGCCCCCGCGACCGCGCCGGTACTGATCTCGTCGGCGTGGTACGTGAGGGTGGGCCGTCCGGTGAGCGCGTCGGCCTGGACGGGGGCGCGGACGACGAGCCGGCCGTAGGCGAGGACGTGGACGGCGGGGCGCACGAGAATCTGTTCGCGGCGGGCGTGCACGAGGCGGCCCCGTGCCGCGCCGCCGAGGAGCCACAGCGCCTCGGCGCCGGTGACCTCGGTCATCCGGCGGGGGGCCGCGGGCCAGGGGGTCGGGGTCGTCATGAAGGGGTCCTTCCCGCGTGCGCGGTCCGCCCGGCCGAGGAGCCGGCGGGCTGTACGGGCACGGTCGTCGCGGCGGCCGGTACGGCGGTCGCCTGGGGCACGGCGGTCACCTCGGATACGGCGGTCTCTTCGACTACGGCGGTCCCGCCGGGGAGGATCCCGGCGCCCTGGAGACGGGCGCGGGCGCCGGCGATGGCCTCCGGGGTGGTGGCGTACTCCCGTCCGTCGGGCCGCAGCAGTTCCAGCGCGCCGACGGAGTCGAGGGCGCGGCGCTGCTCCGGCCGGATCCCGGAGGCCAGGACGGTGATGCCGCGCCGGTTCAGTTTCTCCACGGTGCCCTTGAGGACGAGGGCGCCGGTGGCGTCGACCGTGGTGACGCGGGACATCCGCAGGATCACCACGCGGACGTCAGCCACCTCGGCGAGTTCGAGGAGGAAGCGGTGGGCCGCGGCGAAGAACAGCGGGCCGTCGATGCGGTACGCGACGATGTGCTCGGCGAGCAGGGCGTGTTCCTCGGCGCTGTGCTCGCCCGGCAGATCGGCGCGGAAGTCGACCTCCGCGAGGCGGGCCTGCGCGGCCACGGCCCGCAGGGCGAGGGTGCCGGCCACCAGGAGGCCGATGATCACCGCGTACACGAGGTCGAGCGCGAGGGTCGCGACGGCGGTGAGGACGAGGACGACGGCGTCGGACCGGGTGGCCTTGGCCATCGCGCGCAGCGAGCCGACCTCCACCATGCGGACGGCGGTGGCGATCAGGACGCCGGCGAGCGCGGCGAGCGGGATCTTCGAGACGAGCGGGGCGGCCGCGAAGACGATCACCGCGAGGACGGCCGCGTGGGTGAGGGCGGCGAGCCGGGACGAGGCACCGCTGCGCACGTTGACCGCGGTACGGGCGATGGCGCCGGTGGCGGGGACGCCACCGAACAGCGGGGCGACCAGGTTGGCCAGGCCCTGACCGAACAGCTCGCGGTCGGGGTCGTGCTTCTGGCCGACGGTCATCTGGTCGGCGACCTGCGCCGAAAGCAGCGATTCCAGGGCGGCGAGCGCGGCGACCGCCACGGCGGGGGCGAGCAGCGAACCGAGCTGGGAGAGGTCGACGAAGCCCAGGGACGGCGCGGGCAGTCCGGCGGGCAGGTCGCCGATGGGGGCCGCGGCGTCGAGGTGGAGGACCTGGGTGGCGACGGTGGCGCCGGCCACCGCGACGAGGGAGAAGGGGATGCCCGGCCGCCATCGGGCGCCGGCCAGCATGAGGGCCGCGACGCCGAGGGCGAGGGCGACGGCGGTCCAGTTCGGGTGCTGGACGAACGCGCGGACGGCGTTCCAGCCGACCTCGAGGACCCGGTCGCCCTCGGGCTTCGGGACGCCGAGGGCGTTCGGGACCTGCTGGAGGCCGATGACGAGCGCGATGCCGAGGGTGAAGCCCTCCACGACGGAGGCCGGGATGTAGGCCATGTACCGGCCCGCGCGGAGGACGGCGAGGCCGATCACGAGTGCGCCGGCGATGAGCCCGACGGTGAGGACACCGCCGGGGCCGTGCCGCGCCACGATCGGAACGAGGACGACGGTCATCGCGCCGGTCGGCCCGGACACCTGGAGGTTCGAGCCGCCGAACAGGGCGGCGAGCGCTCCGGCCACCACCGCGGTCGCGAGACCCGCCTCGGCGCCGAGACCGGAGGAGACCCCGAATCCGAGCGCGAGCGGCAGCGCGACCACGGCCACGGTCAGACCGGCGAGCAGATCGCGGCGGGGGTTGCGGGCCATGGCCGCGAAGTCGGCGCGGACCGGGAGGAGGGCCCGCAGCCGGCGGAGCGGCGACAACGCCGACGACGACGCCGCCGAGGAAGCCGGCTGAGGCGGGGGCAGCGGGCTCATCGGGCCGCGCCCTGACGGGCGGACGGTCCGGCGATGCCCGGGAGCGGCTCGCGGACCGCCGCGGGCCTGTTCTGTCGCGGCTGGGGCGCCCGGACGCCGGCCGGGTGGCCCGGCGTCCAAAAGCGCTCGCCGCGCGCCTCGTACAGCGGAACCGGCACGGCCTTCGGACTCCTCACCCCCCGCGCGGGCGGGGCCTGGATCGAGGTTGTGCCCGCGGCTACCTGCGGGCACAACAAATCCATCATGTAGTTAATTGCCATTTTCTGCAATTCGCAGAGATGGCGAGCCGCCGGTGGTGAGCACCGTGCGGCGTGCGCCCGTCAGGCCTTCTTGACCACGCTGGACTTGAGCTGCATGGGTCCGAAGCCGTCCACCTTGCAGTCGATGTCGTGACCGTCGACGCCGTCGACCAGCCGGATGTTGCGGACCTTGGTGCCGGCCTTGATGCCGCTCGGGCTGCCCTTGACCTTGAGGGTCTTGACGACGGTGACCGTGTCGCCGTCGGCGAGGACGTTGCCGACAGCGTCCCGGATCACCTTCTCGCCGCCGCCCTCACCGGCCTCATCGGACCGGTCGGCGGAGTCGTCGGACGGGGTCCACTCATGGCCGCACTCGGGGCAGACGAGCAGGGTGCCCATCTCGTAGGTGTAGACGCCGGAGCACGTGGGGCAGGGGGGCAGGTTCTCGTTCACCGCGCGATGATACGAGCGCCGCCATTAATTGCGAAAATCCGCAACTCGCGAGCCCGTTTCCTCAGTCCTCCCGGCGACCGTCCGGCGACCGCCCGAGGACCCGGGTCAAGGCCGCCGCCAGCAGGAGGGCGGCGAGGGCGGTCAGCGCGGCACCCGGCCAGCCGACGGCGGCCAGCAACGGGGCCGCCACCGAGGCGCCGAGCGCACCAGTCGTGAAATAGAGGACCAGATAGACGCTGCTGAGACTGCCGGAGCGGGCGGGGTCGAGCGCGATCACCCGGCTCTGGTTGGCGGCCTGGGCGGCGAAGCAGCCGGCGTCGAACAGGGCGAGGCCGAGAGCGGTGATCGCGGGGCTGCCCAGACCGGTGGCGAGGAAAGCGGTCCCCGCCGCGGCGGCGAGCAGCGAGCCGGTGATCACCGTGCGCGGGGCGTACCGGTCGGTGAGGCGGCCGGTGAACGGGAGCGCGACGAAGCCGAGCAGACCAGCCAGGCTGTACAGGCCGATGGCGGTGGGCTCCAGGGAGTACGGCGGCTGCGCGAGCGCGAGAGCGAGCGTGACCCAGACGATGTTGAAGGCGAAGTACCACAGGCCGCCGGTCAGCACGGCGACGCGCAGCCCTGGGTGATCGCGCAGCAGCGGCGGAAGGGCGGCCAGGGTGGCCCCGTAACCACGCCGCCCCGGCGGCCGCTCCCGGGGCAGCAGCACCGCCACGGCGAGCGCGCCGAGCAGGACCAGACCGGCGAAGACGAGGAGCATCCGCCGCCAGCCGAACGCGTCGGTGAGCGCTCCGCCCACCAGACGGCTGAGCAGGATGCCGGCGGACATGCCGGCGGCGACGGTCGCGACACCGCTCCCCCGGCGTCCGGGTGGGGCGTGACGTCCGGCGATGTTGCCGGCCTGGGCCGCGACGCTCGCGGCGGCGCCGATGGCCAGGTAGGCGAGGAGCAGGGGAAGCGGGCCGCGCGCGGTCGCGGCGAGCACGAGACCGGCGGCCAGGGCGGTGAGCTGCGTGGCGACCAGGCGGTGGGGCGCGAGTCGGTCGGTGAGGGGCAGCAGCAGCGCGAAGCCGGTCATCGAGCCGGCCAGCGCGGCCGTCGGGACCAGGCCGATCACCGACAGCGGGACGCCCAGGTCGGCGGCGACGGCGGTGAGCGCGGGCTGGAGGGCGTAGTTGTTCGCGATCGCCGTCCCGGCTATGACGGCGAGCAGGAGCGTCACACCCCGGGGCAGGGGCCGGGGCGAGGACCCGTTCGTCGCCGTGGACCCGTTCGTCGCCGTGGTTCCGGGCACGGGCTCGGCCCCGGTCACGGGCGCGCGCCGCGGGTGAGGACGACGGCGTAGCGGCACTCGGAGCCGGTGGTGTTGGCGAAGACGCGCGCGGTGGGCGCGCCGAGTTCGACGGTGTCGCCCGGGCCGAGTTCGTGGACGGTGTCGCCGTCGTGGAAGGTCAGCCGGCCGTCGAGGACCCAGACGAGCTGGCGGACGAAGGCGAAGGCGGCGGCGGGATACGGGACGCGGGCGCCGGCCGGCAGCCGGATCTCGGCCACCTCGGCGGGGAACCGCGGGCCGGTGATCTGGCGGCGCCGGTAGCCGGTGTCCGGGTCGCACCACTCGTCCGCGCCATCCGCGCGCCGGACCTCCATTCCTCCGCCACCCGGGCCGTCCGCACCTCTCCCGGCGTCCGATGCGGCAGGGGCCTCGGCGTCCGCAGCCGTGGGGCCCTCGGTATCCGGCGCGCCTTCGGCGAGGGCGAGCAGCGAGGCGACGGTGAGCTCGAAGGCGGCCGACAGTTTGCCGAGGACCACGGCCGTGGGACTGCTCTCGCCGCGCTCGATCCTGCTGATCATGGCCTGGGAGACCCCGGAGGCGTCCGCGAGCCGGGCCAGGGTCCAGCCGCGCCGCTCCCGTTCGAACCGGACGCGGGCCGCGATCCGCCCCACCAGAGGATCTACTATGTTGGACATGGAATCCAATATACGAGAGGCGGTCGCCGGGCCGGTCGTACGGGCGGCCCGGCCCGAGGACGCCGAGGCGATCCGGGCGATCCGCAATCACGCGATCGAGCACTCGACGGCCCTGTGGACGCGGACTCCGCAGTCCTCCGAGGAGGCGGCCGCCTGGCTCACCGTCCATCTGGGGCGCGGCTCGGCTCTCGTGGCCGAGGTGGACGGCGAAGTGGCCGGTTTCGCGGTCTACGGCCCGTGGCGGGAACTGGACGGCTTCCGCCACACGGTGGAGAACTCGGTGTACGTACGCGAGGACCGGCACGGCCGGGGCATCGGCTCCGCCCTGCTCGCCGCCCTCATCGACTCGGCCCGCGCGGCCGGTCACCATGTGGTCGTCGCGGGCATCGAGGCGGAGAACACCTCGTCGATCCGGCTGCACCAGCGGTTCGGGTTCGAGCATGCCGGCACGGTGCCGGAGGTCGGCACGAAGTTCGGCCGCTGGCTCGATCTGGCGCTGCTGACCCTGCGGCTGTCCTGACCTGCCACCGCCCCGGCCGGTCACCCCGGCACCGGTGGCCGCGGGTCCGGCTCCCGCGGGTCCATGGCCCGCTGATCCGGGCCGGCCGGTCCGGATCAGCGAGCACCGAAGACCTGTGTCCAGTAAGGGCCGCCGCCGGTACGCAGACCGATGCCGATCTCGCGAAAGTCGCAGTTGAGGATGTTGGCCCGGTGGCCGGGGCTGTTCATCCAGGCCTCCATCACCTCGGCGGGGGTGCGCTGGCCCTTGGCGATGTTCTCGCCGTAGGTGGACCACTGGTAGCCGGTGGCGGTGACGCGTTCGCCGGGGCCGTCGCCGTCCGGGTTGGTGTGGTCGAAGAAGTCGCGGGCGGCCATGTCGTCGGACTGGCCCTGTGCGGCGCGGGTCAGCAGGGCGTTCCCGGTGAGCGGCCCGCAGCCGGCGCGGGAGCGCTCGGTGTTGACCAGGGCGATGACCTGCTGGGACGTGGACGAGGATCCGGAACCCGAACCGGGACCTGAGCCGGACCCGGAGCCGGTCTGGCCGCCTGCGGTTTTCGTGGCCTGCGGGCGCGACTCGGGCGCCTTCGTGGGGTGGGGGGTGGCCTGGTGCGTCGTACGGCTCGGAGTGGGGCGGGGCGAGTGGCTCGACGGCCTGGCCGAGGCGGCGGGCGTCTTCGACGCCTTCGCGGACGGGCTCGCGGTAGGGGCCGCCGGGGAGGCCGTCGTGGCCGCGGTGACGCCGGGGGCGGCGGCGCGGGCCGTGTCGGCCGGGTCGTTCTCGCCGTCCTCGGGACCGGTGGCGAGATAGAGCGTGCCTCCGGCGACCGCGACCACGGCTATACCCGCGGCGGCGACGGCCCTCCGGCGGCCACGCCTGCGCTCGCGTTCCCGGCGGCGGGCGCCACGCGATCCGGAACCGGAACCGGAATCGGCAGCATGCCGGGCCCCCGACCGCGCGCCGGGCACCGCGCCGGCCCCTGGCGCCGCACCCGAACCGACACCCGGAGCGACCCCCGAACCGGCACCCGCGCCCGCACCCGCCTCCTGCGCCGACGCGACCAGGCCGAGGCCCGCGCGCTCACGGAAGGCGGCGAGGAGGGCGGCGGCCGGCGGGACGAGGAGCAGTCCGGCGAGCAGGCCCTCGGCGGGCACGAGACCGGTCCAGAGTCCGGCGCAGTGCGGGCAGGTACGGGCGTGCCGGGCTATGCGTTTGCGCCAGAGCACCGAGGGCCGTCCGTCCCAGCCCGCGAGGCCGGTGCGCAGATCTGGGCAGAGCGGTGCGGCGCCCAGGGCGCGGACGACGATCCGGGCGGTCTCCAGCTGTTCCTTCATCCGCTGGACGCGTACGGCAGTGTGCTCCGGGGACAGTTCCAGGGCGGCCGCGACCTCGTGGCGGGTGAGTTCGCCCGCGTATTCCAGCCACCACAGCGAGAGCAGCGCGCTGTCCTCGGGCGCCAGCCAGCGGGTCGCCTCGGCGGTCTCGCGCCGCTGCCCGGACAGGTGCAGCCGGGCCACGGTCAGTTCCACGAAGTCGGCGCCGGGGTGGGCAAGGTCGCGGGCGTCGTCGAGGGCGCCGGCGATCTGGCCGGACCGCCGGCTGTGCCAGTGGGCGCGCAGGGTGTTCATGGTGATGGCGACGAGCCAGGAGCGGAAGCTGTCCGGGGAGCGCAGCGTCCCGAGTCCGTCGAGCGCCCGCAGCATCGTCTCCTGGACGACGTCGTCGACATCGTGGTGGCCGTTCAGCGCCCGGCCCACGATGTTGTAGACGAGCGGCAGATGAGCGGTGACGAGCCGGTCGCGCGCTTCGAGGTCGCCGTTCCGGGCGGCCCTGACCAGGTCCGTGCCGTTCATCACTGCCATGCCCTGCTTCATCCTGTCCGTCCTGCCTGTCGCCGATGCCCTACACCTGGGAGATCACGGGGCGGGCCCCGGATAACGAAAAAGCGCCGGGAATTTTTTCACTTCCTTGTCCGGCGTACGGAACGGGGGTGCGTACAGCGGATGACCGGGGCATCGCGGCGCGCCCTGATGGAAGGTCAAGAATCGTCAAACCCAAGGGAATTGGTCTACGCCAATAATCTCCACGGTGGGCAGGGGAAACGGCGAGGAGCGACCCGGTCCGGTCTAGTCGCACTTTGGTCCAGACCATTGACCCGGTTCGGGAGCCGCCGATATCCCCTTATCCGGCGCCCCTGTCCGCTCGACCCCGCTCGACCCCGCGTGATCCCCAGCGGCCCGCACCACCCGCACCCCCTCGCACCCGCACGCTCCATCCGGGGCGCCTGCCCGTCAACCGACCCCTCACACCCCTGGGATTGACATGAGACGCATGCGTTCCCTGCGCGCGATGCTCGCGGCCGTCACCACGACCGTCGCCGCGGCCGGCCTGACCACGCTCGCCGGCGGCACCGCCCAGGCCGCGACCCCGCTGCCGTCACGGGTCTTCGCCCCGTACTTCGAGGCGTGGACCGGCGAGAGCCCGGCCGCCCTGGCCGCCGCCTCCGGCACCAAGCACCTGACCATGGCGTTCCTCCAGACCGCCACGAAGGGTTCGTGCACGCCGTACTGGAACGGCGACACCGGGATGCCGATCTCCCCGGCCGTCTTCGGCAGCGACATCACGTCGATGCAGGCCCGCGGCGGGGACGTGATCCCCTCCTTCGGCGGCTACACCGCGGACACCACCGGTACCGAGATCGCCGACAGCTGCTCGGATGTCACCAAGATCGCCGACGCGTACGAGAAGGTGCTCACGACCTACAACGTGAGCCGGCTCGACATGGACATCGAGGTCGACTCGCTCGACGACAGCGCGGGCGTCGACCGCCGCAACAAGGCCATCAAGATCCTCCAGGACCGGTCGGCCGCCGCCGGGCGACCCCTGGAGATCTCGTACACGCTGCCCACCACGACCACGGGCCTGGCCGCGAGCGGACTCGCCGTACTGAAGAACGCCGTGACCAACGGCGCGCGGGTCGACGTCGTCAACCTCATGACGTTCGACTATTACGACAACGCCGCGCACGACATGGCCAAGGACACCCAGACCGCGGCCCAGGGGCTGTACAACCAGCTCGCCAAGCTCTACCCGGCCAAGTCGGCCGCTCAGTTGTGGGGCATGGTCGGCGTCACCGAGATGATCGGCGTCGACGACTTCGGCCCGGCCGAGACCTTCAGTCTGGTCAACGCCCGCACCGTGTACGACTGGGCGACCGCCAAGGGCATCAACACCCTGTCGTTCTGGGCGCTCCAGCGGGACAACGGCGGCTGTCCGGGCGGCCCGGCCGCCGACAACTGCTCCGGCATCGCGCAGAACACCTGGGACTTCAGCCACATCTTCAGCCCGTTCACGAGCGGCGGGCCGACCGTCCCCGGTGACGACTTCTCGCTGACGGCCACCCCGTCTTCGGGCACCGTCACGGCGGGCGCCTCGGCGACCACCACGATCGGCACCTCGGTCACCCAGGGCGCGGCCCAGTCGGTGAGCCTGGCGGCGAGCGGGGTGCCGGCGGGGGTCACCGCCTCGTTCAGCCCGGCCTCGGTCACGGCGGGCGGGTCCTCGACGCTCACCCTGGCGACCACCGCGAACGCGGTGTCGGGGACGTACCAGATCACCGTCACCGGCAGCGGCCCGTCCGCGGCGCACACCGCCACGTACACGCTGAAGATCACCGGCGGCAGCGGCAGCCAGTGCACGGCCGCGCCGTGGGCCTCGGCCACCGTCTACACCGGAGGCCAGCAGGTCTCCCACAAGGGACACAACTGGAAGGCCAAGTGGTGGACGACGGGCGAGGAGCCCGGCACCACCGGCGAGTGGGGCGTGTGGCAGGACCTCGGCTCCTGCTGAAACCGCTGATCCGCGCCCGGGAGACACAGGGCACGCGGGGCGCGCACAGCACACCGCCACGGGATCCGTCTTCACGGTGACCGCGGCGAACCGGGGCCGGTACGGGGACGCATCCCCGCGCCGGTCCCGGCGGCGTGGCGTGCGGGGCGGTCTCCATACGGAGTGGTCACCGTACGGAGCGGAGCGCGGCGGCGTTCGCGGTGGTGGCGTAGTCCGGCAGGGCGATGTCGCCGGCCTTCGCGAACTGGGCGGCGAGCAGGTTCCGCAGGGGCCAGCGGGTCATCGAACGCATCGAGAGGTCCCGCATCCGGATGCCCAGCCGGCCGGAGGGGGCGTAGCCCGAGGCGCCGCCCGGCGGAAGTTCCTGGGCCTGGTCCACGTACGGGCGCAGCACCGTGTCGTAGCGGCGCAGCGCGAGGCGGTGGTCGCCCCCTGCGGCGGCGAGTTCACCGGCCAGGACATAGGCGCCGACCAGGGCGAGGCTGGTGCCGAGGCCGGTCAGCGGGGTCGCGCAGTAACCGGCGTCGCCGAGCAGCACGACCCGGCCCCGGGACCAGCGGTCGAGGCGGACCTGCCCCATGGAGTCGAAGAAGAAGTCGTCGGCGTTGCGCATCGCCCGCACCAGCTTTTGGGCCTCCCAGCCGACCCGGGCGAACCGTTCGGCGACGAGTGCCCGTTGGGCGGCGGAGTCACGGCGGTCGTACGCGAGCGGCTCGGCCGTACGGAAGCTGAAGCCGGCCTTGATCTCGCCGGGGAGGCGGCCGGGCCGGGCGGAGGCGACGAGGCCGCCGGGCGCGTTGTGCATGAGGTACCAGCCGTCGAGTCCGAGGTCGAGGCCGGTGGCGGTGAACCAGGCGGTGTAGAGGCCGAGCGGCCGGACGGTCTCCCGCTCCGGGCCGAAGGCCAGTGACCGCACCACGGAGTGCGGTCCGTCGGCTCCGACGACCAGGCCGAAGCGGCGGGGCGCGGCCTTCTCGAAGGTGACGGTGACACCGTCGGCGTCCTGCGCCAGATGGGTGATGGTGTCGTCGAACAGGTACTCCGTGTCGGGGACGGTGGCCTCGTACAGCAGCCGGGCGAGGTCGCCTCGGAGGATCTCGATCTCGGAGACGATGCCCTCGCCGCCGAAGCTGTCGGCCGGCACGCGGGCGGTGACGCGTCCTCGGGTGTCGACGAGCGCGAGGCCACGCTGGTCGACACTCTCGGCCCTGGCCCGGTCCATGAGGCCCATGCGTTCGACGACGGTGCGGCCGGCCCCGCGCAGATCGACGGTCTGCCCGCCGGGGCGGGGGGCCGGGGCGCGTTCGACGACGGTGACCGTGAAGCCCTGCTTGCGTAGCCAGTACGCCAGCGCCGGCCCTGCGATGCCCGCGCCGCTGATGAGAATCCCGTTGTTCGTCATGTCGGCGAATGTACGGCGTACGCGAAGTGATGCACAAGAAGAAAAGCCATGAAAACATGGGAGATTGAGGATCAGTGCACTAGTGCGATACGGGCGAATGACCCCCGCGCGGGGTCCCCGGACGCCGTCGGCCGCTAGGATGCGCGGCACTGGGTGCACTAGTGCGGAGGGATGGCGGCATGGGGACGGACAGACCGGCGAGCGGGGCGGCGAACGGACCAGCGAACGGGGCGGCGAACGGACCGGCGGGACCGCGTTACGAGCGGATCGTCGACGAACTACGGCAGCGGATCGTGTCGGGGGAACTGGCGCCGGGCGACCGGGTGCCGTCGACCCGCCAGATCACCCAGCGGTGGGGAGTGGCGATGGCCACGGCGACCAAGGTGCT
Organism: Streptomyces sp. NPDC048718; assembly: GCF_043198875.1. NCBI lineage: Bacteria > Bacillati > Actinomycetota > Actinomycetes > Kitasatosporales > Streptomycetaceae > Streptomyces > Streptomyces sp. NPDC048718. Next base: position 175,568 of record NZ_JBICVG010000014.1, read on the forward strand.
CACCGAACTGCGCCGCGCGGGTCTGGTCCGCGCCGTGCCCGGGGTCGGGACGGTCGTCGAGCCCCGCCCCGGGACCGGATCCGCCCCCCGGGCAGGGGCGCCGCAGCCCCGCCCCGCGGGCCTCGCGCGCCCCGCGCGCGCCACCGGCACTCCCCCGCCCTCCGGCGCGCTCACCCTTGAACGGATCGTCGCCACCGCCGTCGCGGTGGCCGATACCGAGGGCCTGGCGGCGCTTTCGATGCGCCGGGTGGCGGCCGATCTGGGAGTGGCCACCATGTCGCTCTACCGGCATGTAGCCGACAAGGACGCCCTTCTGACACACATGATGGACACGGCTTTCGCGGAGCACCCGCTGCCCGGCACACCGCCGCCGGGCTGGCGCGCCCCCCTCGAACTGTCGTCCCGGCTGCTCTGGGAACACTTCCGGCGCCACCCCTGGCTCGCCCCGGCCCTGTCGATGACCCGCCCCCAACTGATCGTCTCCGCCCTGCCGTTCAGCGAGTGGGTCCTCCAGGCCCTGCACTCCCACGGCCTCGATCTCGACACCGCCTTCACCACACAGCTGACCCTGTTCAACCACGCGCGTGCCATCGCGATGAACCTGGAGACCGAGCGGGAGGCGGAGGCGGACACCGGTCTCGACAGCGAGGAATGGATGGACGGCCAGGAACCCGCCCTCTTGGACATCCTGACCGGAGGCCGCTTCCCCGCCCTTTCCGAAGTCGCCCGCGCGGGGTACGACCTCGACCTCGACGCCCTCTTCGAGTTCGGCCTCCAGCGCCTCCTCGACGGTCTCGCACCGCTCCTCGCTACGCCGCCGGCGACGTAGCGCGTCCGTCCGAGCCCGCGCGCCGCCGACGCGTGGCGCTGGAGAGCGAGCGGGGTCGCGCACCGCTCCCGTGCAACCCGCTGCCGTACCGCCCGCTCCCGTACGGCCCACTCCCGTACGGCCTCCGCCCGGTCCGGCGGACCGACGCGTCACGGACGGGACACGGCATCGGCCCGTGGCCGGTACGACAGGCAGGAGCCGACGACCACCAGCGGCCACAGCGCCTGGAGGCAGGTGACGAAGCGTTCGGCGACTCCGGCGGCGCCGTGGAGCTCCGTCGCGACGAGGAACCAGGCCGCGCCGAGCGTCATCACAGTGGTCACCGCCACCGCCGGGACCGGTCGCAGCGCCCACGGCACGGGGCCGCCGGGCGCGGCGGCCAGCATCGGCCACAGCGCGAGCAGGGCGAACCCGGCGACCGCCGCGGAGCCGTGCCGTATCGATCCGCCGCTGAGCGGGACCGGGAACAGAGCCACCACCAGCGCCACCACCCCGCCCGCCGCGAGCGCGAGCCGCCCGGCGGGCCGCGCCGCGCGCAGCCCCCAGGCGGTGACGAGATGGCAGACCCCGAGCCCGAGGAACGCGCCCGTCATCACCCAGGACCCGGCGGCGCCGGAGGCCGCGAGCGCGCTGATCGTCTCCCGGGCGGGGTCGTAACCGTCGCCTTCCAGCGCACCCGCGACGGCCCAGCCGCCGATCAGCAGGACAGGGGCGATCCCGGAGGAGATCAGCGTCCAGCGGGGAACGGCTCGCATCCACCCACCGTAGCCCCGGCCTGGGCGGCGGACGCGCGACGCGCCCCCCGGGACGGGACCGCCGCCCCGGCGCCCGGGCCGCGTGCGGGCCGGGAGCCGGGAGCGGCCCGGGGAGCCGGGAGCGGGCGACGTATCCTCTGCTTCTCTGTTCCGCGCGTTTCTCCGCGCGGGGCGTGTGGGCCGAGGGACGGGAAGAGGTCGGACGAGGTGGCGCAGCGGAACAGGAGCGGCGCGCAGGCGGCAGCTCCGGCCAAGGCCCCGGCGGCGGCCGGACCGGCGCCACTGAGCGTGCGGGCGCACGAGGAGATCCTGCGCAGGATCGTCGACCGGCGGTACGCGCAAGGGGCCCGGCTCGTGGAACGCGAGGTCGCCGAGGAACTGCACATGTCCCGCGTGCCCGTACGCGAGGCGCTGCGCGCGCTGGTCGCGGAGGGGCTGCTGGAACTGCTGCCGCACAGCGGCGTGCGCGTCCGGCGGCTGGAGCACGCCGACGTGGAGCATCTGTACGAGGTGTGGGAGCCGCTCGCCGTCCAGGCGTCGCGGCTCGCCGCCCGGGCCGCCGCCCGCGGGGACACCGCAGGACCGGCGGCGCTGTCGGAACTGCTGCGGCAGGCGGAGGAGGCCGCGGCGGCGGGCGAGGGGGCACGGGAGGTGGCCGCGCACACGGCGTTCCACGACCGGATCGTGGCCATGGCGGGCAACCCGCTGCTCAGCCGCACCCTGGAGCAGCTGAGCCGGCAGCTGCGCCTGCTGTTCGGGCTGCGCGCGGAGCCGGGACGCATGCGGTCCCAGCACGCGGAGATGTACCGGCACATCGCCGCCGGCGATCCGGAGGCCGCGGCGGCCTGCACGCTGCTGCATGTGCGCGACAGCCGGACGGTGGCGCTGCGCGGCCTGTTCGGCGAGGACGACCCGTCCGACGGCGAGATCTGATTTCGTATACCAAGCCTTCAGCCCCACGAGGCCGGTACTCTTAAAAACCCCTCCCGAAGCAAGGCTCCTTGCCTGCTCTCCGCTGGTCCTGCCCGTCGCCCGGCTGCGCGAGGACGGCGTGCGGGTCGGTCTCGGCTCGGACGGAGTGCGCGACTCCTGTAGCCCGTTCGGCAACGCCGACATGCTCCACCGGGCCCACCTGCTCGAATGGGTGACCGACGCGCGCCTCGACGAGGAACTGACGGGCTGTCACCGTCTCGCGGCCGACGACGGCGCCGACGTGAGGGGACTCGCACACGCCGACTTCACCCCGGGAGCGCCCGCCGACTTCGTGCTCGTACGCGGGACGAAGTAACCACTCTCGAAAGGGGCCGCCCGGGCGCGCCGCTCGCTTGCGGTGTCCTCGCTCAACTCGCCGACATCGCAAGGGGGATACGAGGGCAGGGCAGGAGGACGGCAGAGCGGACGGCAGGGCGATCGACACAACTCGCCTGGCTCGTACGGTCCTTCTCGCGTCACGGCCCGAACGCCACCCACACTCACGGCCGTCAGCGGAGGCCGCCGCCCTCGCCCCTACCGCGTGACACGCCGTCCCGATCGTCAGTCCACGCTGCCCTGTCGGACCGCCGTCGCACGGATCGCGAGCGCGGCTTCGAGCGCGCGGCGCAGGGCGGCGCGGTCGGGCACCCCGTCGAGGCCGTCGGGGGTGCGGTAGAGACGGCAGGTCAGCGCGGGCTTCGCCGCGCCGGCCGGGGCGAACGGATCGCGGCCGTCGACGAGGATCGTCGGCGATCCGGTGAATCCGGCCCGCTCGGCGGCCTCCTCGTCGGCGATCACCCGGGTGGTGACCTCCCGGCCGGCCAGTCCCACGTCGGCGAGGGCCTCGCGGGCCCGTTCCTCGGCCGGCCCCTGGTGGGGGCAGTCGGGTACGACGAGGACTTCCACGCGTACGCCACCGGTGCGCGCGGTGTCCGCGTCGGTGGCGCCGGTGGTGATCGGGTGCCGCCTGTGCTCGTGGTGTTCCATGCCCCCAGGATCGCCTGTCCGCCGGCCCCGCCGACACCGGGCAGGGGCCGGTGACGGTACGGGCCCAGGTACGAAGTCCAAGGCGCCGCCCGTACCGCGCGCGGCCCCGGCCGGGCGGGACCCGATACCCCCGTACTCGGAGCGGGTCCCGGGACCCCGGCGGGGCCGCACTCGGGGGCCGGCCGGCCCGGAAAGTCTCCTTGCTACTGAGGCGGCTGCTCCGGAGGCTTGCCCTCGGCACCGATGTGCCGCTTGGCCTGCTCCTGCGCGGTGTCGACCTGGCCGCTGTACTTGCCCTGGGTCCGCTTGTCGACCATGTCGCCGCCCTTGTCGACAGCCTTCCCCGCCTGGTCCTCGTGCCCCTTGAGCATCTGCTTGAGCTTGTCCAGCATGGACATGGAGATCCTCCTTGGCCTGGTTCCCCCGTCCTTCACAGGATCCCGGAGACCCTCACACCCCGCATCCGCAGCCGCACGTCCCGCCGGGCCTCCGCCGTCTCCCTGCCCTACCCGCACCGCGCCGGCTGCCACGCCCCGGCTGCCGCCCCGGCCCCGGGGCTCAGGACCCCACAACGGGAGTTCCGGTCAGTTCGACACCGGCCTCCCGCAGCTCCGCCATCGCCCGGTCCGTGCTCTCGCGGGCGACCCCCGCCGTGTAGTCGAGCAGCACCCGCACCCCGAAGCCGGCCCGGACCCCGTCCAGGGCCGTCGCCCGCACACAGTGGTCGGTGGCGATGCCGACGACGTCGACCGCGTCCACGTCCCGCGCGCGCAGCCACGCGGCGAGCCCGACGCCATCGCCGCTCGTCCCCTCGAAGCCGCTCTTCGACTCGGAATACGCGCCCTTGAAGAAGATCTCGCCGACGGCACCCGAGTCGACGACCGGAGCGAACTCCGGGTGGAATTCGCTTCCTTCGCTGCCGACGACGCAGTGCGCGGGAAACGAATGGTCCCAGTCGGGATGGTCGGAGAAGTGGCTGCCGGGGTCGATGTGATGGTCCCGGGTCGCCACCACCTCGCGGTACTCCGCTCCGCTGCCGCGCCGGACCAGTTCCCCGATGGCCCGCGCCCGCTCCGCGCCGCCCTTCACGGGGACACTGCCGCCTTCGCAGAAGTCGTTCTGCACATCGACGACGATCAACGCTCTACCCGCCATCGGACCTTCCTTTCGGCCGGGGACACCAGACCGCGCGCACAGTTCGCGCGGCGGGACTTCCCATGCCCGGCCGGGGCCCCGTCCGACACGACCGGAGGGGCATCTTCACTCTCCAGGCCGCACCCGTCCCCTACATCCGAGGTCCCCCATGTGGCGTGCGGAGTCCGCCCACGGTCGGACGCGCACGGTAGGGACCGCGCCCTAGCGTCCTCACCATGAACAAAGCCACTCGGGCCGCCGCGACGGTCCTGCTCGCCTGCGCGCTCGCCCTGCCCGCGGCCACGCTTCCCGCCTCCGCCACGACCACCCCGCCGCCCGTTCCCTCCGTGGCGGCGGCGTTGCGAGCCCCCGCCCCGGCTGCCCTGCCCACCACCTCCGCGCCCCTCGAACTGCCCGCCCCGACCGGCCGGTTCGCCGTCGGAGCCGGCGACCTCCATCTCGTCGACCACTCCCGCCCCGACCCCTGGGTACCCACGGCGGACGGCCGCGAGCTGATGGCGACCCTGCACTACCCGGCGACCCTGCACTACCCGGCGGCCCGCCGCACCGGGGGTACGCCCGCGCCGTACGCGACCGAGGACGAGTCCCGGCTCCTCCTCACGGGCGTCGGCGAAGTGGACCCGGCCGGCATCCGCGACCTCGCCGCCATGAACACGTACAGCGTGAAAGACGCGCGGCCCGCGCCGGGCCGCCATCCGCTCGTCGTGCTGTCCCCGGGGTTCGGGATGCCCCGCTTCACGCTCACCGCGCTCGCCGTCGACCTCGCCTCCCGCGGCTATGTCGTCGCCTCGGTCGATCACGCCTACGAGACCTCGGGCACCTCGGTGCCCGGCGGCCGGGTCCTCGCCCCGTGTGTGGCGTGCGAGCTGCTGGCGACGGGCCGGGTCGAGGGCGCGGACGTGACGGCGGCGCGGGCGGCGGACGTCCGTTTCCTGCTGGACCGGCTGACCGGGCCGCACGCCGTCCAGCCGTACGCGCACCTGATCGACCGGGACCGGATCGGCATGGCCGGGCACTCGATCGGCGGCGCGAGCGCTGAAGCCGCCATGCTCAAGGACCGGCGGATCGACGCCGGGGCGAACATGGACGGCTCGTTCTGGGACGCCCTTCCGGCCGGTGGGCTCGGCGGCCGGCCGTTCCTGTTCCTCGGCGCGGACGACACGCACTTCCCGGGCGGCGGCGACACTTCCTGGGACACCACCTGGCGGGCGCTCGGCGGGCGCAAGTACTGGCTGACGGTGGCCGGGGCCGACCACATGACCTTCACCGACGCCCCGGTGCTCCTGCGTCACTTCGGAGTGCCGAGCGACGCGGTCATCCCGGACGGCCGGGCCCTGGCCGTGACCCGGGCCTACGTCGCCGCCTTCTTCGACCGGGAGCTGCGCGGCACGCCGCAGCCGTTGCTCGACGGACCCAGCCCGCTCCACCCGGAGGTACGGTTCCACACCCCGTGATCCTCTCCTGAGCGCGTGGGCCGCCGGACCCTCCCCCCGGCGGCCCACGCGAGTCCCGGAGCGGGGACCTCCGGAGGGGGGCCGTGGCGCCGGGACCTGCGGGGCCGGAAAATCCCGCGGCCTCGCACGGGCCGACTGTTAGCCTGGCCGTATGGGTTGTCTCTACTTCTTCCTCTGATACCGGGTGCCGGACCGGCCGCATGAGCGGCCGACGGCCGGTTTCGCGTACCCGTTTTCCATGAACCCGCCAGAGGAATCCACCCATGCGCGAGCGCGCCCAGCTCTCCCTCCGTCATGTCTCTCTCGCCTTCGGGGACCGCCGAGTCCTCGACCAGGTCTCGTTCACCGTCCGCCCCGGCGAAAAGGCCGTCGTCGTCGGCGAGAACGGCTCCGGCAAGTCCACGCTGCTGCGGCTGATCGACGGCGGCCTGACCCCGGACGAGGGGGAGATCGTCGTCCGCTTCCCTGGCTCCGTCACCCGGCTCGCCCAGACGCTGCCGGAGACGTACCCCGTCGGCCCCGCCGACACCGTGCGACACACCATCGATCTCGCCCTCACCGAACTACGCTCCATGGAAGCTGAGTTGAGGGCCGCCGAGGCCGCTCTCGGCTCGGCCGGCCCGACGGAGCTCGCCTCGTACGGCGAGCTCCTCGACCGCTTCGAGGAGCGGGGCGGCTACCGCGCCGACGCCGAAGTGGCCGCCGCCCTGCACGCGCTCGGCATCGGCCACCTCACCGGCGAGCGGCCGCTCGCCACCCTGTCCGGCGGCGAGCAGGCGCGGCTCGCGCTGGCCTGCGTCCTGTCCTCCGGCGCCGAACTGCTGCTGCTCGACGAGCCGACCAACCATCTCGACCACGACGCCGTCGACTGGCTGCGCGCGAAGCTCGCCGCGCACCGGGGCACCGCGCTGGTCGTCACCCACGACCGGGCCTTCCTCGGCGGCTTCGCCACGACCGTCCTGGAGGTCGACCGGGACGAGCGCGGCGTCCTGCGGTACGGGGACGGCTGGGCCGGTTACCGGGCCGCACGCGCCGCCGAGCAGCGCCGCCGGGTGCGGGAGCACCTGGAGTGGCGGGAGGAGCTGGCCCGTACGGAGGAACTGGTCGCGGCGGCGGGGCAGCGGCTCTCCGCGACCGGGAAGGACCCGGGCCAGGGCTTCGGCAAGCACCGGCGCTCCAGCGAGAACAAGCTCTCCGGGCAGATCCGGTCCGCCCGCCGCCGATTGGACGAGCTGCTGCGGGAACCGGTGGCCGCGCCGCCCGAACCGCTGCGTTTCGACGGCCGGTTCGTCACGCAGTCACGTCAAGATGACGGCCCGCTGGTGGAGTTGACGGACGTGACCGTCGGCGACCGGCTCGCCGTGGACGGGCTGCGGATCGCCCCTGGCGAGCGACTGCTGGTCTCCGGCCCGAACGGAGCGGGAAAGACGACCCTGTTGCGGCTCCTGGCCGGCCGGCTCGCCCCGGACACGGGCGTGGTGCGCGCCACCGGAAGAATCGGCTACCTCGCCCAGGAGCTGCCGCACCCGGCCACCCGCCGCTCGGTTCTCGCGGTCTGGGCGGCGACCCGGCCCGGCCCGGCCGAGGACCATGCCGAGGAGTTGCTCGCCCTCGGGCTGCTGCGGGCCGAGGATCTGGCCGTGCCGGTGGCCGCGCTCTCCGCGGGCCAGCGCCGACGGCTCGAACTGGCCCTGCTGGTCAGCAGCCCCGCCGATCTGCTGATCCTGGACGAGCCGACCAATCACCTCGCGCCCGCGCTGGTGGAGGAGTTGGAGGAGGCCGTCGCCGCGTTCCCGGGTGCGGTGGTGGCGGTCTCGCACGACCGGGCGTTCCGCGACCGATTCGACGGCCGCCGGCTCGAACTGGCCGGAGGCCGGGTGCGGGAGGCGTCCACGGCGCGGGCCGGGGACACGGCGTAGCACCGGCCGGGAGAGGGGCCAGCGGGCGCCCGGCTCGCGGCACCCGGTGGCCCTGGGGCCCGTGCGGCCCCGCGAAGTCCCGCACCGGCAATCCCGCCGGGCCCCGAAGGCGCAGCGGGATCCGAAGGCCCGGCGGGATCCGAAGGCCCGGCGGGATCCGAAGGCCCGGCGGGATCCGGCGGAATGCCCCCGGCTCAGCCCATGTGACGGGCCATCCACACCTCGACCTCGTCGGCACTCCGGGGCAGCGCGGCCGACAGGTTCTCGTGGCCGCTCTCGGTGACGAGCAGGTCGTCTTCGATCCGGACCCCGATGCCGCGCCACTCCTCGGGGACGGTGAGGTCGTCGGGCTGGAAGTACAGACCGGGTTCGACGGTGAGCACCATGCCCGGGACCAGGACTCCGGCCACGTACTCCTCGTGGCGCGCCCGCGCGCAGTCGTGGACGTCGAGGCCGAGCATGTGGCCGGTGCCGGCCATGGTGAAGCGGCGCTGGAGAGCCAGTTCGTACGCCCGGTCGGCGGGGCCCTCGATGAATCCCCACTCGACGAGCGTGGCGGCCAGATGGCGCTGGGCCGCCTCGTGGAAGTCGCGGTACGCGGCGCCCGGCTTCACGGCCGCCATGCCGGCCTCCTGCGCCGCGTACACCGCGTCGTACACCTTGCGCTGCACGGGGGTGAAGGTGCCGCTGACGGGGAGGGTGCGGGTGACGTCGGCGGTGTAGAGGGTGCGGGTCTCCACGCCGGCGTCGAGCAGCAGCAGTTCGCCGGGGCGGACCGGGCCGTCGTTGTCGGTCCAGTGCATGATCGTGGCGTGCTTGCCGGCGGCGCAGACGGAGCCGTAGCCGACGTCGTTGCCCTCCAGCCGGGCGCGGCGGAAGAAGGTGCCCTCGATCCAGCGCTCGGAGGTCTCGACCGCGCGGGAGAGTTCGCCGACGACATCGGTGAAACCGCGGACGGTGGAGTCGACGGCCCGGCGCATCTCGCCGATCTCCCAGGCGTCCTTGACGAGCCGGAGGTCGTCGAGCGCCTCCTCCAGCTCGTCGTCGCGCTCCTCGTCGGTGGTGAGGGCGGCCTCCAGGGCCGGGTCGACGCCGCGCACGACCCGGGTGGGTACGCCGGTGACGGCGGCCAGGTCCTTCGCCGCGGCGCGGACATCGCGGCAGGGCAGGCCGAGGACACGCTCGGACTCGGCGAGGGAGCGCCGGCGGCCCATCCACAGTTCGGCGGTGTAGCCGATCCAGAACTCGTCGGAGTCCCGTGCGTCGCGCGGGAGTTGGTAGCAGTACGCGTCGTGGCCGCCGTCCGGGCGTGGTTCGAGGACGAGCGCGCCGTCCCGGGCCAGGTCGCCGGTCATGTGGACGTAGGCCGAGTGGGGCCGGAAGGGGTAAGGGGTGTCGTTGGAACGGGTCTTGAAGTTGCCCGAGGGGATCACCAGACGCTCGCCGGGGAAACGGGCGGAGAGCGCGTCCCGGCGGCGGGCCGCGTACTCCGCCTGCGGGTCGAGGGTGAGGTCGTGCCGTTCGGTGTCCGCCCAGCCGGTGCGCATCAGCGCGGACAGCTCGCCGGATATCTCGGTGTACAGACTGTTCTTGCGGGCCTTCGACACGTTGTGCCCCTTCAACGACGTGGGTGTGGGCCGCGCCGCCCCGGACGGGCGGCGGCAAACCGACGGTAGCCCTCGCGGCGGGCCGGCGGGGCACAAAAGTGCCGCTGGCACCGATCGGCCACGAGGCGAGTGACGGCGGTGGCGATAATGCGCGCATGACACGTGAGAAGCTCGGCCGGGCCCTCGCCCTCCTGGGGATGGGGGACCACGCGGTCCGCGTCTACCTCGCCCTGCTCGATCGGGCACCGGCCCCGCTGGCCGCCATCGGCGCCGAGACCGCTCTCGGAGATCTGACGGGCCTCGAACTCGCGCTTGCCTACGGCGAGTTGGTGGATGCCGGACTGGCCCGCCCGGCGGACGGGGATGCCGATCAGGTGGCTCCGGTGCCGCCTGCGGCGGGTCTGGAGGTGCTGGCCCGGCACCGGGCGGCGGAGCTGGAGGAGTCGCGCGTCGCGGTGGGCGGCGCGTTCGAGTCGTACCGCAGGAGCCGTCTCCCCGGACACGACGAGCACCTGGTGGAGGTGGTCACGGGCGAGGCGATCGGTCCCCGGATGCGGCTGGCGTGGGCGAGCGCGCGAACGCGGATCCGGCAGCTGGAGTCGCCCCCGTACGCGCGGATGACCGGCGCCGCCGAGGACGCGCTGGCCACCCTGGCACGCGGGGTGCGGCAGCAGGTCGTGTACGCGCGGGAGTCCCTGGAGCACCCGGGGCATCTCAAGGACTCCATCGAGCCGTGCGTCGCGGCCGGCGAGGAGGCGCGGGTGCTGCCGTCGGTGCCGGTGAAGCTCCTGATCATCGATGACGACTGCGCCCTGGTGTCGTTGTCGATCCGGGAGGCGGACGCGGTGCACACGATGCTGGTGGTGCAGCCGTGCGGGCTGTTCTCGGCGCTCGTGGCCCTCTTCGACCAGTCGTGGCACCGCGCGCTGCCACTGTACGGCGGTCGCCCGGCGACGACGGGCGGCCCGAGCGGGCCCGGGCCCGCCGACCGAACGCTGCTGCGGCTGCTCGCGGGCGGCGCGAGCGACGAGGTGATCGCGCGCGAGCTGGGGGTCAGCCGGCGCACCCTGTTCCGCCGTCTCCAGGTCCTGATGGCCCGGCTCGGCGCGGCGAACCGGTTCCAGATGGCGCTCCAGGCGCAGCGCGCGGGGTGGCTCTGAGCGACGCGGGCGCCCACCCACCTACCCAGGGGGCAGCAGATGCCGGTACGCGTGGGGGTGCTCGGCGAGGAAGCCGGCGAAGGACTGGGGCGGACGCCCGGTCAGGTCCCGGACGTCGTCGGACACGTCGTCCATCTCGCCCGCCGCGACCGCCTCGTACGAGGTGACCCAGCCGTCCACTTCCCAGTCCGGGGCCTGGTCGGCGGCCCGGGAGGCATAGGCCTCGTCACGGCTCTCCGCCCGGTAGACGACCTCGCGCCCGGCGGCCGCGCCGAGCGCGGCGGCGATCTCGGCGAAGGAGAGCGCCTCGGGGCCGGTCAGGTCGTAGGTGGCGCCGTCGTGGCCGTCGCCGAGGAGGACCGCCGTCGCGGCGGCGGCCACGTCGTCGTGGGTGACGGCACCCACCCGGCCGTCCCCGGCGGGGCCGCGCAGTACCCCGTCGGGCGAGGTCATCGCGGCGAGAGCGGACTGGTAGGCGCTGTCCCGCAGAAAGGTGAAGGGGACGCCCGTGGCGCGGATGTGCTGCTCGGTGTGCCAGTGGTCGCGGGCGTAGGTGAAGGTCGCGTGGGGTGCGGCGTTCAGATAGGAGAGGTAGACGATCCGCTGGACCCCCGCGGCGAGGGCGGCGTCGACCGCCGTGGCGTGGTCCCGTACCCGGTCCGGCGCCTCGTGGGCGGAGACCAGGAAGAGGGTGTGTACGCCGTCGAGGGCGGCCCGCGTCGCGGCGGCGTCGGCGTAGGCCGCCGTCCGGGTGTCGTCGGCGGGCGAGGCCGCCAGTTTCTCCGGGTCGCGGCCCAGGGCGCGGACCGGCGCGCCCCGCTCGGCGAGATGGCGCACGACCCGGCGGCCGATCCGCCCGGTGGCTCCGGTGACGGCGATGAGTCCGCTCACGTTCCGCTCCGCTCCGTTCCGTCCTCGCCCCCGGGGCCGTGTCCGGCACCCGGCCCCGGCGTGCCGCCGCCCTCCCCCCATTCGACCCCGGGCCGGGGCGCGGCGCACCCGCGCGGACGGCGGCGGCCGTCCGGACGCGGCGGACCGTCCGGGTGCCGGGAGAGACCGGCAGGGCGCCGGGGGGGCGTCAGTGAGGGGCCGGGCGGAGCAGGTCGAGCGGGTGGGTCTGTACGTACGCCGCGACCTCGTCGTCCTTGAACGCCCGCCACAGCGCGTCGCAGCGCGCCCGGTCGAGGCGGACCACCGACTGGCCCCGCTCGGTGCCGGTGCCCTTCACCGGGGCGTTCATGAACGTCATGTCCCGGGCGCGGACGTCGCGCATGTTCCAGATCAGCTCGCGCATGTCGCCGTCGCCGAAGCGCTCGTCGACGGAGACGGTCTCGGTGAAGATGTCGAGGGTCTTCTTCAGCTGGAGGGGGTCCTTGAGGGAGTCGGCGGACATCACCTTCTCCAGGACGGTGCGCAGATAGTTCTGCTGGCGGTGGGTGCGGTCGAAGTCGCCGTTCGGCAGGCTCTTGCGTTCGCCGACATAGGCGAGGGCCTCGGCACCGTTCATGTGCCGGCGCTCGCCGGTGGTCATGAGGATGTCGACGCCGCCGACGGCGTCGGTGAGTTTGCGGAAGCCGTTCCAGTCGATGACGGCGAAGTGGTCGACGCGGACGTCGGTGAGGCGCTGCACGGTGTCGATGAGCAGGGGCGGTCCGCCCCAGGAGAAGGCCGCGTTGAGCTTGGCGCGGCCCTTGCCGGGGATGTCCACCCACGAGTCGCGCGGCAGGGAGACCACGTACGCGGCGGAGTGGTCGTCCGGTATGTGCACCAGCATCATCGCGTCGCTGCGCTGGTCGCCGTACGTCCACAGCCTGCCCTTGGCGTCGCTGCCGGTCGTCGGGACCTCGGAGCGCGAGTCGAGCCCCATGAGCAGGAAGTTCTGACCGCCCTTGGAGGCGGCCGGGACCGGCACACCGGTCGGGAAGGTGCGCGGGATGCGCTGGACCCGGCCGGTGTAGTGGCGGTACGCCCAGTAGCCGGTGCCCGCGGTGAGCAGGAGGGCGCCGACGAGCAGGCCGAGCGCGACCAGCAGGACCGTCCGGCCCCTCGGGCGCCGTCTCCGCCGGCGTTTCGGCCCGTCGGACGCGGTGGGGGACGTATCCGTGTCCGGGTTCTCGGGGCCGTCGGGGCCGGCGGCGGGGTCCGGGAGGTCCGGACCGTTCCGGTGCTCCGGACCGTCCGGGCCCTCCGGGCCGGCCGGTGTACCCGCGCCGCCGGCGCCCGTCCCCTGCTCGTCGTGCTCGCTCATGGCCACGGTTCCCCTCCGCTGCCCGCCCCCGCCGTGCCCGGCACGCCCCGCCCGGCACCTCCGTCAGAGCCACCAGGATGCCGGACGGGAGCGCGGTACGGGGCGGGTCGGGCAAGAGGAGCGGGAGGGTCCGGTGGGGGGGGGCGGTCCCGCGATCGGACGGGTCAGCCGGTCACGGTGATCTGCTGGGTCGCGTCGGTGGTGTCGGTGATCTGGTACGTGGCGCTGAAGTTCGCCGACTGGCTGCCCGTCGGGCAGAGCAGGCCGCCGGTGACCGTGGCGGGCACGGCCGCGCCCGAGATGGCGAGGGTGGACGGGGCGCCGTTGGTCCAGCCGCCGTTCACGGCGGTGGTGCCGCCGGGCGAGCCGGTGATGGTGCAGGACGCGAGCCCGCTGGTCTTGAGGACGACGCCGCCCTTGGGAATGGTGAATCCGGCGGTGGCCGGCGAGCCGTTCTGGGTGGTGAGCGCCCAGGCGCCGTTGGTGGAGTTGGTGGTGACGGTGACGCTGACACCGAAGATGCTGGTGCTGCAGCCGCTGAAGGTGGGCGGGTTGATGGGGAGGGAGACCGCGCCGGCGTCGTTGTGGTTGGCGGGCGCGGCGGGCACCTTGTTGGCGGCGCCGGTGGACGCGGAGACCGTACAGGTCATGGTGGTCGAGCCGGCCGTGAAGGTGGCGTTGCCGGTGAGTTTGGCGGCGAAGGAGTGGCCGGCCGGGAGCACGGTGGTGGACGCGGCCTGTATGCCGGTGCCGCCGAAGGTGAGGGCGGTGGCGGCGGCCAGACCGGTCGCGGCGACGAGCAGCTTGGACATGGGGATCTCCTCGGGTTCGGAGGGTGGGGATACGAGGAGGTGCGGGGTACTTGGCGCGTGATGCGCCGTACGCGGTGCGGGACATGCGCGGTGCGTTCGGACGTGCGCGGTGCACGGTGCACGGTGCGGGTGCGGGGACGTTCCCGGGCGCGGTGCGGCGTTCGCGGGAGCGCGTGGGGTGGGGGCGCACGCGAAGTGACCTGAGAGTAGAACCGGCCGGTAGTAGCGTCCAGACAGGTTTTGCGCCACGTCTGACAACGCATCAGAACACGTGCCTTGTTTACATACTTGACGAGAGGGAGGGCGGCCCCGACACCAGGGCCGCCCCCGGAGCGGAGCCTCGTTCCGGGGGCGGCGGAGAGCGGCGATGTCGGCGCACGACGCTCGTGGCGCGCCGGGTCCAAGAGCCCCCACGGCCCTCGTACCTGCGACCCGGCTGCACCGATCTTGCCGTGTCCCGCCCCCGATTCCATGGTCATCCGGCCCCAAGCCACACGATCCGGCGACGATCGGGCCCTGGCTTGACGCAGGAACGGCACCGCCGGGCGTACGGGAGGAATCCGGCAACGGTCCGGCAAAGGTTCCGACCCGAACCCGGCTCGATCCGGTCATATCCGGACATCCTGAGGGGTCCGGCCACGTCGCCGCACGGGGGCGCGGGGATACTGGAAGCCCCACGGGATCACAGAAAAAGGGAGGGCCGGGTGGAGTTCCGCCTGCTCGGGACGGTGTCCATCGCGGCCGAAGCGGGCGAGCTGCCGCTCGGCCCCGCCAAGCGGCGCAGTGTGCTCGCCGCACTGCTCTTGCGCGCGAATTCCGCCGTTCCCGTCGACCGGCTGATCGACGCGGTGTGGGAGGAGGAACCGCCGGCCCGGGCCCGTACCGTCGTCCAGGGCCATGTGTCCCGGCTGCGCGCGCTGTTCGAGCAGGGCGGCGCGGACGACTACGGCATCGAGCTGGCCACCCATACCCAGGCGTACGAGCTGCGCATGCCCGACCAGCTCCTGGACACCCATCGCTTCGACGAACTCGTCCAGCTCGCCGGGCACCAGAAGCACCCGGGGGACGCGGTCCTGATGCTGCGCGAGGCGCTCGCGCTGTGGCGGGGGCCCGCCCTGACGGGCACGGTGGCGAGCGAACCGCTGCTGGTGGCGGCGCAGGCGCTGGAGGAGACGCGTCTTGTCACCGTGGAACAGCTGGCGGCCGCGTACGGGCGGCTCGGCGAGCATGTGAAGGCGGCGGCGCTGCTGCGCGCCGAGGCGGCGGCGAACCCGCTGCGGGAGTCGCTGCTCGCCGCGCTGATGCTGTCGCTGTACCGCGCCGGGCACCAGTCGGACGCCCTTGATTGCTACCACCGCACGCGCACCCAGCTCGCGGACGACCTGGGCGTCGATCCCGGGCCCGCGCTGCGGGCGGCGTACGAGGCGGTGCTCCGCGGGCTGCCGTCGGCCGCGCAGACCGTGTCCTGGCCGGGTCCCGAGGCGCCCGCCGGCACCCCGTGGCCCCCGGCGGCGGGAGTGGCTGACGCGGCTTCGGCGACCGCGGGGACCGCCGGTGTCACGGGGACCGCCAAGGCGGCGGGGGCGGACGCGTCCGACGGCGGCGGTCCGGGCGCGACGGCGCCGGGCCCCTCCGCTCGCGTCCCGGCTCCCGCGCCGGCCCCGGGAGCGGACGGCCCGGCCCCGGACGTCCCCGCGGACGGTCACGCGGCCGGACGCGCGGCGGGGCATACGGCGGGTGAGCCCTCGCACAGGCAGCCGACGTCGCCGGTGCGCCCGGCGGCGGCCACTCCCCCGCCGCTGCCGGCGCCCGATCTGCTGCCCCGCACCCCGCGCGGTTTCCTCGGCCGCGAACGTGAACTGGCCGCACTCGACGCGGCCGTGGACGAGGCCCGGGTGGCGCTGGTCACCGGCCCCGCCGGCGTCGGCAAGACCGCGCTCGCCCTGCACTGGGCGCACCGGCGGGCCGACCGCTACCCGGACGGGGTGCTCTACGCCGATCTGCGCGGCTTCGGACCTGGCGACGGCGACGGCGTGGACGCCGCCGAGGTGCTGCGCGAGTTCCTGCCCGCACTCGGGGTGCCGCCCCGCGAGGTGCCGGAGTCGCCGACGGCCGCGGCCGCGCTCTACCGCTCGCTGACCGAGGACCGGGCGCTGCTCGTCGTCCTCGACAACGTGCGGGGCGCCGACCGGGCCCGGCCGCTGCTGCCCGCGGGTCCGGACAGCGCCGCCGTGGTGACCTCCCGGCTGCGGCTCGGCGGCCTGGTGGTCACCGAGCTGGCCCGGCCGGTGCCGCTCGGGGTGCTCGGACTCGACGAGTCGGCCGCGCTGCTGGCCGCCGCGGTCGGCGGCGAACGCATCGGAGCCGAACCGGCCGCCGCCCGCAGGCTCGCCGAACTCTGTGACGGGCTGCCGCTCGCGCTGCGTGTCACCGCCGCCCAGCTCGCCGCCCGCCCGCACTGGCGGCTCGCCGATCTCGCCACCGAACTCGCCGACGAACAGCGGCGGTTGGCACTGCTCTCGGTGGACGACGGATCGGCGGGCGCCGACGGGCAAGGGGTGGCTGCCGCGTTGCGGGTCACCGTGCAGCAACTTCCGGACTCGGCCGCCCTGTTGTTCCGGCGGCTGGGCTCCGTGCCGGGACCGGATCTGGACCGGCACGCCGCCGCCGCGCTGCTCGGCCACACCCCTGCGGCCGCTGCCGAGGCCCTGGACCGGCTGTGCGACGCGCATCTGCTCACCGAGTACGCGCCGGGCCGGCACACCCTGCACGATCTGGTGCGGCTTTACGCGCGCAGCCTCTCCCCCGACGGGGAAGGGCTGGTCCGGCTGCTCGACCACTACACTCTCACCGCCATGGCCGCCGCGCGGATCGCGGAGCCCGACGACCACGACTGCTGCGCACCGCCCGCCGACGCCCGGCTGACCGGCAGTACGGTGCGGTTCGCGGGACGGGACGCGGCGCTGCTCTGGTACGCGGCCGAACGCGACAACCTCGCCGCGGCCGTCGCCGCCGCCCGGGCCGCCGGACTGCACGACCGGGCCTGGCGGCTCGGCGTACTCCAGTGGCCGTACATCCTGTGGAACAGCCACGACGGCTGGGCGCCACTGCTCGACGACGCCGTCGACTCGGCGGCCCGGGCGGGCGACGCGGACGCCGAGTCCCGCGCCCGCGCGCTGCTCGGCTGGGTCCTCACCCAGGAGAACCGGCTCGACGAGGCCCTGACGCATCTACGGCTCGCCCCCGCCCTCGCGGCCCGCGCCGGCGAGAAGTCCAGCGAGGCGACGGCCCTGGTGAACCTGGCGGTGGCGCTCGACCGGCACGAGGTGACGGAGGAGTCCCTGGCACTCACGGCCCGGGCCGCCGAACTCGTCCACGGCAGCGGGGACGTGATGACCGAGCTGCTGGCTCTGGAGCACCGATCCCGGCAGCTTCTGGCGGCGGGCGACCCGGCCGCCGCGCTCGACTGCGCCCAACGCGGACTCGCCCTCGACGGCGACACGGTCAACGGTCTGGTGGGGGTCCGCCACAGCATGCTGACGGCGACGGCGGGCACGGCCCTGCTCGACCTGGGCCGGACGGAGGAGGCCGGAGCCGTGCTCGCGCGCGCCCGCCGGCTGGGGCTCGCCCACGGCTACCAGGAAAGCGTGCTGCGCGCGGACACCCAACTCCACCGCCTCCACGGGCTCCACGGGCCTCACGGGCCTCACGGACCTCAAGAGTCGGCTCCCGCCGCCCGGCCGGAGGCCGTGCCGGGACCGTAGCGGGGCCGTCAACGGGTCCGCGGCGAGAGCCGGGCCGGGCGGGCGAGGAGGCGCACGTCCCTGTAGGGTCGGCGGACTTGTCGATCAAGGGGGGACCTTGTCCACAGCATCCACGTACCCGCGGCTCCGGCACATCGCCGCCGCTGCCGCCGTCGCCGCCCTCGCCTGCCTCACGGTGTCCTGCTCGGCAGCCTCCGGTCCCGACACGGCGCGATCCGCGCCGGCCGCGGAGAAGACGGCCGGGAAGGAGACGGCCGGGAAGGAGACGGCGGCAGCGGAGACGGCCGCCGACGCGACCCAGGAGTTCACCGGCCCCCGGGTCCGCGACGCCTTCGCCGGCCTTCAGACCACCCTGGTGGCGCCCTGCGCGGACTGCGGCGACAACCTCGACCGCGTCCATCTGGAACTCGGCAACCTCGACCGCGCCATGCGCAAGGACCCGCAGGGATCCTCACACTTCGCCGAACCCCTGGAACTGATCGGGAAGTTGAACGAGACCCTGGGCCAGGACACCTCCACCGAGAACCTGCGCACCCACCAGAAGGAACTCTTCGACACCCGCGACCGGATCAACACCTGGATGCAGGGCCATCCGGAGGACTACCGCTGAGCGACGGCCCCCGGTTCCCCAGGGGCCGCCCCCTCAACCCCGCTTGGCCTGGGCCTCCTTGGCGGCCTCCTCCAGCCGGCCTCGGTACTCCCGGAACCACGCCTCGTCGCCGCCGTACATGTTGTCCGCGTCCTCCCGCATCCCGGCTTTGCCGTCGATCAGTTCGCGGACGATGTCGGCGTGGCCGGCATGGCGGTGCGTCTCGGCCGTCACGTGCAGCATGAGCCGCTGGAGCGTCGCGGCGCCCTTGTCGCCCCACCACGGAACGTGCCCCACCGTGTCGAGCGGCAGCGCTTCGATCGTCGCGTCCGTGTGCGCCCAGGCGCGGTGGTAGAGGCCGAGGATCTCCTCACGCGACTCGTCGGCCGTGGCCCACATGTCCACGTTGGGCTCGACGTCCGCGTCCGCGTCCATGTCCTCGTCCCAGGGAAGGGATTCGCCGTGCGGGCGGCCGAAGGTCGGGCCGAAGTACCCGAACTCGACGCAGGCGAGGTGCTTGACGAGGCCGAGAAGGTTGGTCCCGGTCGGTGTCATCGGGCGGCGGATGTCGTACTCGGACAGTCCGTCCAGCTTCCAGACGACCGCTTCGCGGGCGCTCTTGAGGTAGCGGTGCAGGTCGTCTTTGGGATCATCGAGCTTCATGGGGCCGAGTCTCGCATCGACCACTGACAGTCGGCACGCGGTTAAGCGCTTCCGCGGGTAGAGGACAAGGCGTCATGGTCGGCGGGCCGGCCGTGCGTCCCGCTGCGCGTGGCCTTACCGCTGGCCGAGGTGGCGGGCAGCAGCAGGGCAACACGCAGATCATGCAGTCGCGCGCGACCACCCGCACATACCGCCAGGCCCACCACAGGACTGTGAAGGCCGAGGCCAAGGACTCGTCGAAGGCCCGGCGGTAGCCCGGGCTACCGGGAGCCCGCCACAGGGCGCGACTTGTAGAAAGACTCCTCCAGGTAGGCGACCTCGTGCGGCTGGTAGGGCTCCTCCAAGTAGGCAGCCTCGTCTTCGTCGAGTTCGACGTTCACCGCGGCGAGTGCGTCGGCAAGCTGGGCCGGCTTGGTGACCCCGACGATGGGCGAGGTCACCGCCGGGTTGCGCATGACCCAGGCCAGGGCGACCTGGGCCGGGGACAGACCCCGCTTGCCCGCGATCTCGTGAACGCGCTCGGCCACTGCCTGGTCCCCGTCGCGGTAGAGGATCTTGCCGCCCTCATCGGTCCTGGCACGCGCCGTGGCGGTGTCCCGGACCCGCGTCAGCCTGCCCCGCGCCAGCGGGCTCCACGGAATCACGCCGATGCCCTGGTCGGCGCAGAGCGGGAGCATCTCCCGCTCTGCTTCTCGGTGGATGAGGTTGTAGTGGTCCTGCATCGACACGAACCGGGTCCAGCCGTTCAGGTCAGCCAGGTACAGGGCCTTGGCGAACTGCCAGGCGTACATGGATGAGGCTCCGATGTAGCGGACCTTCCCGGACTTGACCGCGTCGTGCAGCGCCTCGAGGGTTTCCTCGATCGGGGTGTCGTAGTCCCAGCGGTGGATCTGGTACAGGTCGATGTAGTCGGTCCCCAGTCGCTTCAGGGAGGCGTCGAGCTCGGCGAAGATCGCCTTGCGGGACAGCCCAGCGCCATTCGGGCCGGGGCGCATCCGCATCCAGACCTTGGTGGAGAGAACGACCTCCTCGCGCCGGGTGAAGTCCTTGACCGCCTGGCCGACGATCTCCTCGCTGCTCCCGGCGCTGTACCCATTGGCCGTGTCGAGGAAGTTGACGCCACTTTCGAGGGCTTGCTTGATGATGTCCCGGCTGGCGTCCGCGCCCAGCGACCAGGGCTCGCCGCCCCGGTCCCGCTCGCCGAAGCTCATGCAACCGAGGGCGATGGCGGAGACTCCCAGTCCGGTCGTTCCGAGTTTGATGTATCGCATGCGCCGAACCTAGGAGTTGGAGTGTGCTCCAACGCAAACTCGGAGGCGTGGGCGGGTTCCGCTGGTCCGGGCGGCGGTATCGCAGCGCTCGCGAGGGCGCGCCCCTACCCGCGGAATCTCCAAGTCCTGTCTTTCGGATCCTGCCGGACCCGCGGGCCCCGGCGGCGCCACGACCGCCGGGGCCGACCCCGCCTTCGGTCCTCAGGATCCTTGCTCCACCGGGCCGATGAGGGTTCCGGCCGCGATGTTCATCCTGCCCTCGGCGAAGGACGAACCGGGGATCTGCCCGCCCGGCGCCTGAAGCGTGAAGGACATCTCGTCCACCGGCACCTGGCGGGCGTCGTTGGGGACTTGGACGTCGAAGTGCACCGGGTGGCCGGGGCCGAAGGTCACCGCGGTGCCCTGCTCGCCGTAACGGCCGGCGGTGATCCCGGACGGCTTGCCCTGGCGCAGGAACCGGGCGTCGGCCGGCGAACCGGCCAGCCGGCAGGGGTCGTATCCGCGCGGCGCGGTCAGGGTGACCCGGTAGTGGTGGTGGCCCGCGCTGGCGGGTGCCTCGGCGATCTTCGCGGTGTGGTTGGCCGGCCGGCACGCGGAGGGGGCGGCACCCCGCCCCGTCGCCGGGGAGGCCTGCGCGACCGCGGGGGCCGTGGCGGCCAGCAGGACGGCGGCGAGGATGACGACGGACTTGCGGTCGGGATGCATGGGCACTCCTTGCCTTGCGCGATGGCCCCGTGCGTATGCCGCACTGGACCATGGTCGGTACGATCCGTTCCCACTCGCACTGACCGGGAATGTCCCGGAATCGTCACGGCCGACACCGGGCCGGGCGGGGCGGCCCTCGCGAAGGGTCGGGGTGGCGAGGCGACCGAAGTGGCGCCCACGCCGTGGCCACACCTAACCGAGTGACAACCGCGAGCCGGCTCGCGACCATGGGCCGATGACCATGGGACCCGACCTTCTCACTCTGAACATCGTGTGCCCGCCACCCGACAAGGGCGATGCGAGGGTCCGCCCGATCGTCAACGGCCGGGATCTTCTGGCCGAGGTGGCACCCACCGGCCTGGGAGACTCCTGGTACCAGGGAGTGAGTCCCCGGTATCTGCTGGGCCAGGACGGGCCGTTGCACTCCGGGCGGACGCCCCACGAGGTGCGTCTCGCCCGGTCCGGGTGCGGCGTGGAGGAGTGTTGTGGCGCGCTGTACACGACGATCACGCGTCACGGTGGTCATGTCGTCTGGGCGGGCTGGCGAGACCCGGCCCATGAGAACCTCGAACTGCCGGAGCTCAGGTTCGCCACGGACCGGTACGAGGCCGAGGTCCTGCGCGCCGGAGAGGACCGCGGGTGGGAGTGGCCGGCGGGAGCGGTCGCGCGGCTGCTGGAGGGGGGGCTGAGGAGGCGCGAGGACTGGCTCGTCAGGTGGGACTGCGAGTTGGAAGGGGTCTGGGCCTCCCACAGGGAGCCCGATCGCGTCCACGTGGTCCTGACGCATCCCCGCGACCGGGCCGATCCCGCTCTGCCCTGGCTCCAGTTCGGGATGACCCTCCACATCTCGCCTGACGCCCCATCGGTCCAAGCCGAGCGCTTCGAAGCGCGGCTGACCGCCGGTGATCCCCGTGCCGCCGCCGAGGTCTGGGGAGGTTCGCACGATGCCGAGCGACTGGGCTACCCCTGGCCGCCGGTCTCCCCGTGAACGGCGGAGAGAGGCAAGGAGGGGCCGGGTCCACCGGCGTGCCCCCGAGCGCCGTCAAGAGCTTCACGAAGACACCCATCCGGGCATCGCATCCGCTTGCCCCCACGGCCGACCGAACCTGCCCACGGAGAAGCGACAGGAACAGAGGACAAAGTACGGCCACCGGGCCGCCCGGCCCCGCGCGAAGCCTCCGGAGTATCCGCTCACCCGGTCTGCCGTACGTCCTCCCTCGCCTCCTCCCTCGCCTCCTCCCACACGCTCTCCCGCCCGGCCGAGTCCTCCGCGCCGTGCCACGCTGCTCACGGGGGCGGTGCCCCGTGAAGCCGGGCACCGGACGCAGGGCACCGGAGGGAGGGACCGGACACACGGGAGGCGACGTGGGCCCCGACGGGCAGGAGACCCCGCGGCACCAGCGGCACCAGCCGTCCGGCGGGGCCGCGCCGGGCCGCCGAACCCTCCTCAGGGCGGGCGTCGGGCTCGCCTCGGCGACGGTCGGCGCCTGCGCCCCTGCCCCGTCCGCCCACACCGCCCGCGACCGCGCGGCGGAGGCCTCGCCCCGGGCCGAGACGGAGCGGGACCGCCAGGGAACACACGACTGGCGTATCCGGTCGCGGGGTCCGGCGCCGGCCGTCCTCGGGTACACCGACCGGGTGAGTGTGCTCCCGGGCGAAGAGTGCGGACTGTACGTCTCGACGACCGCGCCGTCCTTCCGGGTCTCGGCCTTCCGCATCGGCTGGTACGGCGGCGACGAGGCCCGGCTGGTGTGGCGGTCCGGACGCGTTCCGGGCCGGGTTCAGGCGCAGCCGCGTCTCGTGCCCGCCACCCGTACGGTCCACGCCGGCTGGCGGCGCACCCTCGGGCTCGACACGACGGGCTGGCCGGAGGGCGCGTATCTGCTGCGGCTCGACTCGCAGGACGGGCACCAGCGCCATGTCCCGCTGATCGTGCGCTCCGCGCGGGGCGCGGGCCGCACGGTACTGATGCACGCGCCCGCGACCTGGCAGGCGTACAACCGGTGGGGCGGCTACAGCCTCTATCAGGGGCCCTTCGGCAACTACGACACCCGGTCCCTCGCCGTGAGCTTCGACCGCCCCTACGACCTGGACGGGGCGGAGAAGTTCCTGGCGTACGAGCGGGCGGCGGTGGTTCTCGCCGAGCGGCTCGGCATTCCCCTCGCGTACACCACCGGGGTCGACGTACACCGTTCCCCCGAGGTGCTGGTCGGGGCGGCCGCCGTCGTCTGCCTCGGGCACGACGAGTACTGGACCCCGCAGCAGCGTGAGCACGTCACCCGGGCCCGGGACGCCGGCACCAATCTGGCCTTCCTGGGCGCCAACACCTGCTTCCGCCGGGTCCGTCTGGAACCGGACGGAGCGCGGCCCGAGCGGACGGTGGTCTGTTACAAGTCCTCCTGCCGGTCCGACCCGCTGTACGCCTCCCGGCCCTCCCTGGTGACGACGGACTTCCGCGCGTCCCCGGCGCCCGACCCCGAGTCCTCGCTGACCGGTGTGCTCTACGAGGGATATCCGACGGACGCGCCCTACGTCGTCCACGCGGCGGACCACTGGGTGTACGAGGGGACGAGGGTGCGCCGCGGCGACGGCTTCGCCCATCTGGTCGGGGTGGAGTACGACCGGGTCACCCCGGGCCCGGCCGTCCCCGGGCCGCTGGAGATCACGGCCCACTCCCCTCTGGTGTGCAAGAAGAGCCGCAGCCACAGCGACTCGGCGTACTACACCGCGAAGAGCGGGGCGGGGGTCTTCGCGACGGGCACCATGCGGTGGGTGGAGGCCCTGATGGCCGGGACTCCGGACGGGGGCCGCGATCACGGCATGGACGCCCGTACCCGGGTCTTCGTCACCCGGACTACGGAGAACCTCCTGCGCGCCTTCGCCGAGGGCCCGGCCGCCCGGCATCGTCCCGCACCGCGCCCCAACACGGCGGAGGTGTACGGGGGATGACGGACCGGGACGCACGGCGGACGGGAGACGCCCGGGGCGCGCGGGGACGACCCCGGGCCGTACGGCGCCGGGGTCGTCTCTCGGGCGGGGAAGGTCAGTTGACGAACACCGCGCCGTTGCCCTGGGAGCCGTCCAGCACCGGGCCGTACTTCGCGGAGAAGTAGCCGCTGCCGGGGCAGGTGGCCGGGCCGCTGGTCTTGCTGAAGAGCTGGTCCTTGAAGGTGAGCGAGTTGTCGGCGTTGGACGGGGTCGCGGTGAGGTTGCCGGCCTGGTAGACGCAGGTCGTCACACCCAGGATCGTGTTGATCTTGAGGGTGGTCTGGATGGGTCCGGCGGCACCCGCCGTGACGGTGAGCGGGCCTCCGGAGACCACGGACGCCTTGTACGGCAGGTTGTTCACCGTGATGCTCTGCACACCGGTCGCGCCGATGATGTTGGTCGTGCAGTTGGCCAGCGTGTGGGAGGTCACCGTCTCGGTGGCGGTGCCGGGGGCGGCCGGGTTGGAGTCGGCGGTGGCCGCGAAGGCCGAGGTGTTACAGGTGATTCCGGTGCTGCCGCCGGCGGTGGTGGCGATCCTCGCGGTGCCACCGGAGGCCAGTGTCGCGCTGAGGCTGTCGTTCGCGGCGACGGCCGGGCCGGTCGGGCTGCCGACGGTCAGGACAGCGCCGGCGGCGGTCGTGGCGGAGGCGGAGGTGGTCACCGCGAGCGCGGCGGCGAAGGCGGCTCCGAAGGCGACGGAGAGCAGACGCTTGTTCATGGGGGGGGTCCTTTCGCACAGGGCGGAGGGTGGGATGGTTCGGCGGTCGGTGTGGGTGGCCGTGGCCCGCGTGGGGACGCGGGCGGTGCACCCGGGCGGTACGGCAGAACGGCGGTACGGAGGTACGGCGCTGCGGTACGGCGACACAGCCGTGCGGTTGGGACGGCGGTACGGGTGGTGCGGCGGTACGGCGGTACGGGTGGAAACGGACGAGCACGCCGTACGGGATCGCCCCGAAGGCGTACGGCACACGCACGGCCGCGCCTACGGTCCGGGACACACCCGGAACGGGACACACTCGAAGCGGGACGGAGCGGTGTCACGCCGTGCGCCCATGGCTCGCGGTCGCATGTGTGCCGCTCCGCGGAACTGGTCGGTCGCACCTGGCGGAACGAGGTCCGCGTGGAACGGGGTCCGCGTGGAACATGGTGCGGGTGGAACATGATGCAGGTGGCGCGTCCTCCGCGATAGCCCTGGTTCCGAAATCCGTCCGAACGGGCCCGTGTAGCCGCCGACTTGGCGACGCGGACGCGGCACGGCGACGACGGCCGCCGCCGGGGATCCGGCGCCACGGGCCTTCCGGCGGCGGTGTCGCGATACGGGGTGGAGCGTAATACTCGGTGTACGGGATCCGGCGGCGCGCATCCCGTCCCGCGGGGTGCGGCGCCACCGGTTCTCCCGGCGCACCGAAAGGAAAACCCACGAGGGTTGTAAACCCGCCGAGTATCCGACGTCAACAACCGCAGAAGGATGTGGCCGATGACGAGTGCTCGCTGCCCCGAGGGAGATCTCGTCCTGCCAGGCGCCCGCACGGGGCGTGAGCCGGAGCGCTCGCTGCGGCCGGGACCGCGCCGGCTCACACCCGAGCAGGTGGCGTCGCGTCAGCGCGAGCGACTGCTCGACGGTGTGGCCCGCACCGTGGCCGCGAACGGCTACGCGGGCGCCCGGATCAGCGACATCTGCCGGGCCGCCGGGGTGACCCGCCCCGTCTTCTACGAGCTGTTCTCCGGCAAGGAGGACGCGGTGCTCGCCGCCTTCCGGGGCGGCACCCGGACCGTGGTGCGGGCCATGCAGCGGGCCTACGACGAGGCGGGCGGCGCGACGGACTGGCCGACCGCCGTCCGGGCCGGACTGCGGGCGCTGCTGACCCTGCTCGCCCAGACGCCCGCCTTCGCGACGATGGCGGTCGAGATCGAGTCCCTGGGGCCCTCGGGGCGGCGGGCGCGGGCGGAACTTCTGGCCGGATTCCGCCCTTTCTTCAGGGATGCCCCGCCCGGCCCGCCCGGAATGGCGCGCGACGAGCTGGTGGACACGGTCGTCGGCGCCGTGCACGCGGCGGTGCAACGGGCGGTCGACGCCGGGCGGTTCACCCTGCCCGAGGGCAGGTCGGCGGCCGGTCCCGATCCGCTTCTGGACGTTCTCGTCCATGTGGTCACAGCACCTTTCCCGGTTTCCGAATGATCGTCAAGAACGTTTGGTTACTGGGCAGTTGACGTGACTTGTTACCGCGCGTACGGTCCGAATCGGTTCCCTTGCGGCACGGCTGCCTCCGCGCGTTACCAGGAAGACCCAGGGTGGGTGGGGGGAACCGGTCCGCGCCAGGACGAAGCCGCGCTCTGTTTCCTCATCACTGTCAGGAGCACCGCATGGCCCTGTCCGAAGACACCACCACCCCCGACTCGCCCGGCGGCCCGCCCGCCGCGGCCGGCCAGGAGAGACGGGGCGGGGTGCGCTACCGTCGCGCGGCCCTCATGGGGGTACCCGCCTTCCTCGCCGCCGGCACGCTGGTGGTCCTCACCGCCCAGGGTGCTCTCGCCGCCCAGTTCGCCATCTCCGGAATGCCGTTCGTCGTAGCCGGCGACTCGCTCAAGGGCGACGGCTTCGGGCAGTGGGGCGCCATCGACAACATGGCGGACAACAGCCCGAACGCGGGCGACACCGGCGGCCAGGTGCTGACCATCGTGACCGCGATCCGCAAGGCGAAGATCACCAATCTGTGCCAGAGCGTGGCGCTGGGGGGCACCTACCTGCACATCACGGCGGGCGGGAAGAAGGACCGCCCGGTCGAGGCGACCGGTCTGACCACCGACTCGACCGACATCACCGGCAAGTCGGCGAGCTTCGACAACATCGAGATCGGCGGTGACGCCAGCGAGTACGAGAAGCCTCCGATCAAGGGCCCGCTCGGCTCCTTCGGCCAGCAGGCCGACACGGTGGAGATGAACGACTTCCGCCAGACCAACTACGCCACCACGGCGGTCCGGTTCACCCTGCCCGACCTCCACATGAACTTCAGCTCGGAGGGCTGCTGACCATGGCACCGGGCACGGACGAGGCCGCGGCGGACGTCCCCGAGGCCCCTCGGGCCGCGGCGGACGCACCTCCCGACGACCGCCGGCACCCCTGGCGGGCGTTTCGGACCTGGCGCCACCGGCGCCCCTTCGGGGCGGGCCTCGCCCTGGCGTTCGGCGGCGCGGAGATCCTGCTCACCCAGCGGGCGAGCGTCTCGGTGATCCTCGCCGCCGGCGCCGACAGCCTGGCGGGGTACGTACTGCCGATCATGATGATCGTCTGCGGACTGCTCGTCGTGGTCAACCCCGGCCAGCGGCTGTTCTATTCGATCATCGGCGTCCTGGCCTCACTGGCCACCTGGGTGACGTCGAACCTGGGCGGTTTCTTCATCGGCATGCTCTTCGGTCTGATCGGCAGCACCCTGATCTTCGGCTGGGTACCCGACCGTCCCCGGCGCTCCTGGCGCCGTAAAAGCCGGCCCGCGTAGCAGCCCCTGGGGCCCGGCCGAGATCCGCCGGACAGCGCCCCACGGCCCCGGTCCGCCCGATGCGTTCGGGAGGGCCGGGGCCTTGGGGCGGGTGCGCCCGCCCCAAGGCCCCGGCCCTCCCCACCCGAGCCCGTCACAGCCGTCACAGCCGGCGCAGGGCACCCTCCGCCCGGAGGTCCGCGAGGGACGGATAGCCGTCGACGGCCATGAGCAGATCGGCCTCGGCGAGCAGGGACCGCAGGACGTGGACGACACCGTCGGTGCCGTCGAGGGCGAGCCCGTAGACGTACGGGCGGCCGACGGCGACGGCGGTGGCGCCGAGCGCGAGCGCCTTGACCACGTCGGCGCCGCTGCGGACGCCCGAGTCGAAGACCACGGGCAGGCCGTCGGCGGCGGCGACCACGTCCGGCAGGGCGTCGAGGGCGGCCAGTCCCCCGTTGGCCTGCCGGCCCCCGTGGTTGGAGCAGTAGACGCCGTCGGCGCCGCCGTCCCGGGCGCGCCGGACGTCCTCGGGGTGGCAGATGCCCTTGAGCAGGATCGGCAGGTCGGTCAGTGAGCGCAGCCAGGGAAGGTCGTCCCAGGTCAGTGGGGCGCCGAAGATGCCGGTCCACTCCAGGACGGCGGCTTGCGGGTCCTCTTCGGGGCTCTTGGCGAGGCGGGCCCGGAACACCGGGTCGGAGGTGTAGTTGGCCAGACAGTGGCCACGCAGCTGGGGGAAGTTGCCGGTGGCGAGATCACGGGGGCGCCAGCCGGTCACCCAGGTGTCGAGGGTGACGACGATGCCCCGGTACCCGGCCGTCTCCGCCCGGTGCACCAGGCTCTCGGCGAGGGCCCGGTCGGTCGGCGTGTAGAGCTGGAAGAGGCTCGGGGTGGCGCCGGACTCGGCGGCGACGTCCTCCAGCGGGTCCACACTCAGAGTGGAGGCGATCATCGGGACGCCGGTGCGGGCGGCGGCGCGCGCGGTGGCGAGATCGCCGTGCCCGTCCTGGGCGCACAGTCCGACGACGCCGACGGGCGCCATCAGCAGCGGGGTGGGCAGGGCGATCCCGCACAGGTCGACGCCGAGGTCGCGGTGGGTGGCGCCCACCATCATCCGGGGCACCAGGCCCCAGCGCGTGAACGCCTCGGTGTTGGCGCGCTGGGTGTGTTCGTCGCCCGCGCCGCCGGCGACGTACGACCAGACGGACGGCGGCAGCGCGGCCTCGGCGCGCCGTTCCAGCTCGGCGAAGGTCATCGGCAGTCTCGGCAGGGTGCCGAAGAGCCCGTTCAGGTAGATCTCGTTCTGGTAGTCGCCGAACCGCTGGTCCATCGCGCGCTCCCCGCACCCCTCGGCCGGTCTGGGATCGCCGGCCGCCGGGCAGGGACGTTACCGCCGGGTAGAGCGCTTGACCATGCCCCGGATCCGGCGGGCCGGGGCGGTGGCGACGGCCGGGCCTGTCCCGTACGCCCCATGGCGCTCCCTTGCCTCACGCGGTACCCGGCGTAGCCTGGCGCACCATGTATCTCTCCGTACCTCCCCCCGGCCCCGGCGCCACCGCCTGGTCCCCTGAGACGGTGACTTCCGACCCCTACAACGCCCAGACGCCGGCGGCCGCGCTCGTCCCGCGTCTCACGCCCGCCGACGCCCTCTTCGTACGCAGCCACTTCGACGTCCCGGACCTTCCGGCGGACCGCTGGCGGCTGCGGATCGACGGCGCGGTGGGCACGCCGTACAGCATCGGCTACGACGAACTGACCGCGCTCCCGCACCGAGAGGTGGACGTGGTGATGGAGTGCGCGGGCAACGGACGCACCCGGATGACTCCACCCGCGCCCGGTCTGGCATGGGGGGAACGGGCGGTCGGTTGCGCCCGGTTCGCGGGAGTCCCTTTTCAATCCCTCGTCGAACGAGCCGGGTTGGATCCCGCGACGGTCGAATTCGTCTTCACCGGCGCCGACTCCGGGATGGCGCACGGCCGGCCAACGACGTTCGCGCGCAGCCTGCCGCGCGCGCTCGCCCTGCATCCGGACACCCTGCTCGTCACCCGGCTGGACGGCGCGCCGCTGACGCCCGCCCACGGCGCCCCGGTCCGGCTGGTGGTGCCCGGCCGGTTCGCGGTGGCCGACGTGAAGTGGCTGACCGGGGCGCGAGCGGTCACCGATCCGTTCGAGGGAGTCTTCCAGACCGAGGAGTACGTGTACGTCGACTCCGCCGGCCGCCCTGAGGGGCCGGTCGGCGAACTGCTCGTCAAGTCCCTGATCACCGCCCCCGAACCGGACGAGGATCTGCGGCGCGGGCAGGAGACCGAGGTACGCGGGCACGCGTGGTCGGGCGGCGGGGTGGCCGTGCGCCGGGTCGAGGTGCGGGCGGTCCACGAGGACGAACCCGACGAGCCGGAGACCGGGTGGCAGGACGCCGAACTGGACCGCCCCTCGGGCCCGTACGCCTGGACGGACTGGTCCTTCCGCTGGACTCCGCGCACCCCCGGCCGGTACCGGATCCTCGCTCGGGCGACGGACGCGGAGGGCGCGGTCCAGCCGACGCGGGCGCCGTGGAACGCGCGCGGGTACGGATGCAACGCGGTGGCGGTCGCCGACGTGGTCGTGGTCTGAGCCGGCCGGAACGCCGTTGCCCGGGGCGGCCGTTCGGCTGTACTCGCCAGGGTGAGGCCACTACGTGGCGGACCGGGGCAGGCCGGGGCGAAGCGAGAGCGGGCGGCGGACGGAGAGCGAGGGTGGGCCCTGGGCCTTGCCTTGCTCCTCCGTCCGCTCCCGGTCCGGCGGCTTCGGCGGGTTCGGCGGGGCGCCCCGGGGCGTGGTGTGTCAGTGCCGTGGTGTTGGCTGGAGGCGCCTACGTACCACCGCAGTCCCGCACCAGGAGATGCCGCTCATGCCCACGACCGTTCCGCACCGCAACGCCAAGCCGCCCGTCGCCCAGGCTTCCCTGGGGGCGGGCGTCGTGGTCCTCGACGAGGCCGGGCGGGTCCTGCTCGGTCTGCACCGCTCCGGCGTCTGGGAACTGCCGGGCGGCGCGGTCGAGCCGGGCGAGTCCGTCGAGGAGGCGGCGGTGCGCGAACTCGCCGAGGAGACCACGCTCGTCGCCGAGCCCGCCGATGTGACGGTCATCGGCTTCGTCCTCGACACCGCCGCCTCCACCGAGCTGACCCGTGTGTCGGCGGCGACCGTGATCCGCGCCCATCAGGGCACCCCGGCGGTCGCGGAACCCGACAAGATCGAGCGGTGGGAGTGGTTCACACCCGACCGGCTGCCGGAGGCGCTGTTCGTCCCCTCGGGCCAGGTGCTGCGCTTCTGGCGACCCGAACTCCCGTCTCCGGACGGCCCGTTCCACCGCTACGGGGTGACGTCGGGCAATGCCGCCGGGCACGGCCGGGGCCGGGTTCAGGGGTAGGACCGGGCGCGGGATCGGGGCCGGGAGCAGGACCTCCGCGACCGTCGTCGCTCAGGGGATGCGGCGCTCGTCGCCGACCGCGGGTCCGGGGGTCGCGGCCGGTTCCTTCGACGGGGCCCCGGGACCGCTCGCCTCCCCGGACCGGGCCGTACGCCCGTACAAGCCGGCGAGGGCGGCACACTGGGCCGCCATCGCCAGCGCCATGGCCGCGCAGATGCCCGGCAGTCCCCAGCCCGACAGGACGTACGCGCCCACGAGTTGCGTCACCGTCCCGCACGCGGTGATCCGGGCCAGCGCCGGGCTCCGGCCGCTCCCCTCGAACACGCCGCCCAGCGCGATGAAGCACGCGAGCAGGACGAGGTAGGGGCCGACGCAGCGCAGATACAGCGCGCCGGCCTCGGCGACCGGGCCCTCGGCGCCGAACCCGCGCATGAGCGACGGTCCGGCCGCGAGGAGCGTCAGGGCGGCGGCGAGCCCGAGGCCGCCGGACAGTCGCAGGGCCTCGCGCCCCACGGCCCGCCGCTCGTCCCGGCCTGCGCCGAGCAGGTGCGCCGTACGGATGGAGGCGGCCTGGCGCACCGCGTAGAACGCCATGGTCGCCACGTACATCGCCTTGGTCGCGATCCCGTAGGCCGCCACCTCGCCGACACCGATCCCGGCGACGACCCGGACCAGCGCGAGCGTTCCCGCCATGCGGGTGAGGAAGTCCGCCGCCATGGGCAGACCGATCGCGGCGGTGCGGCGGGCGTCGGCGGCGAGCCGCCGCAGCCCTGGGGACGCGCCCGGCCCCCGCGGCTCCGGGGCCATGGCCTCACGGCGGGCCTTGGCACGGCGCAGCGCCACGAGGCCGCAGCCGAGGGCGGCGGTCCGGCCGAGCACGGTGGCGACGGCGGCCCCGCGGACACCCATGCCGAGCCCCAGGATGAGCACGGGGTCCAGGACGAGGATCAGTACGTTGGCGAGGGCGGAAAGCCTCATCGGGGTGCGGGTGTCGCCCATCCCCTTGAGGATCGCGTCGACGACATGGGTGGCGTAGAACACGGCGATGCCCGGCAGGGCGATCGAGAAGTACGCGACGGCGAGCGCCGGTGCCTCTCCTCCCGCCTCGCCGCCGAGCACGAGCCGGGCCAGTGGCTCGCGGCACAGATACCCGCCGAGGGCGACCACGGGGGTGATCAGCGCCCACAGCGTCCAGCCGCCGCGCACCGCGGACCGGACCGCCGCCGGGTCCGCGGCGCCCCTGGCCCGGGCGACCCGCACCGTCGTACCGGAGCCGGCCACCAGGACGACGCCGAGGAGCAGGTTCTCGACGTTCGTGGCGACGGCCACCGCGGCGACGGCGTCCGCGCCGAGCCGGGCGACCCAGACCACGTTGATGATCCCGGCGACGACTCCGGCGAGGAGTTCGACGTAGACGGGTCCGGCGAGCCGGGTGAGTGACCGGCGGTGTTCCGCGGCTTTCATGATCCCCCTGTCTGCTGTACCTCTATGCGATGCACCTCGATTCGAGGTGCATCGCATAGAGGTAACATGCCGTCACCGGAAGGACAAGTGCCGGGAGCGGCGCGCGAGCGAGGGGCGGAGGACGGCATGCTGGAGCTGTCGATTCTGGGATTCCTGTACGAAGAACCCCTGCACGGCTACGAGTTGAAGTCCCGCATCCACGCGCTGAGCGGCCATGTGCGCCCGGTGAGCGACGGCGCGCTGTACCCGGCTCTCAACCGGCTGGCGGCCGCGGGCCTCGTCGATCAGCGCACGGAGCCCGGCAGCGGCGCCACGACCCGCCGCATCCTGTCCCTCACTCCGGCGGGACGCGCCCGGCTGCTGACCCGGCTGAGCGAGCCCAAGGATGTGGAGATCAGCGACGGGCAGCGCTTCTTCACCCTGCTCTCGTTCCTCCGCCACCTGCCGGACCGCGCCGCGCAGGCCACCGTCCTCCGCCGCCGCCAGGCGTTCCTCGACGCTCCGACCAGCTTCTTCTACCAGGAGGGCGAGCCGGTGCGGGCCGAGGAGGCACCCGACGCGTTCCGGCAGGGCATGCTGCGCATCGCGCGCGCCACCGGGAGCGAGGAGCGGGCGTGGCTGGCGGAGACCATCGGCGTGCTGGAGGCACCGGGGGAACAGAGGAAATCGGACTGACGGAGTCAGGGGGAGGGGGAATCGGGGGACCGGAGGTATCGGGAAGGGGAGGAGCGGAAAGGCGGCGGGCGGAGGGGCGGCGGTTCGGGAACGGCCGGGTGACGAGCGGGCGGGAGTGACGGACGGTCCGAGCGGGCCGGGCCGATCGCCGCGTTCTGTCCGGACTTCCGGCGGATCGTGACGGAAGGCCTGACACGGGCCGTGAGCCGCTGTCATCATGCCGACGGGGGTGCGCCATGGGAGAGTCCGACCGCGTGACCGTACCGCCGCCGGGCGAGGCCGCGACCGTCGCGGCACGCGAGGCGGGTCTCGGCGTCTATCTGCGGGCCTTCCGCGCCCGCCACCGCGAGAGCGGCGGACCGGACCGGGCCGGATCCGCGTCCGGCCCGGGATCGGGGGCCGGGCCGGGATCAGGGGCCGGGCCGGGATCAGGGGCCGGGACCAGACGGGAATCCGGGTCCGAGGCCAAGGCCAGGTCCGGGGCCGCGCGGCGGGGTGTGGTGCTGCTGCTCGCGGGGGTATCCCTGGGGCTGCCCGCGCTCGCCACCCGGCTGGTGGGGCAAGGGCTCGGAGTACCGCTGCTCCTGCTGCCGTTCGGGGTCTTCACCCTGGCACTGTGGCGCTCGCTTCGGGTCCCCGCGACGGGGGCGGCACTGCGCCCCGGAGAATACGTCTACCTGTACGAGCAGGGCCTGGTCTGCCCGGCGGCGGACGGCGGGGCGCGGGCGGTGCCCTGGCGGTCGGTGACGGCGATGCGCCAGGACGTGACTCGCACCAGCGTCAACGGCGGCTACACCGGCACCCACTACGCGTACCGGCTGAGCCTCGGCGGGGCGCGCGAGGTGACCGTCGGCGGCTTCCTCGACGAGGAGACAGCGCAGCCGCCGGATGGTTCGCAGGTCCGCGAGCTGGCGCAGATCGTCCTCGACGAGACGGTGCGCCGGGCGCTGCCGCCGGCGATGTCCGCGCTGGAGGCCGGCGAGCGGGTCGTGTTCGGCGAGGTGGCACTGGAGGGTTCGGGCATCGGGCTGCCGTCGGGAACCGCGCCGTGGGAGCGGGTGCGGCGGTGCGAGTGGCGCGGGGACGGGCTGGTGGTCGTACGGACGGCCGGGGCGGGCCGCTGGACGCGCGAGTCGAAGGAGATCCCCGACTTCCCGGTCTTCTGGGCGCTGGTCAAGGAGCTGTGCCCGCAGGCCCGCGAGATCCGCCGCTGACATTTCACCCGAACGGGTGTCTGGCGAATCTTTGGATGCTTTGGGACATTTGAAGCGTCGTCAGAGGAGGCGGTGACGCCGGAGGTTCGGGGGGACTGTGACGCGTTTCCAGGTAGGGAGGCGACCGCGGACGGTGGTCGCGCTGCTGTTGGTGTGGTGCGCGGTGCTGTGGGGTCTCGCGCCGGACGCGAGGGCCGCCGGGTCGTGGCAGGAGCTGGCGCCCGGGGTCGCGTACCGCGATTTCGACGCGCCGGCCGCGCACGGGACGGTGCGGGTGCATCTGCTGTCCGTCGACCTGCGGGCCCGGGGTGTCGATGTCGACCTGTTGCACCCGGGCGCCGTGGCGGCACGGGCACCGATATCGCGGCTCGCCGACGCGCGCGGGGCCCTCGCGGGGATCAACGGGGACTTCTTCAACATCTCCGAGAGCCAGCATCCGGGCACGGAGGCGACGGGGGCCGCGGTGGGCCCGGCGATAGCCGCCCGCCGCGTACTGAAGTCGGCGGTGCCGCGAGGGCAGCGGTTCGGGCCCGCGCTGCCGCCGGACACGGGGACGTCCGAGGTGTTCGGGGTGGGGGTGGACCACCGGGCGCGGATGGGCGGACTCGTCCTGGAGGGCTCGGTCACCGGCCCGGCGGGCGGGTACCCGTTGGGCGGGCTCAACCAGTACGCGCTGCCCGTCGGCTCGGTCGGCGTCTACACCTCCGACTGGGGGACGGCCTCCCGGGCCCGCGCCGTGTGCGGGTCGGACACCGACCGGGCCGCGCCGTGCACCACGGACGCGTACGAGGTGACGGTACGCGGCGGCAGGGTCGTGGCGGTCGCCGGCGCCCCGGGGCGTGGTCCGATCCCCGAGGGAACCGAGGTCCTGGTGGGACGGGAGGCGGGCGCCGGGCGGCTGCGGACCCTGACCGCCGGGGACCGGGTACGGGTGCGCCACCGTCTTGTCGCGAACGGTTCCCCGGTCCCGTTCCGGTTCGCCGTCGGCGGGTATCCGCTGCTCCGGAACGGGATTCCGCGGCCCGGGCTCGACGACACCACCTCGGCCGTGCGGACGGCCGCCGGGAGCGCGGACGGCGGGGGGCGACTGCTGCTGATGGCCCTGGACGGTGCACCGGAATGGCGGTCGGGGATGACGGTCGCCGAGGTGGCGGCGCTGATGGCGAGAGAGGGGGCGCGGGACGTGTTCAGCCTGGACGGCGGCGGCTCGTCGACGCTGGTGAGCCGGGCGGCGGACGAGCCGGCGGTGGTGGTCCGCAACCATCCGAGCGACGGCACCGAGCGGCCGGTGTCGAACGGCATAGGCGTCTTCGCGCGCGGCTGAGCGGCGGCCGGCCGGTCGCCCGTCACCGGCGTCACCGAGCGGACCGGGCGGTTGCTGATTAGCGTGGCCGATGGGGGCGAATTGCCGTCATCGATCGGAAGCGAGTCATTTCCATGGCCTCACGACCTGAAGGTACGCCGGTCTGGACCGACGCCATGTACCGCGACGTCGAGCGTGCGAAGTCGTTCTACGGCGATGTGCTGGGCTGGACCTTCGGAGAATCGTCCTCGGAGTACGGGAACTACACCCAGGCCTACAAGAACGGCAAGGCCGTCGCGGCGGTCGTGCCGCCGATGCCCGGCCAGGACGGCGAGCCGCAGTCGGCCTGGTGTCTGTACTTCGCCTCGCCGGACGCCGCCGCCACCGCCGAGAAGATCAAGTCGGCGGGCGGCACGGTACTGATGGAGCCCATGGCGGTGGGCGACTTCGGCACCATGTGCCTGGCGAAGGATCCGGCCGGGGTGACGTTCGGCGTCTGGCAGGCCGACAAGCACGAGGGCTTCGAGCTGGAGGGCGAGCCGGGCGGCTACGCGTGGGCCGAGGTGTTCACCCGTGAGCCGGCGAAGTCCGACGCGTTCTTCACGGCCGTCTTCGGCTACACCTCGAAGAAGGTCAAGGACGACAAGATGGACTTCCGTGTCTTCGACGCCGGTTCCGAATCGGTGCTCGGACGGATGGCCATGGGATCGGAGTTCCCGCCCGAGGTCCCCTCGTATGTGCAGATCTACTTCGCCGTCGACAACTGCGACAAGGCGGTCGAGGCAGCGGAGCGGGGCGGCGGGCGCAAGGTGTTCGGCCCGATGGACAGCCCGTTCGGCCGCTTCGCGGCGATCCTCGACCCGGAAGGGGCGGCGTTCGCGGTCATCGACATGAAGACGACGGTCGGCGACATGCCCGAGATGGAGTGACCCTCCCGGATCACGGATGCCCGGGGCCACGGGGGCTCCGGGCATCCGATCGTCCGGTCGCCGCGAGGCGGCGAGGCGGGGGCCGGGGTCAGGGCCTGAGGCTGGAGATCACGTTCGCGGTGGCGGTGGCCCCCTCGTGAATGGTGGGGGCCATGCTGGTGCCGGCCAGATAGAAGCCGAGCAAGGCACAGACCAGGGCGTGGGAGAGCTTCAGTCCGCCGTTGCGGAGGAAGATCACGGCCAGGATCAGTAGAAGCAGCACCGCGGAAATGGAAATGGCCATCGCGCTCACCCTCCTTGCGCCGCGCCCGAATTGCGGCGTTTGGCCGACAGTGTGACGGAATGAGCGACCAGTGCGTCGGTATGGCAGCGCGGCCATCCGGGTGGATTCACCGACATTCATGTTTTCGAATTACGAAGACATGTGCGATCACTTCGGCGGGCCGATGAGGCGACCCCGCCCGGGTCGGACGGGGGTGGTGGGGGCGTCCAGACAGTCGGCCCAGTTCCGTGTGCGGTCGCACCAGCGGTTCAGCAGGACACGGTCGTGGCCGACCGCGAGCAGGCCGGCGCCCGTCTCGGCGCGGTAGGTCTCGACGGCGGCGACGAGCGCGGCCGTGGTGGACGCGTCGAGCATGGCGGTCATCTCGTCGCAGACCAGCCAGCGGGGGCGCAGGACCAGGGCGCGGGCCAGGCAGGCGCGCTGGAGCTGACCGTCGCTGACCTCGTGCGGGCGTCGGGTGAGCAGATCTCCGGTGAGACCGACGGCGGGGACGAGTTCGGCCAGGCGGTCGGGAATCTCCTCGCGGCACCCGGTCGCACGCAGGGGTTCGGCGATCAGGTCGGCGAGCCGCAGCCTCGGGTCGGCGGCGAGCCGGGGCTGCTGGAAGACGACCCCGACGGCGGTGCGCTGGGCGCGCGGGGCGCGGTGCCGCCAGGCCCGTATCTCCGTACCGTCGAGGACGACCCGGCCCGCGTCGGGCCGGTGCAGAAGGGCGGCCACCCGGGCGAGGGTGGACTTGCCACAGCCGCTGGGGCCGAGCAGGCCGACGGCCTCGCCGGGGGCGACGGTGAGGGAGGCGTCGCGGAAGACGGGGGCGCGGCGGCCGTATCCGGCGGTGATCCGGTGGAGTTCAAGCACGGTCGGGGTCTCCCGGCTCTCCGTGGGGGTGGTGGCAGGCGACCTGGGAACGGGGTTCGGGGCGGACGGCGCAGGCGGCGCTCACGCGGGGGCAGCGCGGGGCGAAGGCGCAGCCCTCGGGGAGGTTCGACAGCTCGGGCGGCAGCCCGGGGATCGGGGTGAACTCACGTTCCGGAAGGGCGTCGAGGAGCCCGCGGGCATAGGGGTGGCGGGGACCGGGGCCGTCGAAGAAGCGGGCGGCGGGTGTCGTCTCGACGATCCGCCCGGCGTACATCACGGCCACCCGGTCGGCGACACGGCGGGCGGCGGCCAGGTCGTGGGTGATGAGCAGCACGGCCTTGCCGGTGTCGGTGTGCCGCCGCAGTTCGTCGGCGGTGCGGTCGACCAGTTCGCGGTCGAGCCCGGTGGTGGGTTCGTCGGCGAGGAGCAGGGGCGCGTCGCCGATCAGGGCGAGCGCGGTGGCGGCGCGCTGGGCGAGGCCGCCGGAGAGTTCGTGCGGATAGCGGTCGAGGTGCCCGGCGGGGAAGGCGGCGCGTTCGGCGGCGGCCTCGGCGGCGGCCCGCCGCTCCCGGCGGGGTGTGTCCGTGAGCGCCCGGACGGTCTCCTCCAGTTGGGACCGGACGGTCCGCACGGGGGTGAGGTGGGCGGCGGGGCTCTGCGGGACGAGGCCGACGAGGCGGCCGCGTACGGTGCGGGCGAGGGTCCGTTCGTCGGCGGCGAGGAGGTCGAGGGCGGGGCGCGCGGGGGCGTCCGGGGACGCGGTGCCGGCCGCGCCCGCGAGCCGGGCTGTGCCCCGCGCCTCGGCGTTGGCGGGCAGCAGGCCCAGCAGGGCGGAGGCGAGGACGGATTTGCCGCAGCCGCTCTCGCCGACCAGGGCCAGACACTCCCTGGGCGCCAGGTCGAACGAGGCATCGCTGACGGCGGCCACGCTTCGGCCGCCGCGCAGCCGGAAGCGGACCGTCAGGTCGCGGACGCTCAGCAGGGAGGTCCCGGCGCGTCCGGCGGCGGTGGCATCGACGCGTCCGGAGGCGTCGGGGGGCGGGTCACCGAAGGCACGCGCGAGCTGCTCGTTCACAGCATCAGCTCCGATCGGCGGCGCGGGTTGAGGCGGTCGCGCCAGACGCCGGCGAGGCCGGCCAGGGCGAGGGTGGGGACGATGAGCAGCAGTCCGGGGAAGAGGGTGGGCCACCAGTCGCCGGCGAGCAGGGAGGAGCGGGCGGTCTGTACGAGGTTGCCGAGGCTGGCCTGGTGGCTGGGCAGGCCGAGGCCGAGGAAGGAGAGCGCCGACTCGTGCCACATGGCGTGCGGCACCATCAGTACGGCGGCCAGACCGGCCTGTGGCAGGACAGCGGGCAGCAGGTGGCGGACGGCGATCCGCCACCGGGAAGCGCCGCCGGAGATCGCCGCGTCGACGAAGGGCCGGGAGCGCAGCGAGAGGACCTCGGAGCGGACGATCCGGGCGGTGGAGAGCCAGTGGGTGACCGCCACGGAGGCGATCACCGGCCAGACCCCGGGCCGGAACATGGCGACCACGAAGATGCCGAGCAGCAGGTGCGGTACGGACGAGAAGCCGTCGACGACGCGCATGAGGAGGCGGTCCACGCGTCCGCCGAGCGCGCCCGCCGCCGCGCCCACGACGGTGCCGACGACAGTGGCGACAAGGGCGGCGACCAGGCCGACGAGCAGGGAGACGCGCAGCCCGTAGACGCAGCGCAGCAGCAGGTCACGACCGAGGTCGTCGGTGCCGAAGGGGTGGGACCAGGACGGCGCCTGAAGCTTTCGGGCGAGGTCCACGGCCTGCTCGTCGAGCTGGGCGAGCGGCGGGACGGCGAGGACGGCGGCGAGGACGAGTCCGGTGACGAGGGCGGAACTCCAGAGCCGGAGCCGCCGGGTGCGCGGGTCAGCCATCGAAGCCCACCCGGGGGTCGGCGAGCCCGTACAGCAGGTCGGAGAGGAGATTGCCGAGCAGGACGGCGGCTGTGGCGAGCACGGTGAGCGCGGCGAGCAACGGGAAGTCGACGGAGACGGCGGCCTGGACGGTGGCGGCGGCGATGCCGGGCCAGCTGAAGACGGTCTCGACGAGGAGGGCCCCGGTGATGAGTTCGGGGACCCGGGAGCCGACGAGGGTGAGCACGGGCAGCATTCCGGAGCGCAGGGCGTGGCCGGTGAGGACGGTGCGTTCGGCGAGGCCGCGGGCGCGGGCGCCGCGCACCGGGTCCTCCTCCAGAGCGTCGCCGACGCCCTGTCTGACGTACAGGAAGAACCAGGGCAGCTGGGTGGCCCCGAGGACGAGCGCGGGCAGGACGAGGTGGCGGGCGACCTGTCCGGCGGTGACGGTGTCGCTGGCGGTGTCGGTGAGGCCGCCGGCCGGCAGCGCGCCGAGGGTGAGCGAGAAGAACCAGACGGCGAGCAGGCCGAGCCAGAAGGCGGGGGCGGCTTCGAGGGTGTACGCGGCGGAGCTGACGACCCGGTCGACGAGGCCGCCTCGGCGGCGCCCGGCGAGGACGCCGAGGACGGTGCCGAGGGTGACGGCGACGAGGAACGCGGTGGCGGCGAGCAGGACGGACCAGCCGATGCGTTCGGTGATCACGTCGGTGACGGGCTGGCGCATGACACCGGAGTCGCCGAGGTCTCCGCGTACCGCGTGGGCGAGCCAGTCCCCCCACTGGGCGAGCCAGGGGCGGTCGGTGCCGAGGTTGGCGCGCAGCTGGTCGAGGTTCTCCTGGGATGCGGTGAGTCCGGCGGTGCCGGCGTAGGCGCGGACGGGATCGAAGGGGGAGGCGGCGGCGACCGCGAAGACCGCGAGGGTGACGGCGAACAGGACGGGGACGGCGGCGAGCGCGCGCCGTCCCGCCATCCGTGCCATGGCCGCCCAGGGAAGGCGGCGGCTCACCGGGCGGCCACTCCGGAGGACTTCGCCGCGCCGGCCGCGGCGGCCAGGGCCGTCCCCGCGCCGAGAGTGGTCCCCGTGCCCGGGGCCGGGGCCGTGCCGCCGGCCCCGGGGGCCACGAGTGCCGCGTTCTTCGCCGTGCCCGCGGCGCCCTTCGGCTTCCAGTCCTCGATGTTCCACCAGGGGCCGGAGCCGAGGCCGTGGTCGTGCGGCTCGATCTGGGTGGTCAGACCGCCGTCGGCGGTCTCCCAGCGGTCGCTGACGACATAGAGGTGGTCGACGTGGGTGAGGAAGGTATAGCCGGGGTTCTTCAGCAGCCGCCGCTGGATCGTGTCGTACGCGGCGCGCCGTTTGGCGGGGTCGTTCGTGCGGCGACCGTCCTCCAGGGCGCGGTCGACGACCGGGTCGGCGTACTGGGCCATGTTGTTGAAGCCGTCGCCCGCGAGGGAGGACTTGAGCATCAGGTACTGGTCGAAGTCGGGGTCGCCGGGCGAACCGCCGCCGGCGAGGACCGCGTCGGTCTTCATCCGGGGCTCGATCACCTCCCAGGTGCCGGCCTGGGTGGTCAGCGCGATGCCGGCCTTCTTGGCGTCGGA
Source organism: Streptomyces sp. NPDC048718 (assembly GCF_043198875.1). Taxonomy (NCBI): domain Bacteria; kingdom Bacillati; phylum Actinomycetota; class Actinomycetes; order Kitasatosporales; family Streptomycetaceae; genus Streptomyces; species Streptomyces sp. NPDC048718. The sequence continues at coordinate 216,543 of NZ_JBICVG010000014.1, forward strand.
GGCGTAGGCGAGGGCGTGGTCCTGGCGGAGCTTGTCGCCGGAGAGGTACCAGAGGGGGAAGGCCGCGCGGACGCCGTTCTTGACGCGGACGCCGTCGGGGCCGGGCTTCCAACCGGCCTCGTCGAGGATCTTCCGGGCGCCCGCGAGGTCGTGGCGACGCTCGGTGCCCTTCGCGAACCAGGGGCTGTCGGTGGGGACGGGCCCGTAGGCGGGCTTGCCGGCGCCTTCGAGGATCCGGTCGACCATGGCCTGGCGGTCGACGGCGAGGTCGAGTGCGCGGCGGATCGCGGGGTCGCCGGCGACCTTGTCGTGCGCGGGGAGGGTGACCTGGCGGTAGTCGAAGGTGGCGGCCCGGTAGGTCTTGTACGGCTTGCCGGCGGTGGTGCCGGTGAAGCCCGCGGCGAGATTGGGCGGCAGGATGGCGGCGTCCAGGTCGCCGGCGCGCAGCCGGGTGGCGCGTACGTCGTCGTCCTTGACCACGGCCATGGTGAACTTCTTCACGGCCGGGGCGCCGCCCCAGTAGTGCTCGTTGGCGGTGAAGGTGAGCTTCTCGCCCTTGGACCAGCCGGTGAGGACGTACGGCCCGGTGCCGATGGGCCGGGTGGTGAACGGGCCGGTATTGACGTCCTGCTTGCCCGCGACGTGCTCGGGGGCGATGCCGAGGACGGTGCGCTCGGCGAAGGGCGCGTAGGGGTACGCGAGAGTGAAGACGACGGTGTCGTCACCGGCCGCCCGGACGTCCTTCACGGCGTCGAGTTCGGCGCGGGAGGCGTTGTTGGTCTTCGGGTCGAGGATCGCGCGGTACGTGAAGACGACGTCGGCGGCGGTGAAGGGGTGGCCGTCGCTGAAGGTGACACCCTTGCGCAGCTTGTACGTGTACGTCAGGCCGTCGTCGCTGACCTCGGGCAGGGCGGCGGCGAGGGCGGGCTTCAGCTTCATGTCGGCGCCGAAGGCGAGCAGCCCGTCGAAGATCTTGGAGTTGCCGTCCTTGCCGTAGCCGAGGAGGGGGCTGAGGCTGTCGGGTTCGAAGGCGATGCCGACGACCGCGGAGTCCTTCGGGCCGGCGCCGTCGGCGCCGCCGGGGCCCGCGCAGGCGGCGGTGAGGGCCACGGCCCCGGCGAGTATCGCGGCCATCACCGGACGGACGGATCGGGCGGCCATGGTGTCCACACCCCTCTGGGACTCTTTTGAAGATCAACTGCTTTTGCGAACAGATTGCAATTAAACAGTATGTAGAGGGTGGGAGCACCGGAGGCCCCTTACCGAGGGGGTGCCGGTGGCTCCCCGAGAGCCCTCCGGGGAGCCTCGGGGAGCCGCCGGGACCTACCGGGGAGCGGGGAGATCGACCAGCGCGGCGAGGGCGTCCTGGTGCCGGCCGGCCGAACCCAGCGCCGTCTGGTCGGACTTGGCCCGTTTGAGCGCGAGGTGCGCGGGATGCTCCCAGGTCATGCCGATGCCTCCGTGCAGCTGGACGCACTCCTCGGCGGCACGCACGGCGGTCCTCGCGCAGTACGTCTGGGCGACTGCCACGGTCAGCTCGGCGTCGGCGGCCCCGGTCGCGAGCGCGTCGGCGGCGGCCCGCGCGGCCGCACGGGCACCGACCAGCTCCAGCCACAGCCGGGCCATCCGGTGCTTCAGGGCCTGGAAGGAGCCGACCGGTCGGTTGAACTGGTGACGCTCCCGGGTGTGCCGGACGGCCGCCTCCAGACACCACTCGGCGAGCCCGAGCTGTTCGGAGGCGAGCAGGCCCGCCCCCGTGAGCAGCCCCCGTCGCACGGCCGCGCGGCCGGTGGCCGCGTCGGCGAGCCTTGTGCCCGGGGCGGAGCCCGCGTCGACGGTGGCGAGCGGGCGGGTGAGGTCCAGCGGGATCTGCGGGGTGATCAGCGCCTCGGCGGCCGGGACGGCGTACAGCCCGTCGGCGCGCGGGACGAGCAGGATGTCGGCGGCGGCCGCGTCCGCGACGGCCGAGACCGGCCCGTCGGCCACCGGGTCCGCGCCGGGGGCCGTGGACAGCGGTACGACGACGACGGCGACCCGTTCGCCGCTCGCGAGCGAGCCGAGCAGCCCGGCCGCGGGGCCCGCCGGGTCGCCGAGCGCGAGCAGCGTCCCGGTCGCCACGACGGCACTCGTCAGATACGGCACCGGGGTCACCGCGCGGCCCAGCTCCTCCATCACCGCCGCGGCCTCGCGAGGGCCCGCGCCCTGACCGCCCAGTTCCTCGGGGACGAGCAGCCCGGCGGCGCCGATCCGGCCCGCGAGGGCGTCCCACAGGCCGGGGACGTACGGGCTGCCGCTCTCGGCACGGGCGAGCACGGTACGCGCGTCGGCCCGGTCAACGAGCAGGGCGCGGACGGTGGCGCGCAGAGCGTCCTCGGTGTCGGAGTACAGCAGGTCCGGATCGGGCGCGGCGGCCGGTGCGAGGATGTCGCCGCTTCCGGTGCCCCTGCTCCCGGTGCCGGACGGGGGCATGCTCGCGGACGTGGGTGCGGTCATGGTCGTGGTCACGGCCCCGGGCGTGGATGCGGTCACGGTCCCGGGCGTGGCTGCGGTCTCGGACGTGGTCATCGGGCGAGGTCCTTCCAGGGGACGTCCTTGTCGTCGCGCGGCTCGGGCGGCAGGCCGAGAACCCGCTCGGCCACGATGTTGAGCAGCACTTCGCTGGTGCCTCCTTCGATCGAGTTCCCTCGTGCCCGCAGATAGCGGTAGCCCGCGTCGCGGCCGGTGAAGTCGACCAGGTCGGGCCGGACCATCGTCCAGTCGCCGTACAACAGGCCCTCGTCCTCGAGGAGTTCCACCTCCAGGGCGCTGATCTCCTGGTTGAGCCGGGCGAAGCCGAGCTTCATGGCACTGCCCTCCGGGCCGGGCCGGCCGGCGGCGAGCTGCTGGCGCAGCCGTTCGCCGGTGAGCCGGGCGACCTCGGCGTCCACCCACAGGTCGAGCAGCCGGCGGTGCAGCTCGTGGGTGCGCAGTTCGGGGCGGGAGCGCCAGGTCGCGGCGGCCTTCCCGATCATGCCGCCCTCGCGCGGCACGCGGGCGCCGCCGATGGAGACCCGCTCGTTCATGAGGGTGGTCCGCGCGACGCGCCAGCCGTCGCCGACCGCGCCGAGGCGGTGGGCGTCGGGGATGCGTACGCCGGTCAGGAAGACCTCGTTGAACTCGGCCTCCCCGGTGATCTGGCGCAGCGGCCGGACCTCGACGCCGGGGTCGGTCATATCGCAGACGAAGTAGCTGATGCCCTGATGTTTGGGCAGGTCCGGGTCGGTTCGGGCGAGGAGGATCCCCCAGCGGGCCAGGTGGGCGCCGGAGGTCCACACTTTCTGCCCGTCGATCACCCAGGTGTCGCCGTCGCGCACGGCGCGGGTGGCGAGGGCGGCCAGGTCGGAGCCGGCACCGGGTTCGCTGAAGAGCTGGCACCAGACCTCCTCCCCCACCCAGAGCGGCTTCAGGAAACGCCGCTTGACCTCCTCGGAGCCGTACGCGAGGAGGGTCGGGGCGGCCATGCCGAGACCGATGCCGATCCGGCGCGGGTCGTTGTCGGGGGCGTGGGCGGCGGCGAGTTCGGCGTCGACGACGGTCTGGAGGGCGCGCGGGGCGCCCAGTCCGCCGAATCCGGCCGGGTAGTGCACCCAGGCGAGGCCGGCGTCGAAGCGGGCGCGCAGGAAGTCGGTGCGGCCGGTGGTGGCGGGCGGGTGCGCGGCGATCAGCCGGCGGGTGCGGGCGGTGAGTCCGGCGGCGTCGGCGGGCGGCCCCGCAGGGTCCTCGGCCGGGCCGTCGGCGGCCTGTGCGGTGGGGTGCGCCGGGGGCTGCGCGGTCATGCGCGGACCCCTTCCGGGAGAACGGCGATCCGGCCGGTGGTGACACCGTCGGCAAGCCGCTGGACGGCACCGGCCGCGCCGTCGAAGGGCACCCGCTCGCTCACGTGCGGCTTGATCAGACCCTTGGCGGCGAGTTCGGTGAGAGTGTCGTGGCAACGCCGCACGGCGGCCGGATCCTTGGCGGCGTACAGGCCCCAATGGAGCCCCAGGATCGAGTAGTTCTTGACCAGGGCGTGAGAGAGGGCGGGCGCGGGCACGGTGCCGCTCGCGAAGCCGACGATCACGATGCGCCCCTCGAACGCGACCAGTTTGGCGGCCTGTTGGTAGGCGGTGCCGCCGACCGGGTCGTAGACGACGTCGGCACCACGGCCACCGGTGGCCTCCTTGACCGCCGCGACGACGCCCTCGGCATGCCGGTCGACCACGACGTCGCAGCCGGCTTCGCGGGCGACGGCGGCCTTGGCGGCGCCGCCGACGACACCGATGACGGTGGCGCCGGCCGCCTTGCCGAGCTGGACGGCGGCACCGCCGACCCCGCCCGCGGCGGCGTGCACGAGCAGGGTCTCGCCCGCGCGGAGCCCGGCCCTGCGGTGCAATCCGAACCAGCCGGTCTGGTAGGCGATATGGAGAACCGCCGCCTCGGCATCGTCCAGTGTGCCGGGGGCGGGCAGCAGCGCGGCCTCGTCGGCGAGGGCGTAGGCGGCGAGCCCGCCGTACGGAAGGGCGGGTGTCGCGAGCACCCGGCGGCCGTCCTCGGTCTCGGCGCAGATCTCCACCCCGGGGGTGAAGGGCAGCGGGGGCCGCACCTGGTACTGGCCCCGGCAGAGCAGCGCGTCGGGGAAGTTGAGGCCGGTGGCACGGACCTTCAGGAGCACCTGCCCCGCGCCCGGCACGGGCGGGGCGGTCTCCTCGCGCCGCATCACCTCGCCGGGTTCGCCGTTCTCACGCACTCGCCACGCCTGCATACGGGCCTCCAGGTGCCGTCGCCGTGCCCTGCCGCGCGGGGTTCCGCGCGCACGATGCGTCGCACACTAAGCGGTTGCTTGGTCCAGCGGAACCGGGCCGGTCCGGCAACGGCGGCTTCCCGGCCATGGCGCGGGGCGTTCGGCGGGAGCAACGGTCCGGGAGAACCACCCGAAGGGACCACCCGCCAGGCAAGGGGGCGGAACGGAAAGCGACCGGGAAGGGAGGCGGGGGAATGGACGGAAGGAGGGCCCGGGTGGACAGCTCAGGCGGACGGCCCGTCGGACGGCTCGGACGGCTCGGGCGGACCACTCGGGCCGCTCGGGCCGCTCTGGCGCTTCGGCCGTGCCCGTACGTGCATCCGCTCGCCCTGCGGCCCGAACAGACTCAGGAACTCCACCGACCGCTCCCCCACCGGCCCGAACCAGTGCGGGACCCGGGTGTCGAACTCGGCCGCCTCGCCCGGCCCCAGTTCGACGTCGTGCTCGCCGAGGATCAGCCGCAGCCGCCCGGAGAGCACGTACAGCCATTCGTACCCCTCGTGCACCCGAGGGTCGGGCGTCTCGGGGGTCGCTCCGGGTTCGTGGACGACCTTGTACGCCCGCAGTCCGCCCGCCTGCCGGGTGAGCGGGTAGAGCGTACGGCCGCCGCGCACCAGGCGGCGGGGCCGCACTCGCGGGTCGCCGGCCTGCCGCGTGCCCACGAGTTCGTCGAGCGGGACCTGGTGGACGCGGGCGATCGGCAGCAGCAGTTCGAGGCTGGGCTTGCGCTGCCCGGACTCCAGGCGGGAGAGGGTGCTGACCGAGATGCCCGTGGCGGCCGAGAGCCCGGCCAGGGTGGCGCCGCGCTCGCGCCGGATACGGCGCAGCCGGGGGCCGACCTCGTTCAGGACCGTATCGATGTGTTCCGCTTCGTGCTCTTCTTCCGTCACGCGCCCATTGCAGAAACAGGAAGGGAGTTTGTCAATGCCGCGTGCCGGCGGCGCCTGTGGGAGCAGGCCGTACGGCGGCCGGGTCCATGGCGTCGCCGAGGTGCCGCGTACACACCCACAGCACGAGCCCGAGGCAGCTGAACACGGCGCCCAGGACACAGACGGCGCCCCAGCCCGCCACCGCGTAGAGGGAGGTCGCGGCGAGGGCTCCGGTGGCGCTGCCGATCGAGTAGAAGATCATGTAACCACCGATCAGCCGGCTGCCCGCGTCCGGGTGGAGCGCGTGGATCACGGTCTGATTGGTGACGTGGACCGCCTGGACGGCGAGGTCGAGCAGGATCACCCCGGCGAAGAGGGCCGCGAGCGAGACGCGCGTCAGGGACAGCGGCAGCCAGGAGGCGGTGAGCAGGACGAGCGCGATGCCGGTGGTACGGCGGGAGAGCCCGCGGTCGTTCATCCGGCCGGCCACGGTCGCGGCCAGCGCTCCGGCCACACCGATCAGCCCCAGCGCTCCGATCGCGCTGTGGGACAGGGAGTACGGGGCCTCGCTGAGCGGCAGCGCGACGCTGCTCCACAGGGTGCTGAAGGCGGCGAAGACCAGCAGGCCGAACAGGGCGCGGAGCCGCAGCAGTCGTTCCCGCGCGAAGAGGGTGAGGGTGGAGCGCAGCAGCTGTCCGTAGCGCAGCCTCGTCGGCAAAGTGCCGGAGCGGCGCGGAAGCACGCGGTGCAGGATCAGGGCGAGCAGGGCCGTGAGCGCCGCCGAGGCGAGGTAGACGGAGCGCCAGCCCGCGAGATCGGCCAGCAGTCCGGACACGGTGCGGGCGAGCAGGATGCCGACGACCACCCCGCTGGTGACGAGGCCGACGACCCGGCCGCGTTCGCCGGGCGGCGCCAGGGAGGCGGCGAAGGCGACCAGGGTCTGTGTGACGACCGCGAGCAGCCCGAGCGCGGCCATGCCCACGAGCAGGACCGTCGCCGTACGGGCGGTGACCACGACCGCCAACGCCACGACCATGAGCAGCAGTTGGCCCACGACGAGACGGCGGCGGTCGACCATGTCGCCGAGCGGCACGAGGAAGAAGAGCCCCAGGCCGTACCCGATCTGCGTGAGGGTGATCACCCCGCCGACGAGGGCCGGGCTCAGGCCGAGGTCGTGCCCCATGGTCACCAGCAGGGGCTGGGCGAAGTAGACGTTGGCCACCGCCGCCCCGCAGGCGACGGCGAACAGCAGGACGACACCCCGGGACAGGGCGGACACGGCGCCCCCTTCACCGCCCCCGACCCCGGCCTCAGTCCGCCGCACGGTCTCGCCCGCTCCAGCCATCGGCCCTCCCCCGTCGCTTCCCGTCCCCGCCACTGCCGCCCCTTTCCCCTGCCTACTGGTTGCATCTTGCTACCAGTAGGGGACGGTAGCCGCGATAGGTAGCATGTTGCAACCACTTCGGGAGAGGAACGCCGCCATGGTCACCAGGACACGTTTCGACGACAGCGACTGCCCCGTCGCCCGCTCGGTGGACGCGATCGGCGACTGGTGGTCCCTGCTGATCGTCCGGGACGCCTTCGACGGCAGCCGGCGCTTCGGAGAGTTCCAGCGCAGCCTCGGCGTGGCGAAGAACATCCTCACCGCGCGCCTGCGGACCCTGGTCGCCGGCGGCATCCTCACCACCGTCCCCGCCTCGGACGGCAGCGCCTACCGCGAGTACGTGCTGACCCCGAAGGGCGAAGCCCTCTTCCCCGTCATCGTGGCACTGCGGCAGTGGGGCGAGCGGAACTTCTTCGCCCCCGGCGAGGAGCACTCCGAACTGGTCGACCGGCGGCATGGACAGCCGCTCCGCGCACTGGAGGTGCTGTCGGCGGACGGACGCCCGCTGCACCCCGGCGAGACCATCGTGCACAAGGTCTCCCACGAACGGCCCTAGACGAATAAGTCCGATGTCTTCAGTGATCGAATGCGACCAGCGACCGCATGGCCGGGGCGCCGGTCTTGTTGTGGACGATCGCGTTATTCCCCAGGGGTAAGTTCACGTAATTCCCCAGGTGCTGGGCTTGGAAGGGCTAGCTTGCGCCGGGTAGTCCCAGGGCGGCCAGGAGGGCTGAGGAGAGCTGTTCCGCGAACAGAGCCGACCCGGTGAGTGTCTGCCGGATGGTTTCCTCGTCGGGTGTCAGTCCGGCGGCTGCCGACCAGGCGAGTGCGCCGGCGACGGCGGGTTCGATGGGGAAGTGCTCCAGAGGGATCTCGTAACTCTTCGCCATCTCGCGGTTGAGCAGGCCCTCCCAACTGCTGCCGTCCGGCGTGATGGCTTCGACGAACCCGACGTCGCTGTCCAGGAAGGACACCATGATGGCCGGTGTCCCTGTGCTCTGGACGAGGTTCGCCAGGCTGCGCCGTCCGGCGTCGGCGAAGTCCGTCACCTGCCAGCCCTCCGCCAACGCCTCCGTGTCTTCAATGCCCGTGAACCCGGCTGCCCGCATGAGCTGGTGCAGTTCCCCCGTGGACCGGGTCGTCAATGATCCGCCTGAGTTTCCCATGGTCAGGAAGCTAGCGGATGCCTCTGACAAGCCCGCTCGCGGCATTGAGACGCCAGCATGGGACGCCGCGATGGCGGGACCCTCTCGTCGCCATCGAACGCTGGTCAACCTGCGTCACGCCGAGCAGCCAGAACGGCTTCAGCGTGACCTTCCACAACGGCGCCCGCATCTTCGCGCGCGGGCTCTATTCACCTCGCGCCATCGATGGTTGCCTGGGAGCATGCCTTGGCGGGCCGAGCGGGAAGGCGAAGGAGTATGAGCTTACGCAGACCGAAGCGGCGCGACGCAGACGAACTCCGGGCGAAGTTTGTTGCCAACCGTGAGAAGGTCCGGTCGTGGGCGGCGCGTTGGGAATGCCCGGAGGTCGAATGGCCGGCCTTCCTCGAGGTCCCGAGTCCCTGGACGATCACGCCGCAGGAGCACGACCGGTGGCTGGACCGTTACGCACCCTTCATGAATGAGTACCAGTGGTTCCTCGAAGCCCGGCCCGTAGCAGGAGGCGTCAACGAGCTCCGGGCTTCGTGGGAGTTCGGCCCAGGCCATGAGTTCGAGCGTCTGACCATTCGCTTCCGGAGCGTCCTCGACCCGAACTACCTGGCCGAGAAACTGGCCCTTGGCATTCGCGCGGCCGCTCTCAAGGGCTGGCAGGACGACGATGTCCACGACCTCTACGACTGGCTGCACGAAGGCGTGAACGAGTGTGTGGGCACCAGCATGGTGCGCGGAAAGTATCGCGTGGGCTTTCTCTTGTGCGAGATGACCTGCGCCGCAGTCAGCCGCACCGAGGTCATCACCGAGGCTCGCACCACCCTTACGGATACCGCTCTGGATGGTGCATCGCTGAACGCCGGTGGCGAGACCTAAGGGTTGTCCCGGGGCTATCCGGTCCCCGGTGAGGCGATACACGGAGGCTGCGTCCGCGCAGCCAGCCGGCGGCGCCCCGGCCGTGCTGACGGCGCCCGTCCTGCTGCCCAGGCCGCTCCGGGTCGCCATCGTCCCTGCTGCACGGCCGGAGCACGCCGACATCGGGGACGACCAAGAGCTCGTCCCCGAGAACCACCCGGCGTGGACCTGACCCGGGTAGCGCTGCGGGCCGCGAGGGCGCAGGTGTGCCAGAACGGCGGCGAGCAGAAGGCGAAGTCGAAGCCGCGGCCCGTCCGTACGGTGCGCCGCGACGCGAGCGACAAGGCAAACGCGCTGGTCAGGAGAGAACGCCCGGCCATGCAACGTCACGCCTTAGCCAACAACCGGGATGCCGCGTGTGGCGATGGATACAAAACTTGTTGTTCTCGCTATGAGGCCCTTTCTGCGCACCGGGCACCGCCGCCTTCGCAGGTCAGATCGCACACGATCCATGAGCCGACGCGTTGATGGACCGGGTGGCCTCAGTCCGAGCTCGGGCGGCACGTCGACCGTGACCGATCTCCGCGACTCGGCCCGCAGGCCTGCAGGCTGTCGTTCCAGCGGCCACGACCGACGCCGTTGTTGTCGGCCTAGGATGCGGAGCATGAACAGGACCACGCCGGCACACGCAGACCCCATATCGATGGCGACGCGGCGGACCCGCTGGCAGGAGGCGGGCAACAGCGAGAACTTCGGCAAGCGGTTTGCCGATCTCGTCTCGGCTGGCGAGGACATCGACGGTGAAGCCCGACTCGCCGACACGCTCCTGCCGCGTGGCGCCCGGGTGCTCGACGCCGGTGCGGGCATGGGCCGGGTCACCTCGGCACTCCTGCGGCGCGGGCACGAAGTGGTCGCGATCGAGCCCGACGAGACACTGGTCCGGCAGGCCCGGGAGATCTACCCCGGCCTGCCGATCGAGAAGCGCGACATCCTCGGCCTCGGCCCCGAGGACGGCCCGTTCGACCTGGTCGTCTGCGTCGGCAACGTCATGATCTACCTGGCCGAGGGCACCGAGATCGAGGCCCTGCGCGCGATGCGCGCCGTGCTCGGCGAGAACGGCCGGATCCTGCTCGGCTTCCACCTCCAGGACCAGCCGCCGCACGCCCGCGCCTACACCGCGGCCGAGTTCGAGGCGGATCTCGCGGCGGCCGGACTCCGCGTCGACCTGCGGGCAGGCACCTACCAACTGCACCCCGCGAACGAGGCCTACGGTGTCTGGGTCCTGAGTTGCGCCCAGAGTGAGGCCGGCAGGTAGATACGCAGCTCGCGGGTGGGGGACCCGGGAGCGGAACCTGCCCGGATCCGCGGTCGGCGGCGTGCCGACGCTTCTCGGCTGGCGGTGCCGCTGCACTTCCACCCGCAGACACCGCTCCAGCCCGTCATCGACGTGTACTACTCCGACCTCCCGGGCCCCATGGGCTCTTGCTGGCCGGAGCCGGGCTCGGTTGGTATGACGACCTCGGCTTCCAGTACCTGCGCATGATCTTCTCGGGGTCTTCGACCGGTTACCCGGCCTGCAGGTGATCGCCGGACACTGGGGCGAAGTCGTGCTGTTCTATCTCGACCACACCGGCTTCTTCGCCGAGGCGGGCGGCCTGCGGCAGCCTCTGGCGGACTAGGACTTGTCCGGGCGGTCACCTGCGGAGCCAGATGACGAGGGCTGCTGCGGTGACGGTGCCGAGGAAGACGTAGCCGCGCTTGTCGTAGCGAGTGGCGACTGCCCGGGACTGCTTCAGGCGGTTGATCGTCCGCTCGACGGTGTTGCGCTTCTTGTAGCGGTCCTCATCGAAGCCGGACGGCCGTCCACCGCGTGCGCCCTTGCGCAGGCGGGCCGCCTGGCTGTCGGTCTTCTCCGGGATGGCGTGGCGGATCCCCCGCCGTCGCAGGTACTCGCGGATGGGGCCGTTACTGTAAGCCTTGTCGGCTGTGAGGCTGTCCGGCTTCTTGCGTGGTCGGCCCGGTCCGGGTCTGGGCACTCGGATCTTGTCCAGGACCGGCTTGATTCGCGGCCCCCTTTGAAGCGGGGGCTGGCGGCGGGTCGGTGCGGGCGCCGGCCGCATGCTGGTGCGCACGCACGACGGTGGAGTCGACAGAGATGTCCCAGTCGATCTCCCCGACCGCGTCGGCCTCGGCCTGGACCTGCTGGAGCAGACGCTCCCAAGTCCCGTCGGCCGACCACAGACGGTGGCGTGCATAGATGGTCTTCCACGGTCCGAACCTCTCGGGCAGATCACGTCACTGCACCCCGGTCCGCACCCGGTGCAGAATCCCGTCGATCACCCGCCGGTGATTCCGCCACCTGCCGCAACGCCCGTTGCTGACCGGCAGGAACGGCCGCAGCCGTGCCCACTCGGCATCCGTTGGATCGCCCCGCCCCATGCTCACCTCAACGATTTGGGCACGGCGGCTGTCAGGTGGGCAGCACGCCACCTGCGTACTGGCCGCTCTCCGGCCTGGAGAGGAACACCCGGCGGGTTGGCAGCTCGATTTCCACGACGACGACGGCAATCTCCTCTCCGACCTCGAAGTCTTCTGCCGGACTCGCCACAGGGCGGCCGTCGACCTCTCTGAAGGGGACCAGTCCGAAAACCCCATCCCCGAGGTCGACGAAGATGCCGATGGGAAACACCTTGTCAACTGTCCCGCGGAGTTCCTGGCCCACCACTGTGCGGTCGGCGAAAGCCTGGAGGGGGTCGGGCTCCAGTGCCTTCAAAGTCAGTCCGGCCTCAGCGTTGCAGGTGTCGGACCCAAGGAACTCGCACGAGACACGCTGCCCAACCCGAACAACATCGGTGGGAACATCGATGCGCCGCCAGGACAGTTCGGGGATACCGATGAACCCGACACCGGGCAGGGTGGGGTGGCCAGGCCCGTCGTCCAGCACCACGAAGACGCCGAACCGTTCGATCGCCGCGACGGTGCCGGACAGGATGTCGCCGCGGTGCAGGGGCTCCAGGAACGCCCAGAGTTCCGGGCCCTCAGACTGCCAATCCATGCGCGCAACCCTGACACACGACGTCGCGTGCCAGCCATGCCCTCAAGCTGAAGCGACCGTCCGCAATCCCGCCATGTCTCAGCCGCACCTTGATCGCCCGGAGGGGCTGTCGGGTGGATCAGGGCCCCGGCCAAGCTCCGCCGGACAGCCCCCTGGCACGGGGAGGCCTGACGCACGGGGCCCGGCCACGACTCGGCCGGACCCCGACCACGGCCAGGGGCCGGCCGGGATCGGCCAGGCGGATGAAACCCCGCCGGTCGGGCTGCACGGGGCACGAGAGAGGGCGAAGATCGGACACAGTGGCCAAAATCCCGCCATCGCGCTCTCCGCGGAACGGCCCTCCACTCCGGAAGGACGGGACTCACCCCATGCTCGGTACGGACTTCACCACCGGCTCCCCCGACTGGCTCGACCTCGGCACCCCCGACACCAAGGGTGCCGCCATGTTCTACGGCCGGGTCTTCGACTGGGACTATGTGTCGGCCGGCCCCGACACGGGCGGCTACGGCTTCTTCCAGCAGGAGGGCCAGATCGTCGCCGCGCTCGGCCCGCTCGGCGAGGAGGGCGCGGACAGCGCCTGGAACGTCTATTTCCAGACTCCGGACGCCGACGCGACGGTCCGCGCGGCGGCCAAGGCCGGAGGCCGGGTCCGGGTGCCGCCGCAGGACGTCATGGAGGCGGGCCGGATGGCCGCCCTGACCGACCCCGGCGGTGCGGACTTCGCGCTGTGGCAGCCGCGGACGATGCCGGGCCTGGAGCGCACCTCGCGCAAGCACACGCTGCTGTGGACCGAACTGCACACCGCCGACCCCGAGTCCACCCTCGCCTTCTACGGCACCCTGTTCGGCTGGCGCTGGCAGGAGATGGACGCCTCTGGCATGGCCTACCGGGTGATCTCGACCGCCGACGGAGACCTCCAGGACGCCACCTTCGGCGGCGTGGCACCGCTCCAGCCCGGCGCGGAGAAGTCCCGCTGGATCCCGTACTTCATGGTGGAGGACGCGGACCGGATCGCCGCCTCGGTACTGGAGAGCGGCGGTTCGGTCCTGATGCCGCCGGCGGACGAGCCGCAGGTCGGCCGGATCGCCTGGCTCGCGGACCCCTACGGGGCCCCCTTCGCGGTCCTGAAGCCCGACCCCGCCATGTGAGCAGGCGCGCGGATGGACGGTGTGACGCGGCGGTGCCGGCCGGGGCCCGGCCGGCACCCCTAGAAGGTTCATGAAGATCTTGGGGTTCTGGCCCCGCCGCGTGAGCGGTGGGGCCAGACTTTTGGTGTGGCGATGGGGGAATGGGCCGGGGAA